>NZ_JARGEK010000492.1 GCF_029211165.1 Roseisolibacter sp. H3M3-2
CGCGCGCCCGGCCGACGCGATCGTCGCCGAGCTGGCGACGCCGCCGGCGAACTGCGGGCGCGGCGCGCGCGCCGCGCGGACCGACGACGCGACGCCGCTCCCGCCGGGCGACCTGGTGGTGCTGCAGTCCCCCGACGCCGCGATCGACGTGGACGACCGCGCGCAGGCGCGCCCGGCGCTGGTGGTCGCGGGCGCCGCGCGCGTGACGATGATCCGCGGCGACGGCACCGTGCTGGCCGACGTCGAGGCGGGCGACCCGAGCGGGAAGGAGGCGACGGTCCCCGTGCCGCCCGAGACCGCGCTGATCGCCGTGCAGTCGGACGGGCAGCTCGACGTCGTCGAGGGGATGGCGGGGTGGCACGAGCAGGCGCGCGTCGCCGCGCTCGGGACGCACGTCGCCCTCGGCGCCGGCTGCACGCTGGCCGTGGACGCGCCGCGCGCCGCCCCGCAGCTCGGGTGGATGACCGCCGCCGACGTGGTGCGCGACGCGACCTCGGTGACGACGCGCTTCGAGCGCGCGCCGCGCACGCTGGTGGTCGTCGTCGCCGAGGCGGCCGGCGAGTCGCTGGAGGGGATCGAGCTGTCGCTGCGCGGCGCCGCCCGGGCGCGGCAGCGCGACGGCACGCCGCGCCCGCCGACGATCGTGATGGCCGGCGCGTACACGGCGCTGGTCTACCCGCTGGCGGCGTCGCGCAAGCCGGCGCCCGCGGCGGTGACGGTGCGCGGGAGCGGCGACCGCCGGCTGGCCGGCGTGCTCGCCGGCGCGACGACGGTCGAGGAGACGGCGCGCCTGCTCGCCGAGCGCGGGGTGACCGCGGTGGCCGGGCGCGTGCTCGCCGCCGAGGGCGCCGGGTGCCGCGTGCGGTGGGAGGAGCCGAAGGGGACGCGCGGCGTGCAGGCGCCGGCCGACGCGCTGAAGACCAGCCGCGCGGGCCGCAAGACGACCACGACGAAGGGAGGGACGAATGGCCGTCGGTGAGGGGAAGTTCGTCCTCTACTCGAAGATCGAGCCGCCGCTGGAGGCGGGCGACTACCGCCTCACCGCGCGGCAGGAGCTGGCCGCGTCGGGGCCCGACGGGGCGCTCGGCGCCGACGACCTGAAGGTCGCGCCGCTCCCCACGCACCTGCGCGTGCGCGCGCCGCGCTTCCAGCTGCCGCCCGACCAGGTGCTGTCGACGTTCCCGCCGGCCAACACCGAGGGGGCGTACGGGATGCGGCTGCCGCAGGTGGTCATCAAGCGGCGCACCCTCCCGTGGGAGCGGCTGCTCGGCCCGTCGCTGCGCGGCACGCCGTGGCTCGCGCTCGTGCTGGTCGCCGAGGGGGAGGCGGAGCTCAAGCCCAACCAGCCCGTCGGCGAGTGCATCACCTCCGGCGTGACGCTCGACGGCGCCCCCGACGTGGAGGTCGGCAACACGCTGATCGTGCGGCGCTCGGTCGTGCACCGGATCTTCCCGACGCGCAAGGACGTGCCGCTGCTGGCGCACGCGCGCGAGGTCGACATCCACGACACCGAGCTGATGATGGGCGACGACGACGGCTTCCTCGCCGTGGTCGTGTCCAACCGGCTCCCGCTGGCGGGACGCGACGCGGCGGGGAACGAGGCGCCGGTGAAGTACCTCGCCTGCCTCGTGAACCTGGAGGGGCAGTTCGACCGCCTGCTCCCCGAGGCGCCGCCGCCCAGGGCGTTCACGCTCCCGCCGCTGGTGCTGGAGCGCGCGACGCTGGAGCTGGCGGCGTACGACCGGATCACCATGGGCGCGGCGCCCGCGGTGGCGGGGATCGCGTCGTCGATCGCCGGCGCGACGGCGCCGTTCGACGGGACGGTGGTCGCGCCGCTCGCCCCCACGCACGCCGCGGTCGCCAACACCTCCGCCGTCGCGGGCACCGGCTTCTCGCGCGCCGACGCGACGAAGCACGCGAGCGCCGACGTGTACCTGGAGATGGCGCGCCCGTTCGGGAAGGCGGGGCGCCCCGACGTCTCCATCCCGTTCGACCCGGTGTACCGCTTCCCGGTGCTGCTGCACTGGAGCTTCACGTCGGTCGGCTCGCTGACCTTCGAGACGCTGATGCGCACCGTCGACTCGGGGCTGCTCGGCACGGTGCCGCCCGAGCCGCCGGCGGACGCGAAGCCCGAGGCGGGGCGCCCGCCGCTCGAGGTGGTCGAGACGGGGCACGTGGGCCTCGCGCACCGCACGCGGCGCGGCGACTCGGCGCGCATCTGGTACCGCGGCCCGCTCGTGCCGCACCCCACCGAGGACCCGCCCGAGGGGCGCCTGCCGCTCGCGCACGCGGCCGACCAGCTGCGCATCGTGATCCCCGACGGGCGCGAGGACCTGTCGCTCGCCGGCGCGTTCGAGGTCGGGCGCCTGATGGCGCTGGCGCGCCCGAGCATCGTCGCGGCGCTGCTGCGGTGGCGGCAGCTGCACTACCAGACGGCGCGCCGGCAGGCGATCTGGGACGCGCGCCGCGCGTTCCTGGAGGCGCTGCTCGGCAATGCGCTGCCGACGCGCGTGCCGGTGGACTTCGGCGTGCAGCTCGGGCGCGCGCTCGCCACCGGGATCGCGGCGCGGCCCGCGGCGTTCGTCGGCCCGCCGCGCCCGCTCGTCGACGCGGGGCGCCCGCTGGCGGTGGACGGCACGGCCGCGCAGGTGCTGGCCGCTGCGTACGCGCTCCCGCCGTCGACGTTCAAGGGCGACATGCCGGCGGTGCTGGGCCAGCTGCGCGCGACCGCGCCCGTGGTCGCCAACGGCGCCGGCGGGTCGCCGATCGGGCTCACCAACCGCGCGACGGCCGCCGCCGCGCGTGCCGCCGCCCAT
>NZ_JARGEK010000493.1 GCF_029211165.1 Roseisolibacter sp. H3M3-2
CGGTGAGCGCGGCGAGGGCGGTCGGGTCGGCCGCGAGGGCCAGGGCGAGCGGGCGCGGGAGTCGGCGCGGGCGCATCGGCACGGGGCGGGGGACCCCGTCAACCTTTCGCCCGGACCGGCACGCCGCCAGCGCCCGGGGCGCGCGCATTGCGCGTCCCGCCGGCATGCCCCCATCCGCCGACCGCCGCGCGCACGAGCGCGCCCCCCCGTCCGACGTCGCCGACGTCGTCGCGCGCAACATCGCCGCGCTGCTCGAGCGGCGCCGGCACGACGAGGCGCGCCGCGCGACGCCGGAGCGCGCCGCCGACGCGATCACGCGCTTCGCGGGGAGCATGCGGTTCGTCGGCATCCACCTCGTGCTCTTCGGCGCCTGGGTGGTCGGGAACCTCGGCGTCGTCCCCGGCGTGCGGCAGTTCGACCCCGGGTTCACCGTGCTGGCGATGGTCGCGTCCGTCGAGGCCATCTTCCTCTCGACGTTCGTCCTCATCTCGCAGAACCGGATGCAGGCGCAGGCCGACAAGCGGGCCGACCTCGACCTGCAGGTGAGCCTCCTGGCCGAGCACGAGGTCACCCAGCTCATCACCCTCGTCCGCGAGATGGCGCGCCGGATGGGGATCGAGCAGGCGCGCGACCCGGCGCTCGACGAGCTGGCGCAGGACGTCCGCCCCGAGGTGGTGCTCACCCACATGGAGGCGTCCGAGCGCGGCGCGGAGTAGATTGCCGGCGTGTTCAAGCAAGGATTCCTCCGCCGCACCGACCTCGGGACCGAGTGCGACGCCTGCGGCGGCCGCCTCGACCTGATGACGGGCGGCACCTGCGAGCGGTGCCGCCGCATCCTCTGCAGCCGCCACCTCCACGGCTCGTGGTGGCGCCGCATGGTGCACGAGTACCGCCGCCCCATCCTCTGCGTGGCGTGCCGCCACGGCGACCCCGTTCCCCCGCCCCGATGAACGACCAGTCCCCGGCGCAGCTCCTCTACCCCGACCTCGACCGCGAGCTGTCGGTGGCCCGCACCACGCTCGAGCGCGTGCCCGACGCGCAGGCGGGCTACGTCCCGCACGAGAAGTCGATGAACCTCGGCCGGCTCGGCGCGCACCTCGTCGAGCTGATGGGCTTCGCGACGTCGATCGCCTCGAGGGACGAGCTGGACTTCGCCAAGGGCGAGTACGCGACCGTCCCCTTCGAGTCGACCGAGCAGCTGCTCGCCGGCTTCGACGCCGGCGCCGCCAAGCTGCGCGCCGCCGTGCAGGCGCTGACGTGGGAGGACGTCGGGCGCACGTGGACGCTGCGCGCCGGCCCGCAGGTCATGATGGCGGCGCCGCGCGCCGTCGCGCTCCGCATGGCGGGCATCAGCCACCTCGTGCACCACCGCGCGCAGCTCGGCGTCTACCTGCGCCTCCTCGGCGTGCCGGTGCCGGGGACCTACGGCCCCTCGGCGGACGAGCAGTAGTCTCCGCTCACCGCGCCGTCGCCGGCGCCGCCTCCGACGAGTCGGGGGCGGCGCCGTTCGCGTGTGCCCCCGCGCGCCGCTGCCGCAGCGCGCGCAGCACGGTGCGCCCCGCCGCCAGCCCGCCCAGCGCCACGTACGCGTAGAACGTGTAGACGCGCCACCAGATCAGCGACGCGCCGAACAGCCGCGCCGGGATCGCGCTCTTGAGCGTCGCCCCGAACGCGGCCTCGATGAAGCCGCCCCCGCCCGGCGCCGGCGCCACCACGCCGCCGTACTGCAGCGCCAGCGGCCAGAGCACCAGCGGCGCCATCGCGTCGCGCGTCAGCGGCGCGGCCGCCGCCCCCGCGAGCACCGCCCCGGCCACGAGCCCCGGCAGCACCAGCACGCGCGCGACGACGTGCGCCACCGACGCCAGCAGCGCGAGCGCCATCATCCCCATGCGCGCCTCGCGCACGCCCTGCACGCTGGTGCGCAGCTGGCGCAGCGAGCGCTGGATCGTGCGCCACCGCCCCGCGTGCAGCCCGAGCGCCGCGGCCCACCCCGGCGGCGGCCCGCTCGCGTTGCGGCGCGCCAGCGCCATCCCGAACACGCCGACGCCGATCACGAACGCCGCGTAGCCGCCGACCAGCCCCTGGATCCCGGTGAGCGCCGCGCCGCCGCCGCGGAACACCAGCGCCAGCCCGAGCGCCACCAGCGCGAGCGACACGACCTCGAGGAACAGCTCCGCGAACAGGATCAGCAGCCGCCCCGCCGCCGGCACGCGCGCCTCGGTCAGCACCAGGTAGCGCGCCGGCTCCGCCCCCGAGCGCGCCGGCGTGATCGCGGCGCCGAAGTCGCCGCCCAGGCACACGCGCAGCGCCGCGCCGAAGCCGAGCGGGAGGTGCAGCGCCCGCGCCGAGAGCTGGATCTTCCAGGCCCGCGCCAGCAGCTCCGCCGCGAACGCGCCGCCCCCCAGCAGGTGCGCCAGCAGCGGCAGGTTGACCGACGCGCCCCCCGTCGGCCAGCTGCTCCACACCACGTAGGCGGAGGCGCCGACGGCGGCGGCGAACGACAGGAGGGTGACGAGCCAGCGGAGGGGCGACAACGACGGGACGGCTGGGGGGAGGCGGGCCCCCTAACCTAGCCGCCCCCTCCGGCCTGCGCCCGCCGGGCCATCGCCATCAGCTGCCAGAAGACCCCCCGCACCCCCTCCTCGTCGGCCATCCCGGCCGCCCGCGCCAGCTCGGCCGCCCGGCGCACCACCTGCGCCTCGCGCGGCGGGTCGAGCGTCGGCCGCCCCAGCCGGCGCTTCTCGGCGCCGATCCGGCCGGCCAGGCGCGCCCGCTCGGCGAGCAGCGCCGCCAGCTCCGCGTCCACCCGCGCC
>NZ_JARGEK010000494.1 GCF_029211165.1 Roseisolibacter sp. H3M3-2
CGACCGACGCCGCGCGCGCGACCCAGTCGGCGGGCGCCGTGCCCACGGCCACCAGCGTGTCGCCGCGCATGCGGAGCGCGACGCTGGGCGGCGGGGCGAGCACGCGCCGGCCGCGCGCCAGCGCGAGCGCGGGCTCGGTCGAGACGAAGGGCTCCCAGCGCCAGCGCACGCCGGCGGTGTCCATCCCGAGCCCCGCGAGCACGACGGCGGGGTCGCGCGCCAGCGGGTCGCGCAGCCCGGCGAACGACCAGCGCCCCCACGACCGCTCGGCGCGCACGACCACGACCCCGGGCTCGGCCTCGAAGGCGGAACCCGCCCGCCGCCAGCGCGCCGCCCCGCGCCACGACGGCACCCCGACGGCGAGGAGCACGAGCGCGACCGGGAGGAGCCACGCGAAGCGCGCCGCCCCGCGGCGCGGCGCGGCCGCGCCGTCGGACAGCACGGTCTCGAGGCACTCCGCGAGCAGCGGCCGCGTCCCCTCGAACGGGGCGCTGTCGCCGTCGAACGCCACGAGCGCGTCGAACCAGCGCACGTGGATCGTCTCCAGCGTCTGCTGCAGCCGGGTGACGAGCGACGGCGCGTGGTGGCCGCGCACGACGGCCGCCACGTAGCACTGCGGCCCCGGCTCGGCGAGCACGGACACGTCGCCGGCGCGGAGCGTGCGCAGCTCGCCGGTGTCCTTGGAGTCGAACGAGTCGGTGACGAAGTCGCGGATCGCGGTCAGCATCCCCGAGACGAGGTTCGCGTCGTCGCCGCTGTGCTCGGGCACGTGCGCGAGCAGCAGCCCCGTCTCGGCGTGCACGAGGAAGACCTGCTCGACGCGGTAGACGAGCGTGTGGGTGATGACGATCTGCGCGAACGGCACGCCGGTGCGCCACGCCTCCAGCCGCCACCGCAGCCCGCGCAGCGAGAGGCCGTGCTCCACCGACCGGTTGATCGACTGGACGAGCCCCGCCATCGCCTCGGCGATCGCCGACCGGATGGCCGGGCCGAGCACCGGGAAGAGCGCCGTCGCGAGGTCGCGCGGGTTGCGGCGCACCGACTCGCCGATCGCGCGCTCCACCGTCGGCCCGAGCGCCGCGGCCAGCTCGCGGTCGCGCGCCGAGCGCATGGCCAGCGCGCGCGGCAGCTTCTCCGCCAGCTCGTCGGGACTCAGCTCGATCGTGTCGACGCGGCGGCGCAGCTCCTCCAGCTGCCGGCGCTCGGCGCCGAACAGCAGCTCGCGGACCTCCGACAGCTCACGCAGCTGCTCGTCGGTCGGCGCCGGCGCGCCGTGGTCCGGCACGGTCAGCTCCTCGGGCCATCCCTGACAGCGCCGGCGCCGTTGTCGAGGGCGCTGCCGAGGCGGCCCGCCATGTCGGAGAAGACGCCGACCAGCGACGCGATGTCCACCTTGTCGTGCCGCAGCCCCGACACCTCGCGGGTGAGGTCGGCGGTCACGCGCTGCGACAGCCGCTCCAGCTGCGCGTTCACCGCGCGCGACTGCTCCAGGATGCTGTCGCGCAGCTCCGCGTCGGCGGCGCCGGCCAGCTCCTCGAGCCGCACGTGCCGCTTCTCCAGCCCGCGGAGCGCGTCGCGCAGGTCGACGTTGAGCGCGCGCAGCTCCTCCGCGCGCTTGGTGCGGTCGGCCGCGGCCTGGTCGGCCAGCGCCTGCAGCTCGCGCCGCAGCTCGGTCTCGAGGGCGCCGAGCTGGCCGCGGTGGGCCGCCGCCATCTGCGCCTGCTCCTGCAGCAGCCGCTCCTCGAGCGCCTGCAGCCGGCCGTCGACGGCGCGCATCTGCCCGCCGAACAGGATGTCGCGGACCTTGTCCAGGCTCTCCGGCGGCTCGCCGGGGGCGACGTCGGCCGGGGCGGCCGCGGGGGAGAGGTCGGCCGACGGGGCGGCCGCGAACCTCCGGGGAGTCTCGGTCTTCGCCATGGCTCGCGGACCTGTCGGGTCGGAGTGGACGAGAAAGCCGGCACAGCCTGGCCCCAACGTACGACCGGCCCGACGGGAGCGCCATCAGGGACGGCGCAGGTAGCGCAGCGGTCGCCGGTGCGGTGCGCGCGGCGAGGGCGAGCGGGCGACGCGGCGCACCGCGCGGTCCCGCCGGCGGCGGCGCTCGAGCAGCATCAGCACTCCGACCCAGAACAGGATCGCGCCGAGGGCGCCGAGCGGCGCGTGGAGGCCGCGCGCGGCGTCGGCGCCCCACCGGCCGCCGAGCGTCGCGGTGAGCACGGCGGCGACGAACAGCGCGGGCCAGGCGGCCGTCGCGCGCGTCGAGGGGGCGGGCGGCGCGGCGTGGTCGCGGCGCTCGGGGGGCGGGAGTCGGTGCTCGGGGGCACTCAGCGGGCTGCGCATGCGGCGCTCCGGGTGCGTGGTGGGGATCGCGTGGTCCGAACGCACGAAAGTCGCGCCGCCGACGCGCGGCGGGCCGTGACGGCTCGCCCGGCTGCGCGCTCACGCGGCGGCCGATCGCATCGGGACGCGACTCCCTCCGAGCCAGTGTAGCCCGCGGCCGCGCGAAGTCAACGCGACCCGCCGCGGGTTGACTTCGCCGGGGCGCGGCCTAGACTCCGCGTCAGGGAGTCGCGTCCCGATGCACATGGCGACCGCCGCGCCGACGAGCGCGGGCCACGGTCGCCCCGGCCAGTCGTGTCCGACTCGCCGCGTCATCGGAGACGCGACTTCGTCGCATCCGTCCCCGCCGATCCCGCCATGTCCATCGCCCCCACGCCCCACGCGCGCCGAGCGGTCCCCGCCCGGCCGTCGGCGGGCCGCTCCGCGGCCCGGGTCGCGGCGTGCGCGGCGGCGGCGGCGG
>NZ_JARGEK010000495.1 GCF_029211165.1 Roseisolibacter sp. H3M3-2
GCCCGCCCCCGCCCCGGCGCTGCACGAGGCGGCCGCCCCGCGCCTCCTCCCGTTCGCGAACGGCCCCCCGGCCCCGGCCTGAGTCGCCGGCCCGGGCCGCCGCGCGCGGCCCCCCGAGCTCGTACCTGAGCCCCACGGCCCGGCGACTCCGACGACGCGTCCCCATCGACGCCGCCGTCGCCGTCCGGCTACCCTTCCGGTTCGCGCCGGACGTGACGCGGTCCCCTCCGCCAGGGCCCGACCATGTCCCGCACCACCCGTACGCGCGCCGCCCTCGCGGCGGCGCTGCTCCTCCCCGCCGCCGGCGCGCTCCCCGCGCAGGCGCCCGCGTCCTCCCCCGCCGCGTCGCAGCCCGCGCGCGACGGCACCGTCGAGGGGCGCGTCACCACCCCCGCCGGCGTCCCGCTCGGCGACGTCATGGTCCTGCTGCAGGGCGCGGCCGGGAGCACGCCGCGCGGCGCCATGACCGACGAGGCCGGGCGCTTCGCCGTGCGCGGCGTCCCGGCGGGGCGCTACACCCTGGTCGCGCGCCGCGTCGGGCTCGGCGAGGCGCGCCGCGAGCTCGAGGTCGGCGCCGCCGGCGTTCGGGCCGACCTCACGCTGGTCGAGCAGGCGACCGTGGTCGCGCCGGTGGTGGTGAGCGCGACGCGCGAGACGCAGCGCCGCGCCGAGGCGTCGGCGACGATCGACGTGCTGGACGGCGCCGAGGTACGGCTGGCGCGCGCCGCGCACCCGGCGCAGGTGCTCAAGCGCGTGCCGGGCGTGTACGTGTCGCAGCTCTCGGGCGAGGGGCACTCGATGGCGATCCGGCAGCCGATCACCACGAAGCCGATGTACCTCTACCTCGAGGACGGGATCCCGACGCGGGCGACCGGCTTCTTCAACCACAACGCGCTGTACGAGGTCAACATCCCGCAGAGCGGCGGGATCGAGGTGCTCAAGGGCCCCGGCACGGCGCTCTACGGCTCGGACGCGATCGGCGGCGTGGTGAACGTGCTGACGCGCCCCGCGCCGGCGGCGCCGAGCGTCGAGGTGGCGACCGAGGGGGGCGGCTACGGCTACGGGCGCGTGCTCGCCAGCGGCGGCACGACGCGCGGGCGCGACGGCGTGCGCGCGGACCTGAACCTCACGCGCATGGACGGGTGGCGCGACCGGAACGCCTACGACCGGCAGAGCGCCACGCTGCGCTGGGACCACTTCGGGAACGACGGGCTGACGGTCCGCACCACGGTCACCGGCACGCGCGTCGACCAGAACGACGCGATCGCGCAGGACTCGGCGCAGTTCGCGCGGCGCGACCCGCTCAACCGCTCGCCGCTCGCCTACCGGCAGGTGCGCGCGGTGCGCGGGGCGACGACGGTCGAGCGGCAGACCGAGCGCGCCAGCTGGAGCGTCGCGCCGTACGTGCGCTACAACCAGCTCGACCTGCTCCCCAACTGGCAGCTCACGTTCGACCCGCAGGCGTGGGCGACGACCAGCACGTCGTACGGGCTGCTGGCCAAGGCGCGGCGCGACCTGCCGGGGCTCCGGGCGAAGCTGATCGCCGGGGCGGACCTCGACCTGACGCCGGGGAGCTACCGCGCCGACTCGCTGCGCCTGTTCCGCAGCGGGAGCGGGGTGGCGCTGCGCTACGACAGCGCGCAGGCGACGCGCGCGGTGTACGACTACGACGTGACGTACCGCCAGGCGTCGCCGTACGTGCAGGCCGAGGTGGCGCCGACGGCGCGGCTGCGGATCGACGCGGGGGCGCGCTACGACTGGATGGCGTACGACTACACGACGAACCTCGCCCCGACGCAGGCCGGGCGGTGGCGCGTGCCGGAGAACACGTCGCGCACGTACACGCGGCTGAGCCCCAAGGTCGGCGTGACGTACGAGGCGTCGCCGGCGCTCGGGGTGTTCGCGAGCTGGCGCGCCGGCTTCCGCGCGCCCGGGCAGGGGCAGCTGTTCACGCAGGGGACGACGGCGAACACGGTCGACCTCAAGCCGGTGAAGGTGGCGTCGAGCGAGGTCGGGCTGCGCGGCCAGCTCGGGCGGCGCGTGCTGTACCAGGCGTCGGCGTACGACATGACGATCCGCGACGACATCCTGACCTTCACGCGCCCGGACGGGCTGCGCGAGGCGCGCAACGCCGGCACCACGCGCCACCGCGGCGTCGAGGCGAGCGCGGGGGCGATGCTGCTGCCGACGCTGAAGCTCGACCTCTCCTGGTCGGTGAGCGCGCAGCGGTACGTGACGTACGCGCCGACGCCGGCGATCAGCTACGCGGGGCTCGACGTCGAGCAGGCGCCGACGCAGCTCGGCAACGCGCTGCTGTCGTGGAGCCCGCGGGCGCTGCGCGGCGGGCGGCTGGCGGCGGAGTGGTCGCACACCGGGTCGTACGTCGCGGGCTACTTCCTCGACGCGCAGAGCCGCCCGACGGCGCCCAAGGCGTACGGCGGGCACGACGTGCTGCACCTGCACGCCAACGCGCAGCTGACGCGCCACGTCGAGCTGTTCGGGCGCGTGCTGAACCTGACCGACCGCACCTACGCCGAGCTGGCGGGGTTCACCTTCAACGACCGCGTGCAGCCGGACCAGTTCACGCCGGGCGCGCCGCGCACGGTGTACGCCGGGCTGCGCTACGCCTGGGCCAAGTGAGGACCGCATGACCAAGCGCATGGTGTTCGGGATCGTCGGCGCGGCGGGGCTGTGCGCCGCCGCGGCCGCGTGCGCGCGGCTGGCCGCGGAGCACGCGGGCGGCGTGTCGCTCGGCGACGCGCGGGTGCTCACCGGCGCGACCGCCGACGTCG
>NZ_JARGEK010000496.1 GCF_029211165.1 Roseisolibacter sp. H3M3-2
CTCCTTGGCTCACAGAACGACATGGCTACGATCCGACTTGCCGAAGGGTGCGACGCCGGCGACGCCTCCGCACGCCGGCGGCGGCGCGGAAGGCGGCCGCGGCACGGACGTCGCGAACGTCAACGTGCGCGGGCTCGAATTCCCGTACCCCGGGTACCTGCAGAACATCGTCCGCCAGGTGGCGCTGCGCTTCGCGCCGCCCAACCGGGACGCGGCGCTGCAGGCCGACGTGGCGTTCCTGATCCACCGCGACGGCTCCGTGTCGGGGGTGCGCGTCGTGCGCAAGTCGGGGAGCTACGCCTTCGACCTCGAGGCGCAGGGCGCGATCGAGTCGGTGGGGGCCGCGAAGGCGTTCGGTCCGCTCCCCGAGGCGTTCCGCGACGACGTCCTGCCGGTGACCTTCAGCTTCGACCCGCGCGTCCTCCGCTGACGCGCGCTTCCCGACTCCCGTGCGACTCCAGTCCCTCGCGTTCGCGGCGCTCGCCGCCCTGGCCGCGCCGCTCGCGGCGCAGGACACCACCGGCGGCGTCAGCGTCCGCCTCACCTACGCCGCCGGCACGCGCCCCGGGGTCATCGTGCTGCCGGTGCGGGGCGCCAACGGCGACTCGATCCGCGCGATCCTCGAGCGCGACTGGGACTTCGGCGACCGGGTGACGATCGTCCGCGGCGGCGACGCGCTGGCCGCCGGCGGCACCACGTTCAACTACGCGCTCGCCAAGCGGCTGCAGGCGCAGGCCGTGGTGCAGGGGTCGATCACCGCGACGGGCGCGCTGCACCTCGCCGTGCAGGACGTCGAGCGGCAGGCGGTGCTGGCGGTGCGCGACTTCGCGCTCCCGGGCGCGGCCAACTCGGCGCAGTGGCGCCACGCGGTGCACGTCGCGGCCGACGAGGTGGAGCGGTGGCTCACCGGCGTGCGCGGGATCGCGGCGTCGCGCATCGCGTTCGTGCGCGACCGGCGCGTGTGGGTGGTCGACAGCGACGGGGAGAACCTGCGCGCGGTGACCGACCGCGGGGCGCTGTCGCCCGCGTGGCACCCGAGCGGGCGGGCGGTGGTGCACAGCGTGCTGACCGACCGCGGGAACCAGCAGATCGTGGCGCGCGAGCTGTCGGGCGGCGCGCGCGTGATCGCGCAGGGGGGCGTCACGAACATCACGCCCGCGGTGTCCCCCGACGGGGAGACGGTCGTCTACGCGAGCGGACAGGAGCGGGGGGTCGACCTGTTCGCGGTCCCGTTCGCGGGGGGGAGCCCGCGGCGCATCACGGTCGGGCGCGGCACCGACAATATGTCGCCGAGCTTCAGCCCCGACGGGCGGCGGATCGCGTTCACCACGGGCCGCCTCGGGCACCCGGAGGTGTATATTACCGACGCCGACGGGACCAACGCCGAGGCGCTGACGCAGTTCACGTACGGCGAGCAGAGCTACCGGTCCGACCCGGACTGGTCGCCGGACGGGCGCCTGGTGGCGTTCCAGTCGCTCATCGGCGGGGTGTTCCAGGTGATGACCATCTCGCTGCGGGACCGGGGGGTGAAGCAGCTCACGTCGGAGGGGCGCAACGAGGCGCCCGCGTGGGCCCCCGACTCGCGGCACCTGGTGGTCGCCACCACGCGTACCGGAACGCAGCAGCTGTTCGTCATCGACGCGGAGACCCGGCGCGCGCGCCAGCTGACCCGAGGGGCGGGCGGCGCGCGCATGGGATCCTGGTCTCCCTGGCTCCCGACCCCCTGATGCATCCCGCCGCCCATCCCCTGGAGACCTCCCGCATGCCCACCGCTCGTCGTTCCCAGCTCGCCCGCGCCGTCGTCCTCGCCACCGTCGCCGGGCTCTCGCTCGGCGCCTGCCGCAAGAAGCCGGCGCCGGCGCCGACCCCGGTCGAGACGCCCACGACGACGACGCAGCCGCGCGTGAACCAGGACTCGATCGACGCCGAGAACCGCCGCCGCGCCGAGGAGGAGGAGCGCCGCCGCCGCGAGGCCGCCGCGCTCGAGTCGGCCCGCGCGACGCTCAACGCCCCGGTCTACTTCGACTACGACGCGGCCGACCTGCGCGACGACGCGCGCGCCGTGCTCGAGGCCAAGCTCCCGATCCTCACGGCGAACGCCGGGCTCCGCATCCGCATCGCCGGCCACACCGACAGCCGCGGCTCGGACGAGTACAACCTCGCCCTCGGCCAGCGCCGCGCGTCGGCCGTGAAGGACTGGCTGTCGGGGCGCGGGATCGCCGCCGACCGCATGGAGATCGTCAGCTTCGGCGAGGAGCGCGGCTCGTGCGCCGACGAGGAAGAGGGCTGCTGGTCGCGCAACCGGCGCGCCGAGTTCGAGGTGACGGCGGGCGGCGACCGCATCACCGCGCCGACGGGCGGGCAGTGACCGTGCGCCGGGCCGCCCGCCTCGCTCTGGTCGCCGTCCTCCCGGCGGCGACCGGCGCCTGCTTCGCCACGCGCACCGACGTGCGCGTGCTGCAGCAGGACATCGCTTCCGCGCGCGCCGAGGCGGCGCGCGCGGACTCGGCGCGCGCCCGGCAGCCCGACGCCGCGGCGGCGCAGCTCCGCGCGGCGCAGGACTCGCTGCGCTCCCTCTCGCAGCGCGCCGCCGGCTTCCAAGGCGACGCCAAGGACGACCTGCGCGCGATCCGCGAGCAGCTCATCCAGGTGCAGGAGCTGACCGGCCAGAGCCAGCGCCGCATCCAGGAGCTGCGCGCCTCGCTCGCGGGCCGCGCCCCCGGCGTCGCGCCGGGGGGCGGCGGCACCCCGGGCGCGACGCCGGGCGCGGCCGCCGGCGACACCTCGG
>NZ_JARGEK010000497.1 GCF_029211165.1 Roseisolibacter sp. H3M3-2
CGCTGCCGCGCAGCTCCGCGCCGGCCGGCGCCCCCTCGACGCGGACGCGGAAGAGCGCGCCCTGGCGCGGGCGCGCGGGGACGGCGACGAGGCGCGCGCCGTCGCACGGGGGCTGGAGCGTCGCGGCGACGAGGGAGACGAGGAGGAGCATGCGGCGGGCGGGTGGCGAGAGTCGGGCCGCGGATGCTACCCCCGGTGTCCGCATCCGGACACCGCGTTCCCACAAGCGCGCACGCGCCCCCGCGCGGGCCGCCGGGCCCGTCACGCCAACCGACTGGTGTGCAATGACTTGCGACGCGATCCCGACCCCTCGGCGACCGGCATGGCTCTTCCCTTGGGGACGGGCGTCTCCCCCGCCCCGCCTCCCCCGCCCCGCCGCCGTCGTGCTCACCGACCTCCGCCGCGCCTGCCGCGCGCTCGCCCGGACGCCCGGCTTCACCGCCGTCGCGGTCCTGACCCTGGCCCTCGGCGTCGGCGCCACCACGGCCATGTTCAGCGTCGTCAACGGCGTGCTCCTCAAGCCGCTGCCGTTCGCCGACGCGGGGCGGCTGGTGAGCCTCGCGCACCGCGCGCCCGGGGCGAACCTCGAGCGCGTGAACCAGGGCGCCCCGACGTACTTCACCTACCTCGACCACCAGCGCGTGTTCGAGGGGATCGGCGCGTGGGACACGCGGCAGGTCTCGATCACCGGGCGCGCGGAGCCCGAGCGCGTGGAGGCGCTCGCCGTCTCGGCGGCCACGCTGCCGCTGCTCGGCGTGCGCCCGACGCTCGGGCGGCTGTTCACGCGCGACGAGGACGCGCCCGGCGCGCCGCCGCGCGTCGTCCTCACGCACGGCGCCTGGCAGCGCTGGTTCGGCGGCGCCGCCGACGCGGTGGGGCGCACCGTCGCGATCGACGGCGCGGTGGCCGAGGTGGTCGGCGTGCTCCCGGCGTCGTTCCGCTTCCTGCGCGCGGACCCGGAGGTCGTGGTCCCGCTCCAGATCGACCGCGCCGACGCGTCGGCCGGGATCAGCTTCGGCTTCGAGTCGTTCGCCCGCCTGAGGCCGGGCGTCACGCGCGAGCAGGCGGCCGCCGACGTGGCGCGCATGATCCCGCTGCACCCGGACGCGCTGGCGTCGCTGCGCCTGGAGCCGACGGTGCGCCCGCTGGCCGACGAGGTGGTGGGCGGCGTCGGCGACGTGCTCTGGGTGCTGCTCGGCGCGGTCGGCGTCGTGCTGCTCGTCGCCTGCGCGAACGTCGCCAACCTGCTGCTGATCCGCGCCGAGGGGCGGCAGCAGGAGTTCGCGGTGCGGACGGCGCTCGGCGCCAGCCGCGGGCGCATCGCGCGCGGCGTGCTCGCCGAGGGGATGGCGCTCGCGCTGGCGGCCGGCGCGCTCGGCCTCGTCTTCACCGAGGGGGCGATCGCGCTGCTGAAGCGCCTCGCGCCGGCGCAGCTGCCGCGCGTCGAGGAGATCGCGGTCGACCCGACGGTGCTGCTGTTCACGCTGGCCGTCGCCGCGGCGGCGGGCACGCTCTCGGGGCTCGTGACCGTGGCCCGCGGCGGGGTCCCGAACGCAACCGCGCTGCGCGAGGGCGGGCGCGGGGCGAGCGACGGGCCGGCGCGGCGGCGCACGCGCGACGCGCTGGTCGTCGCCGAGGTGGCGCTGGCGCTCGTGCTGCTCGTGGTGTCGGGGCTCATGGTGCGCACCTTCGTCGCGCTGCGGCAGGTCGACCCGGGCTTCGCGCGCCCGGAGACGGTGCAGACGTTCCGCGTCGCGGTCCCGGGCGACGGCGCGGAGCCGGCGGCGGTCGCGCGCACGCACCGCGAGATCGCCGCGCGGATCGCGCGCGTCCCCGGCGTGACGGCGGTCGGCATGGCGTCGCACGTCACCATGGACGGCGAGGACAACACCAACCCGGTGTACGTCGAGGGGGAGCCGGTCGCCGCCGGCGCGCTCCCGCCGACGCGGCGGTACAAGACGGTGGCGCCCGGCTTCTTCGAGACGATGGGGATCCCGGTGGTGGCCGGGCGCGCCGTGACCTGGGACGACGTCGAGGCGGCGCGCCCGGTGGCGGTCGTGTCGGCGGCGCTGGCGCGCGCGCACTGGGGCGACCCGGCGCGCGCGATCGGCAGGCGCGTGCGCGGGAGCCCGGAGCTGCCGTGGCGCGAGGTCGTCGGCGTCACCGGCGACGAGCGCGACGACGGGCTCGACGCGCCGGCGACGCCGATCGTGTACTGGCCGATGCTCAACGACACCTACCAGCGCCCGACGATGGCGTACGCGGTGCGCTCGGCGCGCGTCGGGTCGCCGACGTTCCTGCGCGAGCTGCGGCAGGCCGTGTGGGCGGTGGACCCGTCGCTCCCGGTGGCGGCGGTGCGCACGCTCGACGACATCGCCGCCGACTCGACGCGCCGCGCGTCGTTCGCGATGGTGATGCTGGCGCTCGCCGCCGGGATGGCGCTGTTCCTCGGGCTGGTCGGGATCCACGGCGTGATCGCCTACGCGACGTCGCGGCGCACGCGCGAGGTGGGGCTCCGCGTCGCCCTGGGCGCGCAGCCGCGCGCGGTGCGCTGGCTGTTCGTGCGCGAGGGGCTGACGCTCACCGCGGTCGGGATCGCGATCGGCGTCGCGGCGTCGCTGGCGGCCACGCGGCTCATGGCGGCGCTGCTGTTCGGCGTCGCGCCCACCGACCCGCTCACCTACCTCGCCGTGTCGGCGGGGCTGGCGGCGGTGGCCGCCGTGGCCGCGTGGCTCCCCGCGCGCCGCGCCCCGCGCCTCGACCCGGCCGCGGCGCTGCGGGCGATCGC
>NZ_JARGEK010000498.1 GCF_029211165.1 Roseisolibacter sp. H3M3-2
CCGTGGCCGCGTGGCCCCCCGCGCGCCGCGCCTCGCGCCTCGACCCGGCGGCGGCGCTGCGGGCGAGCGCCTGAGCCCCGCGCGGGCGGCCGCCGACGCTCAGGGGGCCGGCAGCGCGAGCGACTGGTGCGCGTACACGCCGGCCGTCACGCCGTCGGCGGCGGCCCACGTCGCGTTGTGCGGCGCGCGGGCGACGTCGCCCGCGGCGTAGACGCCGGGCACCGTGGTCTGCCGCTTGGCGTCGGTGCGGATGATCGGCCCCATCGGCCCCTCGTCCACCGCCACGCCGAGCTGTCCCGCGAGCGGCCCGGCCAGGTGCGTGCGCGTCGCCGTGAACACCGCGTCGACGGCGACCACGGCGCGGCCGTCGGCCCCCTCGACCACCACGCCCGCCAGCGCCGGCGCCTCGCCGACGTCGGCGGCCACGCGGCGCTCGGGCACGCGCACCCCGCGCGCCGCGAGCGCGTCGCGCTGCGCCGCCGTCGGCGCGAAGGTGCCGTTCGTGAAGAGCGTGACGTCGGCGCTCCAGTCGCCGAGCAGGAGGGCCTGGTGCAGGCTCCCCTCGCCCACCGCGAGCACGCCCAGCCGTCGGTCGCCGACCTCGTAGCCGTGGCAGTACGGGCAGTGCAGCACGCCCGTCCCCCAGCGCTCGCGCAGCCCCGGCACGTCGGGGAGCTCGTCGACGATCCCGGTGGCGAGCACCAGGCGCCGCGCGCGCGCCGTCGCGCCCGAGGCGAGGGCGACGGCGAAGAGCCCGCCCTCGGCCGCCGCGTGCCTCGCCTCGTCGGCGCGCACCTCGGCGGTGGGGTACGCCAGCACCTGCGCCCGCGCGTCGGCGATGACGGCGGCGGGCGCGCGCCCGTCCTGCCCGAGGAAGCCGTGCGCGTGCGCGGCGAAGCGGTTGCGCGGGCGGCCGGCGTCGACGACCAGCACCCGGCGGCGCGCGCGCGCCAGCTGCATCGCCGCGGCCAGTCCGGCCCAGCTGCCGCCGACGACGACGGCGTCGTAGGGGGAATCGTACGTCGCGTCAGGCATGACCGTGGGGGGCGAGGGTGGCGACCGGGCCCAGCGCGCGCACGCGCTCGGCGAGCGCGGCGAGGGTGATGCGGCCGAGCCGGGCGGCGAGCAGCGCCTCGGCGTCGTCGAGGAACTCGTCGAGCGTGCCGGCGACCGCGCGCTGGATGCGGCAGCCGCCCGCGGGCGCGTGCGGGCCGCCGACGTCGATCCCCTGCAGCAGCCGTTCGCCGAGCGCGGCGTGCACGTCGCGCAGCGTGATGCGGTCGGCGGCGCGCGCGAGCGCCCACCCGCCGCCGGCGCCGCGCGCCGAGGTCACGAGGCCGGCGTCGCGGAGCCCCGCCATGGTGCGGCGCACGACGACGGGGTTGGTCCCCACGCACCCGGCCAGCGCCTCCGACGTCTGCGGCTCGGGGGCGTCGACGAGGTGGGCGAGGACGTGCAGGGCGACGGAGAAGCGGGAGCTGCGGGGCATGTAACTATGATAGTTACAATTCCCCGCCGCCGTCAATACCGCCTCAGCGCACCACGAAGTTCAGCGGCGGGACCTCCTTCAGCGTCGTCGCCCCGCGGCGCACGACGTACGTCACGACCGACGCCCCCGCGCGCCGCCCGTCGAGCGCGCCGCGCACCTTGTCGCCGCTCCAGCGGCCGACCGTCGTGTCCCCGACCACCACGCGCAGCTCGGCGTCGGGGTGCGCGGCGAGCGAGAACCACTCCCCGCGCGGGGGTGGCTCGTGGTCGTCGCCCCCGGACGAGCGCGCGACGAAGAACTGCTGCAGCGCGAGCTGCCGCCCCGCCGGCACCACCGGGAAGCCGTGCCAGTGGTCGCGGTGCGAGTACATCATCGTCCCCGACTCGTCGACCAGCACCATCTCGGCGACGACGAGCGGCGCCGCGTCGGTCGGCGGCGCGGCGGCGCCCCCGCCGTCGCCGCCGCACGCGGCGAGGGTGAGCGCGAGGAGGAGCGTGGCGGCGGTGCGGGTCATCGCGGGGATCCGGTGGAGGTGGGGGGACTCGCCGGGCGCACCTCAAGGGGGATCCACGGCGTCACGAGGTCGGCGTGCGTCTGGTGCCACACGAGGAAGCGCACGCGCGTGCGCCCGGCGGCGAGGCCGTGCAGGAGCCCGCGCCCGCGCAGCGGTTCCCACGCCACGCGCCCGTCGTCCTCGGCCTCGAGCCGCAGCTCGACGTCGGCGCGCGACGCGGCGTCGGACAGCGCGCGCCCCTGGAAGTCGAGCAGCTCGACCACCACCGCGGTCGCGGCGCCGTCGCGGGCCACCAGCGGCCCGCCCTCCCAGCGGCGGTTGTCGTGCGTGCGCGCCAGCGTCGCGCCGTCGGCGTCGCGCACCAGCACGTCCGCCGCCTCGACGTGCGGCGTGACGATCGCGATCGGGTGCTCGCAGGCGGCGAGCGCCAGCGCGGCCAGCGCCAGCGCGGCGAGCGCGCCCAGCAGTCGGCGCGCGCTCACAGCGTCACCCGGTAGAGCAGGCGCAGGTTGCGCCCCGGCTGCGGCGCGACCTGCTTGGCGCGCCACAGGTGGTCGCGCCACGTCGCGTCGAGCGCGTTGTCGACGGCCAGCGTCACCGCGTGCAGCCGCGCGCCCACGGGCCAGCGCACGCCGGCGCTCCCGTGCAGCAGCGCCCAGCCCGGCGTCGGGCAGAACTCCGCGGGAAGGAGCGCGGCCTCGTCCTGCCCGCCGTCGCTCGCCGCGCGCGGGACGCACGCCGCGCGCAGGTCGGCGACGACGGGGGGCGGCGCGGGGACGCGCCC
>NZ_JARGEK010000499.1 GCF_029211165.1 Roseisolibacter sp. H3M3-2
CGCCGGTGTACGAGCGCGGGGCGGGGAAGGCGCTGACCAGCGCGCGGTCCAGCCGCTCGCCGGTGCGCGGGTCGTGCACCGCCAGCAGCGTCGCGCGGCGCGCCGCCGCCGGCCACCCGCGCACGCACCGCCGCGCCACCGCGAACGCGTCGGGCCCGCTCACGCGGACCACCGCGACGGCGCCGCGCCCGGGGGCGGTCGCGAGGGCGGCGATGGTGTCGTCGAGGTGCGCGGTCATGCGGGAAAACTACCTGCGACCTGCGACCTGCGACCTAGCAGCGGCCCTTAGGTCGCAGGTCGCAGGTGGTCAGTTCACCGTCCACCGCTCCCCCGGCTCCAGGATCCGCACCTGCTCGCGCCGCGCGTGCGTCGGCAGCAGCGCGCGCAGCCGGTCGATCGCGTCGTGCGCGCCGGCGCTCAGGTGGTTGAACGTCCCCCAGTGGTACGGCACCATCCACCGCGCCCGCAGCCGCTCGAACAGGTCGAGCGCGTCGGCGTAGGTGAGGTGGCCGGCGCGGAAGCTCCGCAGCTTCCACCACGGCGCGTGGCCGATGGGGAGGAGCGCGACGTCGAGCGGGCGTCCGGCGGCGTGGCAGACGCGGTCGGCCAGCGTGTGCGTGTCGGCGGTGAGCCCCGTGTCGCCGGCGAAGAACACGCTCCCCGCGCCCGACTCCAGCAGGTACATGTTCGTCTCGGCGCGCCACCGGTCGACGCCGTACCGGCTGCCGACGTGCGTCGCCGCCTCGGCGTGCACCGCCACCCCGGCCAGCTCGACCGTGCCCCCCGGGGCCAGCGCCCGCACCTGCGCGAAGCCGCGCCCCACCAGCCACCGCGCCACCGACGGCGGCGCCACCACCGGCACCTCGCGCGGGATCGCCGCCAGCGAGGCCAGCGACAGGTGGTCGAGGTGCGCGTGCGTCACCAGCACCCCGTCCAGCCGCGGCAGCGCCGCCAGCGCGATCCCCGGCGGCGCCACCCGCCGCAGCCGCTCCCCGATCGCGAACCGCCCCAGGGCGTCGTCGAAGTTCGGGTCGGTCAGGAACGTCGCCTCGCCCAGCTGGAGGAGGAGGGTGGCGTGGCCGATGTACGTGAGATCCACGGGCGTGAACGCCGAGAGCGGGAGTCGTGACCGCGGGAGTCGAAAAAGCGGGAGTCGCGACTGCGTCGCCTCAAGCTTCAGGCCACGCGGTCACGACTCCCGCCGTCGCGACTCCCGTCGTTGCGACTCCCGCAGTTCGTGCGGCTATCCGACCTTCCGCTTGGTGACGGGAGTGCCCTGGACCGTCGGCGGCGGCGACTTGCTCCGCTCCCGCGCCAGCAGCCACTGCTGCGGCAGCGCCACCACGTTCTGCACCAGGTAGTACAGGTTCAGCCCCGAGGCGACGTTCAGGAAGAAGAACAGGAACATCGCCGGCATCATGTACGTGATCATCTGCGTCTGCGGGTTCGGCGGCGCGCCGCGCATGCCGATCCACGAGAGCAGGAAGCTGGTGCCCGCCACGAGCACCGGCATCACGTAGTACGGGTCCTTCAGCGAGATGTCGGGGAGGTACAGGAACGGCACCCCGCGGAACTCGATCGTGTTCTGGAACACGAAGAAGAGCGCGAAGAAGATCGGCATCGGCAGCAGCATCGGGAGGCAGCCGGTGAGCGCCGAGAACGGGCTGACGCCGTGCTCCGCGTACACCTTCATCATCTCCTGCTGCAGCTTCTGCGGGTCGTTCTTGTACTTCGTCTGCACGAGCTGCAGCTCCGGCTGCACGCGCTGCATCCGGATCTGCGACCGCATCGCGTTCTGCTGCAGCGGCCAGAGGAGCAGGCGCACCGCGACGCCGAGCACGATCAGCACCGAGCCGTAGGACAGCCGCAGCGCGTCGTGCATCCACAGCAGGATGCGGATCACGATCGTCGCGAACGGCTGCACGAGCCCCTGCAGCCAGCCGCCGTACGGGTTCGACGTCTCGAACTCGCGCCCCTGCGCCACCAGCCGGCGCCACTCCTGCGGCCCGACGTACGAGTCGAACGCGAAGCCGCCGCCCGCCAGCGGGAGCACCAGCGTCCCCTGCGCGCGCGTCGCGGCCTTCGACTGCCGCACCCCGCCGGTCACCGACAGCTCCTCGAACCGCTGCCCGGTCGGGGCCAGCACGCCGAGGAGGAAGTACTTGCTCTTGGCCACCGCCCACGCGAGCGGCTCGGCGACCAGCTCGCGCTCCCCCGGGTCCAGCTTGCCGAAGGCGATGCTGCTCGCGTCGTCGTTCAGCGGCTTCCAGGCGTACGCCAGGTTGTTGTAGTGGTCGACCGTGTCGCGCTCCGTCACGGCGAGCGTCGGCGGGAGGTCGACCAGCAGGAACGCCGGCCCGGCCGCCGCCTGCACGCTGCCGCGCACGCGCACCACGTAGCTGTCCGGGGCGAAGCTGTACGTGATCGACACCGGGAACGGCTGCCCCTGCCGCCCCGCCGCCGTCCCCTGCAGCTGCACCGTGTTCCCCGACTGCGAGACGCGCAGCGGCACGCGCGACAGCGCGATCGTGTCGCCCGGCACCACCAGGCGGTACGACAGCAGCGCGTCGCCGCGCGGCGCCAGCTCCGCGGCCCCGGTCGTGCCCGCCCGCAGCGAGCGGTAGGTGCGCATCTCGGCGCCCACCAGCGACCCGCCCAGCGAACTCACCCGGTACGCCGCACGCGACCCGGCCACCAGCGCCGTCTCGGCGGGGGCGACGGGCGTCGGGGCGGGCGCGCCCGGCGCCGGCGCGGCGGAATCGGCCGCGCCGACCGTTGGCGTCGCG
>NZ_JARGEK010000005.1 GCF_029211165.1 Roseisolibacter sp. H3M3-2
GCCCCGGCCGACGCCGCCGGCGCGGGCGCGACGCCCCGACGTCCCGCGACCGACAGCGGCGCCCGCCCGCCGGCGCGCCCGACCGTCCCGCCGCCCGACGACGCGACCGCCGCATGAGCGTGCTCGGCTTCCTGCGGGTCAGCTTCGCGGTCGCGCTGCTCGTCCTCCTGCACTTCACGCTGCGCCCCCTCCTCGGGTGGCGGGCGCCGATCGACTTCCTGCTGATCGCGGCGCTGCTGGCCGCCGTCCGCCTCCGCCCCGGGATCGCCGCGCTGGTCGGGATGCTGCTGGGCTTCGCCGCCGACGCGCTGACGCCCAGCGCCTTCGGGTGCGGCGCGCTCGCCCTCAGCTGCGTCTCGTTCCTGGCGTCGTGGCTGAAGGCGGTCTTCTTCGCCGACAACCTGGCGCTCAGCCTGCTGTTCTTCTTCGGCGGGAAGTGGACCTTCGACGTGCTCTACCTGGTAGCAGAGCGGCGTGTCCAGGGCACCGAGCTGGCGATGCAGCTCCTGCTCTGGTCCCCCCTCGCCGCCACGGTGACCGCCATCGCCGGGGTCGTGCTGCTGCTCGTGCTGCGGCCGGTCCTGGGGCGCTCCTCGGCCTGAGCCCCGGCCCCCGCCGGACCCTCGCGTGAGCTTCCATCCCAACGACGTCGCCCGGCGGTCGCGCATCGCGCGGCTGCTGCTGGCCGTCGCCTTCGTGCTCCTCGGGGCCGGGTTCTACCGCGCCCAGGTGCTCCAGCACTCGGACTGGGTGGTGCAGGCCGAGGACAACCGCCTGCGCGAGGTCCCGCTGCCGGCGCCGCGGGGGATCATCTACGACCGCCGCGGGAAGGTCATCGCCGAGAACCTGCCCGGGTACACGGTCTCGATCGTCGCCACGTCGGCGGACTCGCTGCGCGCGGCGCTGCGGCGGCTCAACGAGATCATCCCGTACACCGAGGACGACGTCGAGACGGCGGTGAAGCGCTACAACCGCGCGCCCAACCGTCCGGCGGTCATCCTGGCCGACGCCAACTTCCAGCAGGTCTCGGTGCTCGAGGAGCACCGCACCGAGTTCCCGGCGCTGATCAT
Source organism: Roseisolibacter sp. H3M3-2 (assembly GCF_029211165.1). Lineage (GTDB taxonomy): Bacteria > Gemmatimonadota > Gemmatimonadetes > Gemmatimonadales > Gemmatimonadaceae > Roseisolibacter. The sequence goes on from NZ_JARGEK010000005.1 coordinate 1,071, forward strand.
CCAGAGCGCGCCGAAGCGGTGGTACCCGGACAGCTCGGTCGTGGCCTCGTTCGTGGGCTACACGGCCGAGATCTCGGAGCCCGAGCTCGCGAGCCCGTCGTTCGAGGGGTACAAGGCCGGGATGCGCGTCGGGAAGATGGGGCTGGAACGGCAGTACGAGCAGCAGCTGCGCGGCCAGGAGGGGTACCGCTTCGTCGAGGTCGACGCGCGCGGCCGCGTGGTGCGCGAGGCCGGGCAGGCGCGCGCCGACCAGGAGCCGGTGCCGGGGCCGAACCTGCACACGCACGTCGACCTCGACCTGCAGCGCTTCACCGCCAACCTGTTCGCCGACACGCTGCTCGGCGCCGCCGTGGCGCTCGACCCGACCACGGGGGGCGTGCTGGCGCTGCACTCGTCGCCGACCTACAACCCGAACCGGTTCACCGGCGGGGTGCCGAAGGCGTACTACGACTCGCTGAACAACGACGAGCGTCGCCCGATGTACAACAAGGCGATCCAGGGCCGCTACGCGCCCGCGTCCACGTTCAAGCTCGCGACGTCGATCATCGGGATGCAGAAGGGGCTGGTGAAGCTGACCGACCGGATGCCGCAGCCGTGCACCGGCGGCTTCTGGCACGGCCGCTACTGGCGCTGCTGGGACAAGCAGGGGCACGGCGCGGTGACGCTGGCGCAGGCGCTCGAGAAGTCGTGCAACGTCTACTTCTACCAGCTGGCGCTGCGCCTCTCGCTCGACACGCTGGTCGCCGGCGGCGTGCGCCTCGGCTTCACGGAGCGCAGCGACATCGACCTGCCGAACGAGACGCGCCCGGAGTTTCCGGCCAACGGCAACGAGTATTTCCGGCGCAAGTTCCCGCGCGGCTACGTGAAGAGCTCGGAGGCGCTCAACATCGCCATCGGCCAGGGGGTGGACGCGCAGACGGTCATCAACATGGCCAAGTTCTACACGGCGCTGGCCAACGAGGGCGTGATGTCGCGGCCCACGGTGGTGCGCCGCGCGCCGCAGCGCGAGCGCATCTTCCAGTTCGGGCCCGAGGAGATCGAGGGGCTGCGCCGCGCCCTGGCCGGCGTGGTGTCGGCGCGCGGCACCGCCGGGAGCGCGGCGCTGCAGGGCGTGACCATCGCCGGCAAGACCGGCACGGCGCAGGCGCCGCCGAAGCCCGACCACGCCTGGTTCGTCGGCTTCGCGCCGGCGGAGAACCCGCAGGTGGTCGTGGCCGTCTTCCTCGAGTTCGGGGCGCACGGCTACGCCGCCGCCCGCGTGGCGTCCAAGATCATCGAGGCGTACCTCAAGCGCCCGTCGATCGCGCCGCCGGTGACCGACGACCTCTCGGGGAGCACGTCGGTCGCCAGCGCGCCGCCCCCGCCGCCGGCGGCGGCGCCCGCCGGGGGGACGCAGTGAGCCGGCGCGGCATCGCCTTCGACTGGCCGCTGGTCTCCGTCGCGCTCCTGCTGTCGCTGTACGGGATCGCGATGGTCTACTCGGCGGGGCAGGTGGACGTCGGGGTCACCTACGTGACCGGCGCCTGGATCCGGCAGGCGGCGTGGTTCGGGCTCGCGCTGGTCAGCGCGGCGATGCTCAGCCGCTCGTCCACGCGCTTCCTCGAGTGGGTGTCGTGGCCGGCGTACCTGTTCACGCTGTTCCTGCTGATCGTCACGCTCGCCTTCGGGTCGGGCGCGGGGACGGCGGCGAGCGTGAAGGGGTGGCTGACCATCGGCGGCGTGCGCCTCGGGCAGCCCGCCGAGCTGGCGAAGCCGGTCACGGTGCTGATGCTCGCGCGCATCCTGACGCAGCGGCGCGAGCAGCCCAAGTCGCTGCTCGACCTGTGGCGCCCGGTGCTGGTGGTGGCGGTGCCGTGGCTGCTCATCATGCTGCAGCCCGACCTCGGGTCCGGGCTCGCGTTCATCGGGATCCTGTTCGCCATGCTGTTCTGGGCCGGCGTGCCGTGGCAGATGCTCGCGCTGCTGGCCAGCCCCGCGGTCAGCCTCGTGCTGTCGTTCAACACCGCCGTCTGGGGGATCTGGTTCCTCCTGCTCGTCGGCCTCGTGGTCTGGTACAAGCCGTACCTCGCCGAGGGGGTGACGCTGGTCGTCGCCAACGTGGTGATGGGCGTGCTGGCGCCGCTGCTGTGGGACGCGCTCAAGCCCTACCAGCAGCGCCGCCTCCTGGTCTTCCTCGACCCGATGAACGACCCGCGGGCGTCGGGCTACCACGTGATCCAGTCGCAGGTCGCGATCGGCTCGGGCGGGTGGTTCGGGAAGGGGTGGACGCTCGGCACCCAGAAGCGGCTGGCCTTCCTCCCGGCGCAGCACACCGACTTCATCTTCGCCGTCGTGGGCGAGGAGATGGGGTTCATCGGCGTGTGCGTGGCACTGACGCTCTTCCTGGCGCTGCTGCTGCGGTGCACGCGCATCGCGTCGCGCGCGACCGACGCGTTCAGCAGCCTGGCGGCGTTCGGGCTGCTCGCCAGCTGGTTCGTGCACGTCGTCGTGAACATCGGGATGACGCTGAACCTGATGCCGATCACGGGGATCCCGCTGCCGTTCTTCAGCTACGGCGGGTCGTTCATGCTGATCAGCTGGCTGGCCATCGGGGTGCTGGCGCGGTTCGCGGCGGAGGGGCGGGGGCGGACCGACGGGCTGGCGATCTGAGCGTCCGCTGGCCGGCCGGTCAGCGAGACTTGCTCAGCCTGCCCATCCCCGGCCACATTTCCCCGCCATGGCCTGGTTCCGGAAAGAGCGCAAGCCGCGCGTCCCGCGGCGCGAGCGCCTCGAGATCCCGCCCGACGCGTGGGAGAAGTGCGAGGCGTGCGGGCACACCGACATCCGGGAGAAGTTCGCCCGGAACCTGAACGTGTGCCCCGAGTGCGACTACCACCGCCGGATCCGGGCGGTGGAGTACGTGAACATCCTCCTCGACGAGAACTGGGAGGAGACCGAGGAGGACCTGAAGTCGGCCGACCCCCTCGGCTTCCCGGAGTACTCGGCTCGCCTGAAGAAGGCACAGACGAACGCCGGCGACACCGACGCGATCCTCACGGCGACGGGTGCCGTCGGCGGCCTCCCGGTGAACCTGGGCGTCATGGACTTCGCCTTCATGGGCGGCTCCATGGGCTCCGTGGTCGGGGAGAAGATCGCGCGCGCCGGCCAGCGGTCGCTGGAGCGCAAGCAGCCGTTCCTGATCGTCTCCGCGTCGGGCGGGGCGCGCATGCAGGAGGGGGTGCTCTCGCTGATGCAGATGGCGAAGGCGTCGGCCATCCTGTCGCAGCTCGCCGAGCGGCGGATCCCGTACGTCTCGATCCTCACCAACCCGACCACCGGCGGGGTGAGCGCCAGCTACGCGATGCTGGGCGACGCGATCCTCGCCGAGCCGGGCGCCGTGATCGGCTTCGCCGGGCCGCGCGTCATCAAGCAGACGCTCGGGCAGGACCTCCCCGAGGGGTTCCAGACGGCGGAGTTCCTCGTCGAGCACGGGATGCTCGACGCGGTCGTGCACCGGCGCGACCTCAAGGCGACGGTCGGCCAGCTGCTGCGGCACATGACGGGGAAGCCCGCGGCCGCGCTCACGGCGCCCTGAGCGACCCCCGGAACTCCGGCGCCTACCGCGCGACGCTCGACGCCCTCTTCGCGCGCACCAAGGGCGCGAGCCGGTACGGGCTGGAGCGGGTGCGCGCGCTCCTCGCCGCCCTCGGCGACCCGCACCTCGCGGTCCCCGTCTTCCACGTGGCGGGGACGAACGGGAAGGGGAGCACGGTCGCCACGCTGGAGGCGCTGCTCCGCGCCGGCGGGCACCGCGTGGCGCGCTTCACCTCGCCCCACCTGGTCGACTTCCGCGAGCGGATCGTCGTCGGCGGCGCCCCGATCGCCGAGGCCGAGGTCGAGGCGTGGGTCGCCCGCTGGCTGCCGACCGCGGACGCCCTCGGGGCGACCTTCTTCGAGATCACGACCGCGCTCGCGTTCGACCACTTCGCCCGCGCCGGCGCCGACGTCGCGGTGGTCGAGACGGGACTCGGCGGGCGGCTCGACTCGACCAACGTCGTCCGCCCGCTGGTGGCCGGGGTGACGGCGATCGGGCTGGACCACACGGACCTGCTGGGCGACACGCGCGAGGCGATCGCCGCCGAGAAGGGGGGGATCTTCAAGGCCGGCGCGGCGGCGGTGGTCGGGGAGCCCGATCCGGCCATCCGCGCCGCGCTGGCCGCTCAGGCGCGGGCCGCCGGGGCCGGGCCGGTGCGCGTGGTGGCCGAGGAGTGCACGGTCTCGGACGTGGCGCTCACCGCCGGCGGGACCGCCTTCGCCCTCGACGCCCCGTTCGGGCGCGCGCGGCTGGTGACGCCGCTCCTGGGGGCGTACCAGGCGCACAACGCGGCGACCGCGCTCACCATGCTCGACGCGGCCGGCGACCCGTGGTGGATGCCCATCGACCGGGTGGCGGCGGCGCTGGGCGAGGTCCGGCTGGCCGGCCGCTTCCAGCGCGTGGGGCGGTGGCTGTTCGACGTCGCGCACAACCCCGACGGCGCGCGCGTGCTCGGCCAGACGCTCGGCGCGCTGGCCCCTGAGCGGCCGGTCGTGGCGCTGGTGACCGTGCTGTCGGACAAGGACTGGCGGGGGATGCTGCGCGCGCTGGCGCCCGCGGTCGACCACCTGGTGCTGTCGGTGGCGCCGACGGCGCCGCCGGGGCGCGTGTGGCCGCTGGCGGCGGCGGCGGCGTTCGCGGCCGAGCAGGGGTGGGACGCGGTGGCGGAGCCCGACTTCGACCGCGCGCTGGCGCTGGCGTCGGCGCGGGGGCGCACCGTCCTGGTGACCGGCTCCTTCCACACGGTCGGCGACGCGATGCTTCGCTTGCAGGTCGATCCGCTGGCCCGATAGCTTCCCCGGATGTCAGCCAAGCCACTCCCCGGGTTCCGCGACTTCTACCCCGCGGAGCTCGCCGAGCGAGCGCACGTCATGCGCGTGTGGCGCGAGGTCGCGCGCCGGTACGGGTTCGTCGAGTACGACGGCCCGCCCCTCGAGCCGCTCGACCTGTACACGCGCAAGAGCGGCGACGAGATCGTCGGCCAGCTGTACAACTTCGTCGACAAGGGCGACCGCCCGGTGGCGCTGCGCCCCGAGATGACGCCGACCTTCGCCCGCATGGTCGCCGCGCGCGCCAACGCGCTGCGCAAGCCGGTGCGCTGGTTCTCGATGCCGCAGCTGTTCCGCTACGAGCGGCAGCAGAAGGGGCGGCTGCGCGAGCACTTCCAGCTCAACGTCGACATGGTCGGCGAGGCCGACGTCACGGCCGACGCCGAGCTGCTGGCGGTGGCGATCGACATGCTGCGCGGGCTCGGGCTGACGCAGCACGACGTGCGCGCCCGCGTCAGCGACCGGCGCCTGCTGGCCGCGCTGCTGGCGCGCGTCGGCGTGACCGAGGCGCAGCTCCCGGCGGCGTACCAGGCGATCGACAAGGTCGAGCGCGACCCGCGCACGGTGCTGGTCGAGCGGCTGGCCGGCGCGGGCGTCGGAGGCGACGTGGCGGAGCGGCTGCTCGACCTGGCGCGCCTCTGGTCCGTGGACGAGCTGCGCGCCACGCACGGCGACGACGCGGCGGTGTCCGAGGCGCTCGACCGCTTCGCGCGCTACCAGGCGCACCTGACCGCGCTCGGCGTGCACGAGTGGGTCGTGCTCGACCTGACGATCGTGCGCGGGCTGGCGTACTACACCGGCATCGTCTTCGAGCTGTTCGACGCCCGCGGCGAGTTCCGCGCCATCTGCGGGGGCGGCCGCTACGACACGCTGCTCAAGGCGCTCGGCGACGTCGACCTCCCGGCGCTCGGCTTCGGCATGGGCGACGTGGTGCTCGGCGAGCTGCTGCGCGCGCGGGGGCTGATGCCGTCGCTCGCGCCGACGCTCGACTACTGGCTGGCCGTCGAGGACGCGGAGCTGCTGCCGGTGGCGCAGAGCACGGCGTCGCTGCTGCGCCGCCTCGGCCACGCCGTCGAGTACCCGCTGCGCGAGCAGGCGCTGAACAAGCAGCTCAAGGCCGCCGTCAACGCGGGCGCGCGCGAGGCGGTGATCCTGCGCCGCGAGGCGCTCGCCGGGCGCGGCGAGGTGCTCGTGCGCGCGCTGTCCGACGGCCAGGAGTCCGCGCACCAGCTGGGCGCCTGGCTCGAGGCCCGCATCGCCGAGGCGGGGGGCGCGCACGGCGTCTCCCCCGCCTGACCGGTCCCACCCCGACCCTCCGATGGCCGACGACAAGAAGCTGACCACCCGCGCCGCCGACTTCAGCGCCTGGTACAACGAGCTGGTGCTCCGCGCCGAGCTGGCGGACTACTCGCCGGTGCGCGGCTGCATGGTGATCCGGCCGAACGGCTACGGCATCTGGGAGCGGATGCAGCGCGCCCTGGACGACGAGTTCAAGGCGACGGGGCACGTCAACGCGTACTTCCCGCTGTTCATCCCCGAGAGCTTCCTGAGCAAGGAGGCGGAGCACGTCGAGGGGTTCGCCCCCGAGACGGCGGTGGTGACGCACGGCGGCGGCAAGAAGCTCGAGGAGCCGCTGGTCGTCCGCCCGACGTCGGAGACGATCATCTACTCGATGTTCGCCAAGTGGGTGCAGAGCTACCGCGACCTGCCGCTGCTCTACAACCAGTGGGCGAACGTGGTCCGCTGGGAGATGCGCACCCGGCTCTTCCTGCGCACGATGGAGTTCCTCTGGCAGGAGGGGCACACGGCGCACGCGACGCACGACGAGGCGGAGCAGGAGACCCGCCGCATGCTCGGCGTGTACCGCGAGTTCATGGAAGGGTGGATCGCGATGCCCATCATTACCGGGCAGAAGACCGAGAGCGAGAAGTTCGCCGGCGCGCTGCGCACGTACTCGTGCGAGGCGATGATGCAGGACGGCAAGGCGCTGCAGGCCGGCACGTCGCACAACCTGGGGCAGAACTTCGCCAAGGCGTTCGACCTCAAGTTCCAGAGCGAGGCGGGGTCGATGGAGTACGCCTGGAACACCAGCTGGGGGGTGTCGACGCGCATGGTCGGCGGGCTGGTGATGACGCACGGCGACGACAACGGGCTCCAGATCCCGCCGCGCCTCGCCCCGGTCGAGCTGGTGATCGTCCCGATCTGGCGCACCGACGAGGAGAAGGCGACGGTGTTCGAGGCCGCGCGCAACCTGCGGGATCGGTTGAGCGTGCGCGAGCGCGGCGGCCCGCCGCGGCTGCGCGTCCACCTCGACGACCGCGAGGGGATTAAGCCGGGCGCCAAGTACTACCACTGGGAGACGCGCGGCGTGCCGCTCCGGCTGGAGCTCGGCCCCCGCGACATCGCCGCCAACCAGGGCGTCCTGGTGCGCCGCGACTCGCGCGCCAAGCAGCCGGTCTCGCTCGACACGATCGCCGACGACGTGGCGGCGCTGCTGGAGACGATCCAGGGCGACATGCTGGCCGCGGCGCGCGCGCGGCGCGACGAGCGGATCCACCGCGGCGTGACGTCGTACGACACGTTCCGGGAGATCATGGACGCGGGCGGCTTCGTCTTCGCCGGCTGGAACGGCGACCCGGCCGTGGAGGCGCGGGTGAAGGAGGAGACCAAGGCGACGATCCGCGTCATCCCTGACGCCGAGTTCCGGAGCCCCGAGGCGCCGACGCGCTGCCTCGTCACGGGCGACCCGGCGAAGCACGAGGTCGTGTGGGCGAGAGCGTACTGAGCGCCGGGGCGGCCGCGCACGCGGAGCCGGGCTTCCCCTACGTGGACGGCGTCCTGCACTGCGACGCCGTCCCCGCCCCCGTGATCGCCGAGGCGGCAGGGACGCCGACGTACGTGTACAGCGCGGGGATGATCCGACGGCAGTACCGCCGGCTCGACGCCGCGTTCGCGCGCGTCCCGCACCGCATCCACTACAGCGTCAAGGCGAACTCGAACCTCGCGATCCTGCGCCTGCTGCAGGCGGAGGGGGCCGGCGTCGACATCGTGTCGGGCGGGGAGCTGTACCGCGCCCGCGAGGCCGGCTACGCCGGCGGCGACGTGGTGTTCAGCGGGGTGGGGAAGCTCGCCCGCGAGCTGCACGAGGCGCTGGCGGCCGGCGTGCGCGTCGTCAACGTCGAGAGCGAGGGGGAGCTCCTGCTGCTCGACCGGGTGGCGCGCGAGCGCGGCGTGGTGGCGCCGGTGGCGCTGCGCGTGAACCCCGAGGTCGCGGTCGACAACCCGCACGAGTACATCCGGACCGGCGAGAAGGGGCACAAGTTCGGCATCCCCTTCGACGACGTGCCGCGCGTCGCGCGCGAGACGCGCGACCTGCCGAACCTCGCGCTGGTCGGCCTCGACATGCACATCGGCTCGCAGATCGCGAGCTGGGAGCCGTACGACGCCGCGCTCGCGCGGCTGGTCGCGCTGCTCGTGCGGGTGCGCGCCGAGGGGGCGGACCAGGTGAAGTACCTCGACATCGGCGGCGGGCTGGCGGTGTCGTACGACGACGAGGCGCCCGCCGACGTGCAGCGCTTCGCCGCCGGCGTGATCGAGGCGACGAAGGGGCTCGACGTGACGCTGATCCTCGAGCCGGGGCGCTACCTGGTCGCCGAGTCGGGGATCCTGCTCACCGAGGTGCTGTTCCGGAAGCGCAGCGGCGGCAAGGAGTACGTGATCACCGACGCCGGGATGAACGACCTGCTCCGCCCCTCGCACTACGAGGCGTTCCACCGCATCGACGCGGTGCGGCCGACGGGGGAGCAGGTGGTCGCCGACGTGGTCGGCCCGGTGTGCGAGAGCGGCGACTTCCTGGCGCTCGACCGCCGCACCGACGACGCGCAGCCGGGGGCGCTGCTGGCGGTGCGCACCGCCGGCGCGTACGGCTTCTCGATGGCGTCGAACTACAACTCGCGCCCCCGTCCCGCCGAGGTGCTGGTGGACGGCGACCGGTTCGCCGTCGTCACGGAGCGCGAGCGGTACGAGGACCTGGTGCGCCAGGAGCGCGCGTCCCTCGAATGGAGGCTCGGGTGAGGATCGGCCTGCTGTCGGACACGCACGACCGCGTCCCCGCGGTCGCCGAGCTGCTGCGCCGCTTCGCGGCCAACGGCGTCCAGCTGGTGATGCACGCCGGCGACTTCTGCTCGCCGTTCTCGATGCGCCCCCTGCGGGAGACGACGATCCCGCTGCTCGGCGTCTTCGGCCGCAACGACGGGGACCACGACGGGCTGTCGGCGTTCGCCGCGGCGCTGCCGGCCGGCGGCGAGATCTACGACTCGCCGCACAGCTTCGAGGTCGGCGGCCACACCGTGCTGCTGGTGCACGACCTGGCCGAGGCCAACCCGCGGTCGCTGGAGTCGCACCAGGTGATCGTCCACGGGTGCGCGCACGTCGCCGAGATGAAGGAGCGGGGCGGGGCGCTGCTGGTGAACCCGGGCGAGGCCTGCGGCTGGCTGCACGGCGCGCCGACGGGCGCGATCCTGGACCTCGTCGCGCGCCGCGTCGAGTTCCTCAAGCTGGAAGAACCCGAGTGGCGCGCCTGACGCCGAGGACATGAGCAGCCGCATCCTGATCATCGACTACGGCTCGCAGTACACGCAGCTCATCGCGCGGCGCGTGCGCGAGGCCCGCGTCTACTCCGAGATCCACCCGCCCACCCGCTCGCTCGACTGGGTGCGGGAGTGGAAGCCGACCGGGATCATCCTCTCGGGCGGCCCCAACTCGGTGTACGGGGAGAACGTGCCGACCGCGGACCCGGCGCTGCTCGACGTGGCGCCGACGCTCGGCATCTGCTACGGGATGCAGCTCATCTCGCACCTGCTCGGCGGCGAGGTGACGCGCGGCGGGCACCGCGAGTACGGGCGCGACGAGGTCGTGATCGACGAGTCGGCCGGGCTGTTCGCCGGCTTCGGCGCCGGCGAGCGCACGCACGTCTGGATGAGCCACGGCGACCACGTCGAGCAGGCGCCGCCGGGCTTCCGCGTCGTCGCGCACTCGGGCAAGCAGGCGATCGCCGCGATCCGCCACGAGACGAAGCCGATCCTCGCGGTGCAGTTCCACCCCGAGGTCGCGCACACGCCGCGCGGCTCGGAGATCATCGCCAACTTCCTGTTCGACGTCTGCGGCTGCGAGCCGGGGTGGACGCCCGGCGCCTTCATCGAGGAGGAGGTCGCGAAGATCCGCGCGCAGGTGGGCGACGCGCGCGTGATCTGCGGGCTGTCGGGGGGCGTCGACTCGTCGGTGGCGGCCGCGCTGGTGCACCGCGCGATCGGCGACCAGCTGACCTGCATCTTCGTCGACAACGGGCTGCTGCGGCTGCACGAGCGCGAGCAGGTCGAGCGCACCTTCCGCGCGAACCTCGGCATCGACCTGCGCGTCGTCGACGCGTCGGACCGGTTCCTCGAGGCGCTGGCCGGCGTCGACGACCCCGAGACCAAGCGCAAGCGCATCGGGCACACGTTCATCGACGTGTTCGAGGACGCCGCGGCGCACGTGGGCGACGACGTCCGCTTCCTCGTGCAGGGAACGCTCTACCCCGACGTGATCGAGTCGGTGTCGCCGACCGGCGGCCCGAGCGTGACGATCAAGTCGCACCACAACGTCGGCGGCCTCAAGCCCGACATGAAGTTCGCGCTGGTCGAGCCGCTGCGCGAGCTGTTCAAGGACGAGGTGCGGAACGTCGGGCGCGAGCTCGGGCTCCCGGAGGAGATGGTGGGGCGGCACCCGTTCCCGGGCCCCGGCCTCGGCATCCGCGTCATCTCGGACGTCACCCGCGAGAAGCTCGACGTCCTGCGCCAGGCCGACGCGATCTACCTCGAGGAGATCCGCGCCGCGGGGCTGTACGACGAGATCTGGCAGGCGTTCGCGGTGCTGCTCCCGATCCGCTCGGTGGGCGTGATGGGCGACGAGCGCACCTACGAGAACGTGCTCGCGCTGCGCGCGGTGACCAGCACCGACGGGATGACCGCCGACTGGTTCCACTTCCCGCACGAGGCGCTCGGGCGGATCTCGAACCGCATCATCCGCGAGGTCGCCGGGATCAACCGCGTCGTCTACGACGTCAGCTCCAAGCCGCCGGCGACGATCGAGTGGGAGTGAGGGGAGCGTCGAGCGTCGAGCGGTGAGCGTCGAGGGGGCTCCGCGCGGGGGACGGATCGTCCCGCCCTGCGGAGCCCCCTCGACGCTCGACGCTCACCGCTCGCCGCTGCCGTTCACACTCCCTTCTCCTTCAGCAGCTCCATGAACTGCGCCGGCTCGGTCAGCGACAGGAGGCGCGTCGGGACGTCGGGCTCCTTGCTGAACTGCGCGATCTTGCCGAGCACGGGGAGGTACTGGTTCGACACCTCGAGCGGCGGCGCGACGATCAGGAAGAAGAAGTTGACCGGTTTCTCGTCGATCGCCTTGAAGTCCACGCCGCCGGGCTTCCGGCCGAAGGCGACGCGCAGCTTGTTGACGACCAGCGAGCGGCAGTGGGGAATCGCGATCCCGCGCCCGATCCCGGTCGAGCCGAGGTTCTCGCGGCGCTTGAGCATCTTGAACAGCATCCCCTCGGACTTGTCGTCGAGCTTGAGGAGGGAGATCAGCTCCTTGAGGATGTCGTCCTTGGTCGTCCCCTCGAGCTCCAGCTTCACCGCGTCTTCGGAGAAGAACTCGCGCAGTTCCATCGCGGGCCTCGGTCGTGTCGTCGGTCGTGCGGTCGATCGTGGCGGCGCCCCGGGCGGGTCGGCCGCAGAAGGGTCGAAGCTACCCGGGGGGGCGGCGCCCGGCAACCCGCTCGGTCCGGCAGCGTAAGCGAAAGCGTTGCAACCAGTTGGCAGGCGCCGTTAGGTTTCGGGCATGCCGCGCTTCCCGTTCCCCGTCGCCGCCGAGACGCCCCTCTACCTGGCCCCCATGGCCGGGGTCTCGGAGTCGCCCTTCCGGCGGCTCTGCGCCCGGCACGGCGCCGACGTGGTCGTGACCGAGTTCCTCTCGGCCGAGGGGATCCGGCGCGAGAACGGGGCGACGCTGGCCAAGCTGCGCTTCGGGGCCGACGAGCGCCCGATCGGCGTGCAGATCTTCGGCGCCGAGCCCGAGGCGATGGCGCAGGCCGCCGCGCTCGTGACCGACGTGTTCCAGCCGGAGTTCGTCGACATCAACTTCGGCTGCCCCGTCAAGAAGGTCGTCAAGCGCAACGGCGGGTCCGGCTGCCTCAAGGACCTCGACCTCGTGCAGCGGATCATCCGCGCGGTCGTGGCGGCCACGCACCTGCCGGTGACCGTCAAGACGCGCAGCGGCTGGAGCGAGGACACGCGCGACCCGGTCGGCATCGCGCTCCGCATGCAGGACGCCGGCGCGAAGGCGTTCACGCTGCACGCGCGGACCCGGACGCAGATGTACACCGGGCACGCCCGCTGGGAGGAGATCGCCGCGGTGGTCGACGCGCTCGACGTCCCCGTGATCGGCAACGGCGACATCAAGACGCCCGACGACGCGGTGCGCATGCACCGCGTGACGCGCGCCGCCGGGATCATGATCGGGCGCGGCTCGTACGGGCAGCCGTGGATCTTCGACCAGGCGAAGGATCTGCTCGCGGGGCGCCCGATGCGGCCGACGCCCGAGGTCGCCGATCGGTTCGCGATCGCGCTCGACCACGCCCGGATGGTGCAGGCGTACGAGACCGACCCGAAGGGCGCCGCGATCGAGTTCCGGAAGCACCTCGGCTGGTACGCGAAGGGGCTCCCCAACTCCGCGGACCTGCGGCGCGCGCTGCACGCCGTGTCGTCGTTCGGCGAGGTCGAGGGGATCTTCGCCGACTACCTGGAGCGGATGCGGCGCGGGGAGTTCGCGGCCTCGGCGCCGTCGCCCGAACCCGAGCCGGCCGGGTGCGACGCCGAGCCCGTGGATCCCTGCTGCGTCGAGGACGTGGCGGCGTGAGGCGCGACCGCGCGATGCGCCTGCTGGAGGCGGTCGCGCGGGGGGAGGTGCCGCCGGCCGCCGCGCTCGATGAGCTGGCGCTGCCGCCGGTCGAGGCGGTGGACGGGTTCGCGCAGCTCGACCACCACCGCGCGCTCCGGCAGGGGATGCCCGAGGTGGTGTTCGGGCAAGGGAAGACGGCGGCGCAGTGCGTCGCGATCTGCGAGCGGCTGGAGGCGCGCGACGGCGGCTTCCTCGTGACGCGCGCCGACGACGCCACGCGCACGGCGCTTGCCGCGCGCTTTCCGGGCGCGGCCGCGAACCCGCTCGCGCGCACGGTGCGCCTCGGCGGGCCGGACGCGGTGGACCGGGGGGTGGTCGTCGTCACCGCCGGGACGGCCGACCTGCCGGTCGCCGAGGAGTGCGTCGAGACGCTGCGGGCGCTCGGCGTCGCGGCTGGGCGGGTGACCGACGTGGGGGTGGCCGGCGTACACCGGGTGCTGGCGCAGGCGCCGGTGCTCGCGGCGGCCGCCGTGACGATCGTCGTCGCGGGGATGGACGGCGCGCTGCCGTCGGTCGTGGGCGGGCTCGTGCGGGGGGCGGTGGTCGCCGTGCCGACCAGCGTGGGCTACGGCGCCGCGTTCCAGGGGCTGGCCCCGCTGCTCACCATGCTCAACAGCTGCGCCGCCGGGGTGCTCGTCACGAACATCGACAACGGCTTCGGCGCGGCCGTGGCGGCGTGGCGCATCCTCCAGTCCGGCAACGACTTGCGCGCAGAGACCTCGGGTTGATTCCGGGGCCGGCGCGCGATACATTACTTCCCGTAGCACACGGGGGTGATCTGGCTTCGACGGGGTTGGTGAAGCCGTGGCTGCGCGCCCAGGTCCTCGGGTCCCTGGTAAAACACTCGGGAATGATCCAACTGCCAACAACAACCTGGCTCTCGCTGCCTAACCCTTAGGGGTTAGCGTGGCAGTGCTCACGAGGAAGCCCGCCCGGGGCGTCGCGTGAGTATCGAAAATCTGGGCTAGCCCGCCGGTGTGTCTGCCGGCGGCGGGCGAAACTCCAGCAGACTCGTCCGGGAGTGGGCCGCCCACTGGCCAGCGACCGGAGACCTCAATCGGTGGGCTACGCGCGTAGACGCTGTGGTAGATCTTGCTTCGGACAGGGGTTCGAATCCCCTCACCTCCACTGCGAAGCGGGGCCGGTCATCCAGACCGGCCCCGCTTCGTGTTCAGCCCTCCCGCCGCACGCTGAGCGCGCCGGGCTCCCCGTCGTCGAGCGCGGCGTGCGCCGCCGCCAGGCGGGCCACCGGGACCCGGAAGGGCGAGCACGACACGTAGTCCACGCCGCTCCGGTGGAAGAACCGCACGGACTTCGGCTCGCCCCCGTGCTCGCCGCAGACGCCGACCTTGAGGTCCGCGCGCGTCGAGCGCCCGTCGAAGATCGCGCGCCGCACGATCTTGCCGACGCCGTCCTGGTCGAGCACCTGGAACGGGTCCTCCTCGAAGATCCCCTTCTCGATGTAGGCGCCGAGGAAGCGGCCGGCGTCGTCGCGCGACAGCCCGAGCACCGTCTGCGTCAGGTCGTTGGTGCCGAAGCTGAAGAACTCCGCCGACCGCGCGATCTCGTCGGCCGTCAGCGCGGCGCGCGGCAGCTCGATCATCGTGCCGACGAGGTAGGGGACCGGCTCGCCCATCGCGCCCATCACGTCGTCGGCGACCTTCCGGATGATTGCCGCCTGGTGCTCGAACTCCTTCACCGTGGCGACCAGCGGGATCATGATCTCGGGGCGCACGTCGTGACCGCGGCGCGAGCTGCGCACCGCCGCCTCGAAGATCGCCCGCGACTGCATCTCCGTGATCTCGGGGTAGGTGATCCCGAGGCGGCACCCGCGGTGACCGAGCATGGGGTTCGCCTCGCGCAGGTCGTCGACGATGCGGTGCAGCTCGTCGCGCCCCATCCCGAGCGTGCGCGCCAGCAGCTTCGACTCCTCGCCGCCGTGCGGCAGGAACTCGTGCAGCGGCGGGTCGAGCAGGCGGATCGTGACCGGGAAGCCGCGCATCGCCTCGAAGATCCCCTCGAAGTCGGCGCGCTGCATCGGGAGCAGCTTCGCCAGCGCGCGCCGGCGCCCCCCCTCCTCGCGGGCGACGATCATCTCGCGCATCGCGGTGATGCGGTCGCCCTCGAAGAACATGTGCTCCGTGCGACAGAGCCCGATCCCCTCGGCGCCGAAGGCGCGCGCCATGCGGGCGTCGCGCGGGGTGTCGGCGTTCGCGCGGACCTTCAGCGAGCGCACCTCGTCCGCCCAGCCGAGCACGCGCGAGAAGGCGCGGTAGGTCGGCGCGCGGTCGGCCATCAGCTGCCCGCCCACGACGCGCACGATCTCGCTCGGCACCGTCGGCAGGTCGCCGGCGTAGACCTGCCCGCTGGCGCCGTCGAGGGTGATCCAGTCGCCCTCGGCCACCGTCGCGCCGCCCGCGGAGAAGCGGCGGCGCTCGTGGTCGACGTGGACCTCCTTCGCGCCGACGACGGCGCACTTGCCCATCCCGCGCGCCACGACCGCGGCGTGGCTGGTCATCCCGCCGCGCGACGTCAGGATGGCGCGCGCGGCGACCATCCCGTGGAAGTCCTCGGGCGTCGTCTCCTCGCGGACGAGGATCACCGCCTCGCCGCCGGCCGCGCGCTTCTCCGCCGTGTCGGGGTCGAACACCGCGCGCCCGCTGGCCGCGCCGGGGCTGGCCGGCAGCCCGCCGGCGATCGGCGTCGCGCGCACCGCCGAGTCGATCACGGGGTGCAGCAGCTGGTCGACCTGCGCGGGGACGACGCGCCGCACCGCCTCGGCGCGGTCGATGAGCCCCTCGCGCACCATCTCGTCGGCGATGCGCACCGCGGCGGCGGCGGCGCGCTTGCCGGTGCGCGTCTGCAGCAGGTAGAGCCTCCCGCGCTCGACGGTGAACTCGATGTCCTGCATCTCGCGGAAGTGCGCCTCGAGCCGCTGCTGCGTCTCCAGCAGCTCGGCGTAGGCGCCCGGGAGGCGCTCGGCCATCTCCTCGATGCGCAGCGGCGTGCGGATGCCGGCCACCACGTCCTCGCCCTGCGCGTTGACGAGGAACTCGCCGTAGAAGCGCCGCTCCCCCGTCGACGGGTCGCGGGTGAAGGCGACGCCGGTGCCCGAGTCGTCGCCCATGTTCCCGAACACCATCGCCACCACGTTCACGCCGGTGCCGAGCGTGTCGGGGATCCCGTTCACGCGGCGGTAGTCGACCGCCTTCTTGAGCGTCCACGAGCGCCACACCGCCTCGATGGCGCCCCACAGCTGCTCGCGCGGGTCCATCGGGAACTCGCGGCCGGTCGCGTTGCGGACGAGCGCCTTGTACTCCTCGCTCAGCGTGCGCAGCGCGCCCTCCGACAGCTCCGCGTCGGTGGCGACGCCCTCGGTGAGCCGCTTGGCGCCGAGCAGCTGCTCGAAGCGCGCGACGGGGACGCCGAGGACGACGTCGCCGTACATCTGCAGGAAGCGGCGGTAGGAGTCGAACGCGAAGCGCGCGTTGCCGCTGTGCCGTGCGAGGCCCTGGACCGTGCGGTCGTTGAGGCCGAGGTTGAGGATCGTCTCCATCATCCCCGGCATCGACACGGCGGCGCCGGAGCGCACCGAGACGAGCAGCGGGTCGGTCGGGTCGCCGAACCGACGGCCGGCGGTCTCCTCGAGCCGCGCGAGCGCGCGCGCGACCTCGTCGCGCAGCCCGGACGGCGGCGCGCCGCCGCGCAAGTACTCCACGCAGGCGGCGCAGGCGATCGTGAACCCCGGCGGGACCGGCACGCCGAGATTGGTCATCTCGGCGAGGTTGGCGCCCTTCCCGCCGAGCACCGCCTTCATGTCCTTCGTGCCCTCGGCGGCGCCGCCGCCGAAGGCGTAGACCAGGCGACCGTCGCCGCCCGCCGCCCCGTCAGCAGCCGCAGCCGAATCGGAGCTTGTCGGGGTCGGTCGGGGGTGGGGTGGGGTAGTCGCCGGAGAAGCAGGCATGGCAGAAGCCGGTCGGACCGGAGGGGACCGAGGACAGCATCCCGTCCAGCGAGAGGTAGCCCAGCGAGTCCACGCCGATGGCGTGGGCGATCTCCTCGAGCGAGAGGTTGGCCGCGATCAGCTCCTCCCGGTTCGGGGTGTCGATCCCGTAGTAGCACGGCCCCGTGATCGGCGCCGAGCTCACGCGCATGTGCACTTCCCGGGCCCCCGCCGCGCGCACCATCGCCACCAGCCCGCGCGTCGTCGTCCCGCGGACGATCGAGTCGTCGACCATCACCACGCTCTTCCCCTCGAGCACCTCGCGCACCGCGTTGTACTTCACGCGCACCTTCGAGTCGCGGTCGCCCTGCGTCGGCTGGATGAACGTCCGGCCGACGTAATGGTTCCGGATCAGCGCCAGCTCGTACGACAGCCCCGCCTCCTCGGCGAAGCCGAGCGCCGCGGAGTTCGACGAGTCGGGGACGGAGAAGACGAGGTCCGCCCCCGGCGCGGGGCACTCGCGCGCCAGCTGCCGGCCGAGCGCGCGGCGCGCGCGGTCGACGGAGCCGCCGAAGATGCGGCTGTCGGGGCGCGCGAAGTACACGTGCTCGAAGACGCACTTCCGCGCCTCCTGCCGCGGGAAGGGGAAGGAGCTGCGCACCCCCTCGGCGTCGACGGCGACCACCTCGCCCGGCTCCACGTCGCGCACGTACGTCGCGCCGACGATGTCGAGGGCGCAGGTCTCGGACGCGAACACCGCCGCGCCGTTCAGCTCCCCCATGACGAGCGGGCGCCAGCCGCGCGGGTCGCGGGCGGCGACGAGCGTGTCGCCGAGCACGATGAGCAGGCAGTACGCGCCCTCGACGCCCTGCAGCGCCTCGGACACGCGCCCCTCGGGGGTGCGGGCGCTGGCGCGGGCGATGCGGTGCACGATGGCCTCGCTGTCCATCGTCGACTGGAAGATCGCGCCCTGCTCCTCCAGCTCGAAGCGCAGCTCCGTCGCGTTGGTCAGGTTGCCGTTGTGCGCGAGCGCGATGTGGCCGCCGCGCGAGCGGGCGAGCACCGGCTGCGCGTTCTCGAGCGTCGACGAGCCGGCCGTGCTGTAGCGCGTGTGGCCGATGGCCGTGCCGCCGCCGCGCAGCGTCTCGACCTCCTCCTCCAGCAGCCCCTCGCTGACGAGGCCCATGCGCTTCATGACGTGCGCCTCGCCGGCGCGGTCGAGCGCCGCGATCCCGGCCGACTCCTGGCCGCGGTGCTGCAGGGAGTACAGGCCGAGCTGCGTGACGGCCGCCGCGTCGGGGTGGCCGCGCAGGCCGAAGATGCCGCACATCTATTGGGTCCTGGTCAGGGCGTCGTGTGGTGGGGGCGGGACTCGCCCGCGGTGGCGCTCGCGGAGGCGGCGCGCTCCATCAGGCGCGGGATCGCGCCGCCGTCGGCGTCGGCCAGCGCGGCGAGCGCGGCGGTGAAGCGCCCGCCCGCGGCCGTGACCGGGACGCCGTGCGCGTCGGCGGCCACCGCGCCGACCACGCGCGCCGCGTAGGCGAGCCGCGCCGCGGTCGCGACCACCGCGTCCGGCGCCGCCGTGGAGACGACGACGCGTCCCTGCGCCTCGCCGAAGAGCAGCGCGCGCCGCGGCAGCGCGTCCCACGCCGACAGGTCGACGTCGGCGCCGAGCCAGCGCTCCTCGTCGCCGACCGCGCACTCGGCCAGCGCCACCGCCAGCCCGCCGTCGCTGCAGTCGTGCGCCGAGGCGACGTGCCCGCCCGCGATGGCGTCGAGCAGCGCGTCGATCAGCCGCCGCTCGGCGTCGAGGTCGACGCGGGGCGGGGCGCCGGCCGCGAGGCCGTGCACGCGCTGCAGGTACTCGCTCCCACCCAGCTCCGCCGTGTTCTCGCCGAGCAGCACGATCGCGTCGCCGGCGCGCCGGAAGTGCGCGGGCGTGACGTGGGCGATCGCCTCGACCAGCCCCACCATCCCGATCACCGGCGTCGGGTAGATCGCGCCGTTCGGGTTCTCGTTGTACAGCGAGACGTTGCCGCCGGTGACCGGCGTCTGGAGCGCGCGGCAGGCCTCGCCCATCCCGCGCACCGCCTCGCGCAGCTGGAAGTAGACCTCGGGGCGCTTCGGGTTGCCGAAGTTCAGGTTGTTCGTGATCGCCTTGGGACGCCCGCCGGCGCAGGCGACGTTGCGCGCCGCCTCGGCGACCGCCTGCTTCGCCCCCTCGTACGGGTCGAGGTGGCAGTACCGGCCGTTGCAGTCGACCTTGAGCGCGACCGCCTTGTCGGTGCCGCGCAGCCGCACCACCGCCGCGTCGCCGCCGGGGCCGATGACCGTGCTCGTGCGCACCATCGTGTCGTACTGGCGGTGCACCCACCGCTTGCTGGCGATGGTCGGCGACGACAGCAGGCGCGTGAGCGTCCAGACCGGGTCCGACTCCTCGGGCAGCTCGGCGATCGCGGCGACGTCCGTCTCGCGCTGGGCCCGGATCGCGTCGGACTCGCGGGCCTCGGGCTCGTACGTCGGGCAGTCGGTGACCAGGCGGATCCCGGGGAACTCGGCGACCACGCGGTCGCCCTCGGTCACGCGGTACACCGGCTCGGCGATCACCTCGCCGATCACGGCCGCGGTGAGGTCCCACTTCTGGAGGATGGCCGCGACGTCGTCCTCGTGCCCCTTCTTGGCGACGACGAGCATGCGCTCCTGCGACTCGGAGAGCAGCAGCTCGTACGGCGTCATCCCCTCCTCGCGGGCGGGGACCTTGGTCGTGTCGATGACCACGCCGACGTCGCCGCGCGCCGCCATCTCGGCGGAGCTGCTGGTGAGGCCGGCCGCGCCCATGTCCTGGATGGCGACGATGTGTCCGGAGCGGATCAGCTCCAGCGACGCCTCGAGGAGCAGCTTCTCGGTGAACGGGTCGCCGACCTGCACCCGCGGGCGCTTGGCCTCGTTCTCCTCGCTCAGGTCCTCCGAGGCGAAGGACGCGCCGTGAATCCCGTCGCGCCCCGTGCGCGCGCCGACCGCGATGATCGGGTTGCCGACGCCCTGCGCCACCGCGCGGATCAGCTCCTCCTCCTTCAGGAGGCCGACGCACATCGCGTTGACGAGCGGGTTCCCCTCGTACGCCGGGTCGAACACGACCTCGCCGGCGACGGTGGGGATGCCGACGCAGTTGCCGTAGTCGCCGATCCCCTTGACCACGCCCGAGAACAGGTAGCGCACGCGCGGCGACTCGAGGTCGCCGAAGCGCAGCGAGTCGAGCAGCGCGATCGGGCGCGCGCCCATCGTGAAGACGTCGCGCAGGATCCCGCCCACGCCGGTGGCCGCGCCCTGGTACGGCTCGACGGCCGACGGGTGGTTGTGCGACTCGATCTTGAACGCCACCGCCAGCCCGTCGCCGACCGCGATCACCCCGGCGTTCTCCCCCGGCCCCTGGAGCACCCACGGCGCCTCCGTGGGGAGGGTGCGCAGGAGGGGGCGCGAGTGCTTGTACGAGCAGTGCTCGCTCCACAGCGCGCTGACGATCCCCAGCTCGGTGAACGTCGGCTCGCGGCCGAGCATCGCGAGCAGGCGCTCGTACTCGAAGGGCGTGATCCCGTGCTCGGCGACGAGCGCGGGGGTGATGGTCGGGTCGCCGGGGCGGGGCGTGACGGGCACGGTGCGGTGGTCGGGGTGGGTCAGTCCTTCGGGTTGAACAGCCCGCCGAGGAAGCTGCGGCGCGAGGTCTCGTCGGTGCGCTCGAGGATCGCCAGCTCGCCCTTGTCGAGCCACGTCCCGCCGCACGACGCGCACTCGTCGATCTTGACGCTGTGGTGCACGCGCTCGACGAGCGTCCCCCCGCAGCGCGGGCAGGTCATCGCCGCGGTGGCGGCGCTGGCGCGCTCGGCGTCGCGCTGCTCGCGCATCTTCGCGATCAGCTCCGCGTTCTGGCGCGCGAAGTACTCCTCCTCGTTGCGGCTCGGCTTGTCCTCGGTGGCCATGGGCGGTGTCGGGTCAGGGTTCGGGTCAGGCGGCGACGCGGGCGACGATCGACTCGAAGAGGGCGAGCCCGTCGCCCGAGCCGACGAGCGGCTCGACGGCGCGCTCCGGGTGCGGCATCATGCCGAGCACGTTGCGCCCCTCGTTCAGGATCCCAGCGACGTCGCGGAGCGAGCCGTTGGGGTTGGAGCGGTCGTCGGAGCCGCCGTCGGCGCCGACGTAGCGGAACACGACGCGGTCCTCGGCCTCCAGCCGGTCGAGCGTGGCGTCGTCGGCGTGGTAGCGCCCCTCGCCGTGCGCGATCGGGATGCGCACCACCTGCCCCTTCTCGTAGCCGGCGGTGAAGCGCGAGTCGGTCGTCTCGACGCGCAGGTGGCGCTGCTCGCAGACGTACTTGAGCGACGCGTTGCGGAGCAGCGCGCCGGGGAGGAGCCCGGCCTCGCAGGCGATCTGGAAGCCGTTGCAGATGGCGAGCACCGGCGCCCCGCGGGCGGCGTGCGCGGCGACGGCGTCCATGATCGGGCTGAAGCGGGCGATCGCGCCGCAGCGCAGGTAGTCGCCGTAGCTGAAGCCGCCGGGCAGGATCACGACGTCGGCGCCCTGCAGGTCGCGGTCCTTGTGCCACAGGTACGCCGCCGTCTCGCCGAGCTGGTCGACCACGGCGTGGTACGCGTCGTAGTCGCAGTTCGAGCCCGGGAAGGTGACGATGCCGAACTTCATACCGGCACCACCTGCTCGATCTCGAAGTCCTCGGTGACCGGGTTGGCGAGGAGCTTCTCGCACATCTCGGCGGCGCGGCGGCCGGCCTCCGCGGCGTCGGCCGCGCGCGTCTCGACCACCACGTGGCGCCCGACGCGGACGTCGCCGACCTCGGGGAAGCCCAGCGAGTGGAGCGCGTCGGCGACGGCCTTGCCCTGCGGGTCCAGGATGCCTCGGCGGGGGACGACGCGGATCTCGATGCGGAAGGAGGCGGTCATGTCGGGGAGTCGGGCGGGAGAGCGGGCTTGCGGCGTCGGCGGCGGCGGCGGCCGAGCAGCCGGTCGTCGTCCGGGGGCGGCTCGTCGTCGCGCATCCCGTACGAGTCCACCGGGTCGTCGGGATCGTCGTCGTCGTCGCCGCGGCGCGGCCGGTCGCCCGGCCACTCGAACAGCGCCAGCAGCAGCGCGCGCCCGAGCCCCCACACGAGGTAGCCGACGCCGAAGAGGAAGAAGAAGTACTTGGAGAAGAAGATCCCGCCGACGACGATCGCGAGGACGCCGAGCAGCCCGGCGAGGCCGCGCCAGGAGCGCACGCCGACCTTGGGCCACGACGGGTACGGGACGGTGCTGCTCATCATCGCCGCCAGCAGGAGCATCAGCGCCGGCATGATCTCCTGCCACGGCAGGTCGACGATGCGGGTCTCCTGATACAGGCGGGTCTGCGTGAACCAGTAGTACGTCGCCAGCGTGCCGCCGGCGGCCGGGCTGGGGAGCCCGATGAAGTACGTCTTCGACGCGCCCGCCTGCGTGACGTTGAACCGCGCGAGGCGGAAGACGGCGCTGGCGACGTAGATGAAGACCGGCAGCCACCCCCACCCCTGCTGCGGGAGCACGCGGTAGTACACGATCATCGCCGGCGCGAGGCCGAACGAGATCGCGTCGACCAGCGAGTCGAGCTGCTCGCCGAGCTGCGTGCCGGTGCGGGTCGCGCGCGCCACCGCCCCGTCGAACAGGTCGCAGACGCCGCCGAAGACGATGCAGCGGACGGCGGTCTCGAAGTTCCCGTGCGACGCCGAGATGATGGCGTAGATGCCGAAGCCGAGGTTCGCGAGCGTGAACCCGTTGGGGAGCCAGGGCCCGGCGGCGCGCCGCACGTTGGGGCGCCGGAAGGCGGGGCGCCGCATGGCGGCCGTCACGGGCGCGCGCTGTCCACGGGGGGACGGCGTCGGACGCGGGCGAGTCTCACGGCAGCGGGGTGGTCGTCACGAGGTGGCGAGGTCCAGCGCGGCGCCGGTCAGCCGCCGGTACGCATCAAGATAGCGGAGGCTGGTGGCCTGGACGACCTCGGGAGGCAAGGTCGGCGCCGGCGCCTCGCCGTTCCAGCGGCCGGCCCGCCGCTCCGCGTCGAGCCAGTCGCGCAGCGGCTGCTTGTCGAAGCTCGGCTGCCCGCGCCCCGGCGCGTAGCCGTCGGCGGGCCAGAAGCGCGAGCTGTCGGGGGTCAGCACCTCGTCGATCAGGAGCGTCCGCCCGTCGCGGGCGCCGAACTCGAACTTCGTGTCGGCGATGATGATCCCCCGCTCGGCGGCCAGGTCGCGGCCGGCCGCGTAGACGAGCTGCGCCAGACGCTCGAGCTCGGATGCGCGGTCCGCGCCGAGCAGCTCGGCGACCTTCGAGGGCGGGATGTTCTCGTCGTGCCCCGTCTCGGCCTTGGTGGCGGGGCTGAAGCGCGGCGGGTCGAACCGCTCGCTCTCGCGCAGCCCCGGCGCCAGCGGCTCGCCGGCCAGCGTCCCCGCCTCGCGGTACTCCTTCCACGCCGAGCCGGAGAGGTAGCCGCGGACCACGCACTCGACCGGGTAGACCTCGGTGCGCACGCAGAGCATCGCCCGGCCACGCAGCAGGTCGCGGTGCGGCGCGAGCGCCGGGACCTCGGCGACGATGGCGTCGGCGTCGGCGCTGAGCATGTGGTGGGCGACCACCCCCTCCAGCCGCCGCAGCCACCACGCCGTGAGCTGCGTCAGGACCGCGCCCTTGTGCGGGATCGCCTCGGCCATGACCACGTCGAAGGCGCTGACCCGGTCGGTCGCGACGAGGAGCACGCGGTCGTCGCCGACGGCGTAGACGTCGCGCACCTTGCCGCGCCGCACCACCGGCAGCGGGAGGTCGGTCCCGCGGAGCGCGCCGCTCATACGCGCACCTCCTCGGGCGCGGCCGACGCCTCGGCGGCGTGCGCGTCGAGCAGGGGCTGCACGACCTCCTCGAGGAACTCGTCCACCTGGCGCGGGGCCCGGCCGACGAAGCGCCCCGGCTGCAGCGTCTCGCGCAGCTCGTCGAGCGACAGCCCGAGCGCCGTGAACTCCGCGTCGCCCGCGAGCCGGTCGAGCAGGTCGTTGCGCGCCGCGCCGCCGTCCTTGAGCGCCCGCGCCGACTCGACGCTGTGGCGGCGGATCACCTCGTGCACCGCCTGCCGGTCGCCCCCCGCGCGCACGGCGCGGACGATGATCTCCTCGGTCGCCATGAACGGCAGCTCGTCGTCGACGCGGCGGCGGATGCGGGCCGGGTGGACCTCCAGCCCGGCCGCCACGTTGCCGTAGAGCACGAGGATCGCGTCGGTAGCGAGGAAGCTCTCCGGGATCGCCAGCCGGCGGTTGGCCGAGTCGTCGAGGGTGCGCTCGAAGTACTGGACCGCGTGCGTCTGGTTGGCGTTGGTCTCGAGCGAGAGGACGAAGCGCGCCAGCGCGTTGATCCGCTCGCAGCGCATCGGGTTGCGCTTGTACGCCATCGCGGACGAGCCGATCTGCTCCTTCTCGAACGGCTCCTCGATCTCGCCGAACGCCTGCAGCATGCGCAGGTCGGACGCGAACTTGGCCGCGCTGGCGGCCACGCCCGAGACGGCCGACAGCACGTGCGCGTCGACCTTGCGCGAGTACGTCTGCCCGGTGACCGGCATGGCGGCCGCGAAGCCCATCTTCTCGGTCACGCGGCGGTCGAGCTCGCGCACCTTCGCGTGGTCGCCGTCGAACAGCGACAGGAAGCTCGCCTGCGTGCCCGTCGTCCCCTTCACGCCGCGGAAGGGGAGGGTGGCGATGCGGTGGTCGAGGTCCGCCAGGTCGAGCACGAGGTCCTGCATCCAGAGCGCGGCCCGCTTGCCGACGGTGACCAGCTGCGCCGGCTGCAGGTGCGTGTAGCCGAGCGCGGGCTCGTCGCGCCACCGCCGCGCGAACGCCGCCAGCGCGCCCAGCGTCGCCAGGACCTTGGCGCGCAGGATCTCCAGCCCGCGCCGCATCAGGAGCAGGTCGCCGTTGTCGGTGACGTAGCAGCTGGTGGCGCCGAGGTGGATGTACCGGCGGGCCTCCGGGGCGACGTCGGCGAAGGCGTGGACGTGCGCCATCACATCGTGGCGGAAGCGCTTCTCGTAGCCGGCGACCGCGGCGAAGTCGATGTCGTCGAGGTGGTCGCGCATCTGGGCGACGGCCGCCTCGGGGATGTCGACGCCGAGCTCGCGCTCGGCCTCGGCGAGGGCCAGCCAGAGGCGGCGCCAGAGCCCGTGCCGCTCCTGCGGCGACCAGAGGGCGAGCATCGCGCGCGAGGCGTAGCGCTCGGCGAGCGGCGAGGAGTAGCGGGCGGTCGGGGCGTCGGCGGTCACGGCGTATCGTGGAGCGGCGCGAGGGCGGCGACGGTGGTCGCGCGCCCTCGCAGCGGGTCACTGGCGGAGGATGACGTCGGTGAAGCTGTAGCGGCCCTGTCGTTCGAAGAAGATCCGCATCGGACCTCGGCCGGCGTAGTAGTCGAGCGCGCGGGCCACGTCGTCCGCGCTCGTGATGCCGGCCTGGTTGATCTGCACGATCACGTCGCCCGGCTCGAGGCCGATCTCGGTGGCGACGCGCTCGGACGCCTGGTACACTAGCGCCCCGCTGCTCGCCTGCAGGCGCCGCTCGGCGCGGATGGCCGCGGTCACGGTGACCAGCTGCAGCTCGCGCAGCACCGTGACCTTGGGCGCGGTGACCTCGGGGAGGTCGCCGACGCGCACCGTGCTCGCCACGTCGCGGCCGCCGCGCCGCACCGCGACCGCGACGTCCTCGCCCGGCCGCAGGTCGAGGAGCGCGGCCTCCCAGTCGAACGGGTTGCGCACGGTGCGCGTCCCGACGCGGACGATCTGGTCGCCGGCGGCGATGCCGGCGCGCGCGGCCGGGGAGCCGGGGACGATGGCGCGCACCACCGCGCCGGCGGTCAGCAGGTCGCGCGGCGAGGTCGCCGCCTCGGGGGTGCGCAGGACGACGCCGATCCACGGCCGCCGCACGGTGCCGTGCGCCAGCAGGTCCTCGACCACGCGGCGCGCGCGGTTGATCGGGATCGCGAAGCCGAGTCCCACCGAGCCGCCCGACGGCGTGTAGATCGAGCTGTTGACGCCGATCACCTCGCCGTCGGCGTTGATGAGCGGCCCGCCCGAGTTGCCGGGGTTGATCGCCGCGTCCGTCTGGATCATGTCGAGCGACGCGCCGGCGCCGTCCTGCCCGCCGCCGACCAGGTTGCGCCCGGTCGCGGAGATCACGCCCGCCGAGACCGACGGCTCGGCGTTGCCCAGCACGAAGCCGAACGGGTTGCCGATCGCCACCGCCCACTCGCCGACGAGCAGCGAGTCGGAGTTCCCGAGCGGCGCGACGGGGAGCCCGCGCGCCTCGACCTTCAGCACCGCGAGGTCGTTGCTCTCGTCGGCGCCGACGACGCGCGCGGTGTAGGTCGTGCCGTCGCGCCGCGCCACGGAGACGCGCGAGGCGCCGGCGACGACGTGCGCGTTGGTGACGACCACGCCGTCCTCGCGGACGAAGAAGCCTGTCCCGATGCCCGCGCGCCGCTGCTCGCCGGGGCGGCGGCCGAAGAACAGGTCGAACGGGTCCGCGGGCATCCGCTCGACCGACTCGGTCTGCACGGTCACGACGGCCGGCGCGACGCGGGCGACCGCGGTCACCACGGCGGTGCGCCGCGGCGCGGTGACCGCCGCCGACCCGGGCTCGGGGAGGCGCGCCGAGGCGGGGATCGTCGGGGGCGGCGCCGGGTTCTGCGCCGGGGCGTCGGCGGGCGCGCCGCCGCCGCACCCGGCCAGCAGCGCGGCGACCAGCCCCCGGGACCACCGCGGACGGCGCACGGTCAGATCGGGGTGATGCGCGGCTTGGCGCGCGTCGTCAGCTCGCGCAGGAACGCGTCGATCCCGCGGTCGGTGAGCGGGTGGACCAGCATCGCGCGCATCGTCGCCAGGTCCACCACCGCCGCGTCGGCGCCCGACTCGGCGCAGGCCGTGAAGCCGGACGCGGCGCGCGGCCCCGCCGCCACCAGGTCGCACTCGACGTGCCCGCGGTCGAAGACGCTGCGGATCTGCCGCACCACCACGGTGCTGTCCTGGCCGAGCGCGTCGAGCTGGTCGACCGGCACCGTCACGACCGAGGCGCCCGCCTTGGCGGCGAGCAGCGCCTGCGCGGCGCTGAACACCAGCGTCGCCGCCACCCGCACCCCCTCGACCGAGAGCCGGCGGATGGCGACGACCGCGTCGTCGACCAGCGGCAGCTGCACGACCACGTTGTCCGCGATCCGCGCCAGCTCCCGCCCGTCGCGGTGCATGTCGAGCGGGTCGATGCTCGACACGCTGGCGTAGATCGGGAGCGCGACCGAGCGGGCCAGCTCCTCCAGCAGCTCGCGCGGGTCCCCCGGCCGCTGCTCGACCAGCTGCGACGGCGACGGGACAAGCCCGTCGGCGAGCCCGTGCTCCACCGCCCACGCGATCTCGGGCACCGAGGCGGACGCCAGGAGGAGTTTCATGCGCGCGTCGACAGGTAGAGGTGGGGCGGGTAGCGCACGGCGTCGAGGTAGAGCGCGTGCGCCGGCGCCGGCGCCGAAACCTCGCTGTTGTCGGCGGCCCCGAGCAAGCGGGGGACGTCGGCGAGGGGGCGCCGCCCGGTCGCGACGTCGACCATCGTCCCCACCAGGAAGCGCACCATGTGATGGAGGAAGCGGTTCGCCTCGACGTGGAAGACCAGCCCCCCGGGGCGCTCCGCCCACCGCGCCTCGTGCACGACGCAGCGGTGCGGGTCGTCGGGCGGCGCGGTCCCGCGCACCGCGAAGGCGCGGAAGCAGTGGTCGCCCGGCAGGTGCCCCGCGGCGGCGTCGAGGAGCGTTCGGTCGACGGGGCGGGGGAGCGCCCACTCCCGCGTGCGGCGGAAGGGCGAGTGCGCCTCGTCGTCGGTGCCCACCAGGTACGCGTAGCGGCGCGCGGTGGCGTCGAAGCGCGCGTGGAACTCGGGGCGCATCTCGTGCGCGGCGGCGACCCAGAGGTCGTCGGGTAGCAGCGCGTTGCACGCCTTCCGCAGCCGCTCCGGGGTCCACTTGGCCGCGATGCGGACGCCGGCCACCTGCCCCCGCGCGTGCACCCCCGCGTCTGTGCGCCCCGCGCCCAGCGCCGCCACGGGCCGCCCGCAGAGCCGGGCCAGCACCGCCTCCAGCTCTCCCTGCACGGTCCGGGCGTCTCGCTGGCGCTGCCAGCCGGCGAAGCGCGCGCCGTCGTAGTGCAGGACCAGCTGGAACGTCCGGTCGTCCATCGGCGCAAGGTAAGCGGGCGCCGGAAACCCGATCAAGCGCGCGGCGATTGACCCGGCGTGCCGCGGCGCGATTGACCACGGTCGGGCGCCGCGGGCACATTTCGCGCGGCGCCGTCCGCCCCCCGGCGCCCGGCCGCGGCGTCCGCGGGCCGACCCCCGCCCGCCCGCATGCCGCCACGCCCGCTCGCCTCACTCGCCCACGCGCTCGGCGCGGCCCCGAACCAGGACGCGGCGCTGCTCGCCCTCGGCGAGACGCTGTCGGAGCTGGACCGCGGGGCGCAGGTGGCCTTCTTCCCGTACGACGCCCGCCGCGAGCTGCTGCGCGAGCGCCTCGCGCCCGAGGGGGCCACGCTGCGCCGCGACCGCAGCGAGGCGAGCCTGGAGCACCTGCCGTCGGCGATCCGCGCGACGCTGCTCGGCGGCGCGAGCTTCGCCGAGCTGGGGGACCGGTCGGGAGAGTTCGGGCGGCTGCTCGGCTTCCAGACGCCGCTCGACGGGACGCTGGCGCTGCGCGGCGTGGTGGTCGAGGGGCACCTGGTGGCGGTGCTGGCGCTGCTGGAGCCGCGCCGCATCTTCGGCACGCGCGTGCTCGACCGCTTCGCCGCGGCCGTCGAGCTGTTCGACCTGTGCGTGGGCCGCTTCTGGGAGCGCGAGGCGCGCGAGGAGGCGGTGCGGACGCTGGAGGACGTCACCCAGCACGTGCACGGCGCCTACGTCCGCCGCCTCGCCCAGCTGGAGCGCGAGCTGGAGGTCGCGCGCCGCACGCCCCCCGCCGGCGTCCCGGCGGTGCCGGCCACCGCCCCCGCCGAGCGGGTGGCCGCCGAGCGGCTGGCGGCGCAGCAGGCCGAGTCGGTGCGCCGCGCCGAGCACCGGGCGCAGAAGCTGGAGGAGCAGCTGGCCGCGCACGCCGCGACGCTGGAGCAGACGCAGGCCGAGCTGCTGCGGCGTGGCGAGACGCTGCGCCAGACCGAGCGCACGCTGTACCTGATCGACCGCGTGCTGTCGCTGGACGCGGCCGCGCACGACCCGCGGCAGCTGGTGGACGGGCTGCTCGCGCTGGTGGGCGACGACATGCAGGCGCAGCGCTGCTCGCTCATGCTGAAGGCGCCCGACCCCGACCAGCTGTACCTCGCGGCGGCGCGCGGGCTGTCGCCGCACATCACCGAGGGGTCGCGCGTGCGGCTGGGCGAGGGGGTGGCCGGGCGCGTGGCCGCGTCGCGCGAGCCGCTGCTGGTGCGCGACGTCCGCGACGCGGGGGCGCACCCGCTGCTGCGCGACCAGTACTTCACCAGCGGGAGCTTCATCAGCTTCCCGCTGGTCTACCACGACGAGCTGGTGGGGGTGGTGAACCTCACGAACCGCTCGACGCGGGCCGGCTACACCGACGCCGACGTGGAGCGGGTGCGGCTGCTGGGGCTCGTGATCGCGCTGGTCGCCACGCACGCGCAGCTCCCCGGGCGGCTCGTCGCGCACCTGGAGGTCGCGTGAACGCGCCGACCCCCGACGCCCTGCGCGTCGCCCTGCGCGCGCTGGCCGGCGGCGAGGCGGTGGCGCCCGACGCGGTGACGGCGGCGTTCGACGTCGTGATGCGCGGCGAGGCAACGCCGGCGCAGATCGCCGCGCTCCTCATGGGACTGCGCGTGCAGGGGGAGACGGCCGACGTGGTCGCCGCCGTCGCCCGGTCGCTGCGCGGGGCGATGCTCCCGCTGGCGACCGAACGCCCGGACGAGCTGGTGGACACCTGCGGGACCGGCGGCGGCGCGGTGACGACCTTCAACATCTCGACCGCGGCGGCGCTGCTGGCGGCGGGCGCGGGCGCACGGGTCGCGAAGCACGGCAACCGCTCGTTCACCTCCCGCTCGGGGAGCGCCGACGTGCTGGAGGCGCTCGGCGTGCCGATCGACCGGCCTGTGGAGCGGATGCGCCGCTCGCTGGACGAGACGGGGCTCGTCTTCATGTTCGCGCCGCTGATGCACCCGGCGATGCGCCACGTCGGCCCGGTGCGCCGCGAGCTGGGGGTGCCGACGGTGATGAACGTGGTCGGCCCGCTGGCCAACCCCGCGAGCGCGGGGCGCCAGGTCGTGGGCGTGGCGGAGGCGCACCGGCTGCCGCTGATCGCGGGCGCGCTGGCGGCGCTGGGGAGCGTCCGGGCGCTGGTGGTCCACGGCGAGCCGGGGATGGACGAGGTCTCCCCGCTCGGCCCGACGCGCGCGCTCGAGATCCGCGACGGGCGGCTGGCGGGCGAGTGGACGCTCGACCCGGCGGCGGTGGGGCTCGCGGCGGTCTCGCCCGACGACCTGTCCGGCGGGAGCCCCGAGGAGAACGCCGCGATCATCGAGGCGGTGCTCGGCGGGGGCGGGCCGCCGGGGGCGCGGGCGGCCGTGCTGCTGAACGCGGCGGCCGCGCTGTACGTCGGGGAGCTGGAAGGGGACTATCCGTCGGCGCTGCGGCGCGCGACCGCGGCGCTGGACGACGGGGCGGGGCGGCGGACGCTCGAGGGGCTGCGGCGGGTGTACCGGGACTAGGTCCCGAACGTAGTGAAGGACCTCTGCAACCTGTCCGGCAGGTCGCAGAGGTCCTTCGCTGCGCTCAGGACGTTCGTTCGGTCAGTAGCGGCGGAGCACGCCGACGACCACGCCCTGGATGCTGATGTCGTTCTCGTGGACGTAGATCGGCTCCATCGTCTCGTTGGCCGGCTGGAGGCGGATGCGGCCGTCGCGCTCGCGGTAGAACTTCTTCACCGTCGCCGCGCTCCCCTGCATCATCGCGATCACCATCTCGCCGTTGTCCGCCGAGCGGCGCTCGTTGACGATGACGAAGTCGCCGTCGCCGATGTGGGCGTCGACCATCGAGTTGCCGCGCACCTTGAGCACGTAGTGGTTCCCGTTCTTCCGCAGGAACGACTCGGGGACGCAGAGCGATTCACCCGACGCCATCTGCTCGATCGGGAGGCCGGCGGCGACGGTGCCGAGCAGCGGCAGCTCGACCGAGCGCTGGAAGGCCTCCGACGGGAGGATCTCGATGGCGCGGCTCTCGTTGTAGCCGCGCTTGATGTAGCCCTTCCGCTCGAGGTTCGAGAGGTGCTCGTGCACCGTCGCGAGCGAGTTATACTGGAACGTGTCGGCGATCTCCTCGAAGCTCGGCGCGTAGCCGTGCGACTCGGAGTACGAGCCGAGATAGGTCAGGATCTCGCGCTGGCGCTTCGTGAGCGGCATGGGGCGGCCTGGAGCGGGGAAGGGCATCTGGGACGGACCTTCCGTCCCGAATAGCTGCCGAAATGCCACGTTAGCCGAAGATCGGCCGAAGTGCAAGCTTTTCCACACTGGACGCCCCCCACGGGCGTGCTGCGCGAGCTGAGCGACGCCTCCGCCGGGCGGGCCGAGTCGCTGCACGGGCGGCGCGCCGAGCTGGAGCGTGCGGTGGCCGACGCGCCGATCGTCCCCGGCTTCGCCGCCGCGCTCCGAGGGACGAGGGTGACGGTCATCGCCGAGGTGAAGCGCCGCTCGCCCTCCAAGGGCGACATCGCGCCGGGGCTGTCGGCCGGGGCGCAGAGCGCCGCCTACGCGGCGGGCGGGGCCGCCGCCCTCTCGATCCTCACCGAGCCGCTGCGGTTCGGGGGAAGCGACGCCGACGTCGCCGAGGCGCGCGCCGCGACGGCGCTCCCCATCCTCAAGAAGGATTTCCACGTCGCGCCGCTGCAGATGCTCGAGGCCCGCGCCCTGGGGGCGTCGGCGGCGCTGCTGATCGCCCGCGCGCTTGCGCCGGCCGCGCTGGTCGAGCTCGCCCGCACGGCGCGCGACGCGGGGCTGGAGACGCTTGTCGAGATCCGCGACGAGCGGGAACTCGAGGCGGCGCTGCTGGCCGAGGCGACGGTCATCGGGGTGAACAACCGGAACCTCGAGACGCTGGTCATCGACCTGGCGACCGGGGAGCGCCTGGTGCCGCTCATCCCGGCCGACCGGGTCGCCGTCTTCGAGAGCGGCGTGTACGGGCCCGCCGAGGTCGAGCAGGCGGCGGCGGCCGGCGCCGACGCGGTGCTGGTCGGGTCGTCGCTCTCGGCGGCCGCCGATCCGGCCGCGGCGCTGCGGGCGATCGCGGGGATCGCGAGGCGCGGACGGGTCGCGGTCGCCGCGTGAGCGCCGGATGAGCGCGCCGGCGGTCAAGATCTGCGGGCTCGTGCGGGCGGAGGACGCGGCTGAGGCGGCGCGGCTGGGTGCGGACTACCTCGGGGCGATCTTCGCCGGCGGGCCGCGCCAGATCGTGCCGGCCGCGGCCCGGGCCATCCTCGAGGCGGCCCGCGACGCCGCGAGCGGGCCGCGGCCGCTGGGCGTCGGCGTCATGGGGACGCAGGCGCCCGACGCGATCGCGCGCATCGCCGACGAGGCCGGGCTCGACGTCGTCCAGCTGCACGCCGACCCGGACGCGGCGGCGGTGGAGGCGGTGCGCCGGGTCTATCCGGGCCGCGTCTGGGCCGTGCTCCGCATCGCGGGCGCCGACGTCCCGCCGCAGGCGGCCGACCTGTTCGCCGCCGCCGACGCGGTGGTGCTCGACGCGAAGGTGGACGGGCATCAGCTCGGCGGCACGGGCGTGGCGCTGGCCTGGGGCGACGTCGCCGACGCGCTCGCGCCGCTGCGCGGGCGCACGCCGCTGGTGCTGGCGGGCGGGCTGCGCGCCGAGAACCTGGGCGACGCGGTGCGCGCGCTGCTGCCCGACGTCGTCGACGTGTCGTCGGGGGTCGAACGATCGCCCGGCGTGAAGGACCCGCAACGCCTCGCCGCCTTCCTCGCGGCCGCCCGTTCCGCTACGAGTTCGTGATGCCCGAGTCCGACCAGCTTCCCCCCGCCGTGAGCGACCGCTTCGGCCCCTTCGGCGGCCGCTACGTCCCCGAGACGCTCGTCCCGGCCCTCGACGCCCTCGACGCCGAGTTCGACGCGGCGATGGCCGACCCGGCGTTCCGCGCCTCCGCCGACGACATGCTGCGCGACTACGTGGGCCGCCCGTCGCGCCTCACCGACGCGCCGCGGCTGTCGGCGCTGGTCGGCGCGCCGGTCTGGCTCAAGCGCGAGGACCTGAACCACACGGGCGCGCACAAGATCAACAACACGGTCGGGCAGGTGCTGCTCGCGCGGCGCATGGGGAAGCGCCGCATCATCGCCGAGACCGGGGCGGGGCAGCACGGCGTGGCGACGGCCACGGTGTGCGCGCGGTTCGGCCTGGAGTGCGTCGTGTACATGGGCGAGGAGGACATGCGCCGCCAGTCGCTGAACGTGTGGCGCATGCGGCTCATGGGCGCGTCCGTGGTGCCCGTGACCAGCGGGACGCGCACGCTCAAGGACGCGACGAGCGAGGCGATCCGCGACTGGGTCACGAACGTCGAGACGAGCCACTACATCATCGGCTCGGTGGTCGGGCCGGCGCCGTATCCGCGCATCGTGCGCGAGTTCCAGGCGGCGATCGGGCGCGAGGCGCGGGCGCAGCTGCTGGAGCGCGCGGGCCGCCTGCCGCGCACCGTCGTCGCCTGCGTGGGCGGCGGCTCGAACGCGATGGGGATCTTCGTCGGCTTCGTGGACGACGCGGCGGTCGAGCTGATCGGCGTCGAGGCGGCCGGCGAGGGGCTCGACAGCGGGCGGCACTCGGCGTCGCTCACCCTCGGCACGCCCGGGGTGCTCCACGGCTCGCTCAGCCTCCTGCTGCAGGACGCGAAGGGGCAGGTGATCAACGCGCACTCGGTCTCCGCGGGGCTCGACTACCCGGGCGTGGGGCCGGAGCACGCGTGGCTCAAGGAGAGCGGGCGCGCGACCTACGTCAGCGTCACCGACCGCGACGCGCTGCGCGGCTTCGCGCTGCTGAGCCGCGCCGAGGGGATCATCCCCGCGCTCGAGACGTCGCACGCCGTGGCGTGGGTCGAGGCGAACCGCGGACGCTGGGCGCCCGACGAGCCGGTGCTGATCTGCGTCAGCGGGCGCGGCGACAAGGACGTGGTGCAGGTGAGCGAGATGGGCGAGCTCCCCGACCTCGGCGCGCTGCCGGAGTACCCGGCGTGACGGCGACCGGGGTGGAGGGTCGCACGTCGGCGATCGACCGGCGGTTCGCGGCGCTGCGTGCGGAGGGGCGGCGCGCGCTCGTCTGCTACGTGACGGCGGGGCACCCGGACCCGGAGCGCTCGGTCGCGCTGCTCCAGGGGCTGGAGGAGGCCGGCGCCGACGTGATCGAGCTCGGAGTGCCCTTCTCGGAGCCGCTCGCCGACGGCCCGGTGATCCAGCGCAGCTCGCAGGTGGCGCTCGACCACGGGATCGACCTCGACGGCGCGCTCGCGCTGCTCGGGCGGGCGCGGCTGACGGTGCCGGTGGTCCTGTTCAGCTACCTGAACCCGCTGCTGGCGGCGGGGCGCGAGGTGCTGGCGCGGGCGGCCGACGCCGGGGCGAGCGGGATCCTGGTCACCGACCTGCCGGTCGGCGCCGACGCCGAGCGCGAGGCGTGGCTCGGCGGCGGCCCCCTCGACTTCGTGCGGCTGGTAGCGCCGACGACGCCGACCCCGCGCATGGCGGAGATCGCGCGCCACGGACGCGGCTTCGTGTACCTGATCAGCCGGCTCGGGGTGACGGGCGAGCAGGACGCGCTGTCGGCCACGCTCCCCGAGTCGGTGGCGCGGCTGCGCGCGACGACGACGCTCCCCATCTGCGTGGGCTTCGGCATCTCGCGCCCCGACCAGGCGGCCGCGGTGGCGCGCATCGCCGACGGCGTGGTCGTCGGCAGCGCGCTCGTCCGCGCGGCCGACGAGGACGTGGGACGGGCGCTGTCGCTCGCGCGCGACCTCCGGGCCGCGATCGACGGGGCGTGAGGGGCCGGCCGCGAGTTCGTTGACCGGTCCGGCGGGGGTCGGTACGTTCCGCCCGTGACCGACCGCCTCTGCGTCTCGCTCGCCGGCATGCGCTTCCACGCGCGCGTGGGGATCCTCGCCCACGAGCGCGAGCTCGCGCAGCCGCTGGAGATCGACGTCGACGCGTGGCGCGACGTCGCGCCGGGCGCGCCGGTGCTCGACTACCGCGCGCTCTACGACGCGGCGGCCGACGTGGTCGCGTCCACCGAGCTGCTCTACCTCGAGGACGTCGCCGCGCGCGTGGCCGACCGCGCGCTGGCGCTCGGCGCGGGCGGGCCGGTGCGCGTCGCGGTGCGCACCCCGCACGTCGCGCTCCCGGGGCCGCTCGCCCACGCCGGCGGCATGCGCGAGCGCGCCGCGGCCGCCGGCGCCGCCGGGGGAGACGGTGTACCTCGCCCTCGGCTCCAACCTCGGCGACCGCGCGGCGCACCTCGCGCACGCGCGCGCGCGCCTCGACGCGCTGCCGGGGGTGCGCGTGGCCGCGGCGTCGCCGGTTGAGGAGACCGCCCCGCTCGGCCCGGCCGGCCAGGACCCGTACCTGAACCAGATGCTCGCGCTGCGGACGACGCTGGAGCCGGAGGCGCTGCTCGACGCCTGCCTCGCCGTCGAGGCGGAGCGCGGGCGCGACCGCGCGGCGTCGCCGCGCTGGGGCGCGCGCACCCTCGACCTGGACGTCGTGCTGTTCGGCGCGCGGCGCGTCGCCACGCCGCGTCTGCGCGTGCCGCACCCGGAGCTCCCCAACCGCGACTTCTGGCACCGCGGGCTCGCGGCGCTGGGCGTCGACTGGCGAGAGGCCCTCGCCGCGGTGCCGGCATGAGCCAGGCCTCCGGGTCGGCCGCCGCGCCGAAGAAGGTCACCGTGCGCTCCTTCGCCCAGGCCAAGGCGCGAAAGGAATCGCTGGTGATGGTCGCGGCGTACGACGCGCTGTTCGCGCGCCTGTCCGACGAGGCCGGGGTCGACGCGGTGCTGGTCGGCGACTCGCTCGGCAACGTCGTCGCGGGGCTCGAGACGACGGTCCCGGTGACGCTCGAGCAGATGATCTACCACGGCGCGGCGGCGCGGCGCGGCACCGCGCGTGCGCTCCTCGTGGTGGACATGCCGTTCCTCACGTACCAGGTCACGACCGAGCGCGCGCTGCTGAACTGCGGCCGCGTGATGCAGGAGACGCGGTGCGACGCGGTGAAGGTCGAGGGCGGCTCGCCCGAGATGGCCGAGACGGTGCGCGCGCTCGTGCGCGCCGGCATCCCGGTCATGGGGCACCTCGGCTTCACCCCGCAGTCGGTGCACGTCCTCGGCGGCTTCCGGGTGCAGGGGCGCGAGGAGGAGGCGGCGCAGCGGATGGTGGACGACGCGCGCCGGCTGGAGGACGCGGGCGCGTTCTCGGTCGTGCTGGAGCTGGTGCCCGCCGCCGTCGCGCAGCGCGTGACCGAGGCGGTCGGCATCCCCACGATCGGGATCGGCGCCGGCGCGGCGTGCGACGGGCAGGTGCTGGTGCTCGCCGACCTGCTGGGACTGACCGACGGCTTCGCGCCCAAGTTCCTGAAGCGCTACGCGACGCTCGCGGCCGACACGCGCGACGCCGTGCGCCGCTACGCCGACGAGGTGCGCGGCCGCGCGTACCCGGGCGACGAGCACGCGTTCTGATGCTCACGGTGACGACGGCCGGGGAGCTGCGCGAGGAGCTGCGCCGGCTGCGCGAGGACGCGCGCGTGCTGGGCGGCGGGCGGGTCGGCTTCGTCCCGACGATGGGCGCGCTGCACGAGGGGCACCTCGCCCTGGTCGACGAGGCGCGCCGCCGCGCCGACGTGGCGGCGATGAGCATCTTCGTGAACCCGCTGCAGTTCGGCCCCTCCGAAGACCTGTCGCGCTACCCGCGCGACCCCGACGGCGACGCGGCGAAGGCGCGGGCGCGCGGCGTGCAGCTGCTGTTCGCGCCGGGCGTCGAGGTCATCTACCCGCGCGAGCCGCTCGTGCGGATCGACCCCGGCGCGCTCGCGCAGCGGTGGGAGGGCGCCGCGCGCCCCGGCCACTTCGCCGGCGTGCTGACGGTCGTGGCCAAGCTGCTGCACCTCGTGCAGCCCGACGTCGCGGTGTTCGGCCAGAAGGACGTGCAGCAGGCCACGCTGATCCGCGCCATGGTGCGCGACCTCGACCTGCCCGTCGAGCTGGTGATCGCGCCGACGGTGCGGGAGCCCGACGGGCTGGCGCTCTCGAGCCGGAACGTCTACCTGGATCCGGACGAGCGGCGGCGCGCGCGCGTGATCCCGGCCGCGCTGGCGCGGCTGGAGGCGGCCTACGCGGCCGGCGAGCGGCGCGTGCCGCGCCTGGTCGCGGAGGCCAACGCGGTCCTGGCGCTCGACCCGCAGCTGTGGCCGGACTACGTCGCCGTCGCCGACCCGGAGACGCTGGAGCCGCTCGACCTCGCGTCGGACGGCGCGATCGCGATGATCGCGCTGCGCGTCGGCAAGACGCGGCTCCTCGACAACGCGATACTCGGCGTCTCGCCGCGCATCGTCGCCGAGCCCCCGGGGCCGCCGGCGTGAGCTGGCGCGCCGTGGTGGCCGCGCTCGACGAGCACGCGGCCTTCCGCTCGCAGGTGAGCCTCTACCTGCACCCGCTGGCGGGGCGCGCGACGCTCTGGCACGTGGTGCGCGCGCTGCTCGCGCTGCCGTCGCCGCCGCGCGAGATCGTCGTGCTGCACCTGCGCGGCGCGAGCGCGCACGTCGAGCTGGAGGGGGACGTGTCGGTACGCTACGTGGCCGTCGAGCCGGGGAGCGAGGCGGTCGCCCTGCGCGCCGCCGTGACGGCGCCCGGCCCGACGCTGCTCGTCGACGGCTCGGCGGCGCTGGTCACGCCGGGGACGCTCACGCGGCTGCTGCGCGCCGCCGAGCACGGGGTGGCGTCGGTGCGCGGCGGGAGCGAGCTGGCGACGAGCATCGCGGTGGCGGGGGAGGGGCCCGCGCTCGCCTCGGCCGACGACCCGCGCGTGCCGACCGGCGCCGCGCTCGTGGTGCCGACGGGGCCCGAGGAGCTGCTGCAGGTCCTCGACCGGCACACGCTCTCCGACGCGACCGTGGCGATCCGCAACCGCCTGGTGCGACAGCACGAGCGACGCGGCGTGTCGTTCCTCCTCCCCGACACGACCTGGCTCGACGTCGACGTGCGCATCGGCGCGGACACCCTCGTCTACCCCAACGTGGTGCTGGAAGGGGTCACCGACATCGACGGGGAGTGCGTGATCGGCCCGTACTCGCGCCTGATCGACGCGGAGGTCGGGCGGGGCGCGGAGCTGAAGGGGTGGAACTACGTCTGCCGCACGCGGGTGCGCAGTCGCGCCGTTCTCGAGCCGTACGCGCGCCGTGGCGACGACTGACGCGCTCCCGCTCCCGTCGTGGGCGCAGGTGGGCGAGAAGCGCCGCGCCCACATCGCGCGCGTCACCGCGTTGCTCGAGCGGTGGGCGCCCGACGTGGCGCGCGATGCCGACGAGGCGCGCGCGATGCGCGACGCCGGGCTGCTGCACGACGCGCTGCGCGACGCCCCCGATGACGAGCTGCGCGCCCGCACCGGCGACGCGCAGGCGCCGGTCGAGATCCTCCACGGCCCGGCCGCCGCGCTGCACCTCGCGTCGCTCGGCGAGACGCGCCACGAGCTGCTGGAGGCGGTGCGCTGGCACACGCTCGGTTCGGCGGCGTGGGGGCGCGTGGGGCGCGCGCTCTACATGGCCGACTTCCTGGAGCCGGGGCGCAAGTTCGCCGCCGCCGACCGGGCGTTCTTGACGGCGCGCGTCCCGACCGACTTCGACGGCGTCTTCCGGCAGGTCGTGCGCATGCGACTCGAGTGGTCGCTGCGCGAGGGAAAGGAGCTGTTCCCGCGCGCGGTCGAGCTGTGGAACGCGGTGCGATGAGGGGCCCCCGGTGAGCGGGCGGCCGCGCTACCTCCGGCCGGGATGGCTGATCCTCGGCGCGCTGCTCCTCGGCTGGGGTGGGTGGGCCGCGTGGCCGCGCGTGCGCGCCGCGTTCGACCGTCGTCCGCCGGGCGCGGCGCCGGCGGTGACCGCCGAGGGCCCCGAGTTCCCGGCGCCCGGCGACTCGCTGGCGGCGCC
>NZ_JARGEK010000050.1 GCF_029211165.1 Roseisolibacter sp. H3M3-2
GCCTCGGTGCGCGGCACCGCGGGGCCGGCCGGCGTCGGCCCGACCGCGGCCGCCAGCGACCGCACGACGACGATGGTGGCCAGCGCGTCGCGCGACGGCGCCCCCTCCTGCAGCGCCAGCGGCGCGGGGAGCCGGACGACGTGCCACGCCGTCCCGGGGCGCCCGGTCGGGTCGTGGACGGTGAAGCGGCGGTTGGCGCCGGCGCCGGGGGGGAGCGGGGCGGTCAGCGCCTCGTTGAGCGCCAGCGCCGCGCTGCCGAGCCGGGCGTGGCGCAGCGCCTCGTGCAGCGGGTGGCCGACCAGCGCCTCGGCGGGGCGGTCGAGCAGCTGCTCGCCGGCCGGGTTGGCCAGCACCACGCGCCCGTCGACGTCCAGCCCCACCACCGCGTCGTCGAGCGCGCTCCCCAGCACGGCCAGCGCCGCCGCCGCCGCCGTGGGGAGGGCGCGGCGCGGGTCGGACGGGACGTGGGAGAGGGCGGCGGACACGGAGCGGCGCGGGGCGTGAGGGGGGCGTCGGTTGACGCCCGGGCGCGGGGCGCGGTCACTGGAAAACGCTGCGGGCTGCGGACCGCGGATCCAGCTCCGCAGTCCGCAGCCCGCAGCGTCCGCGCGACGCGCTCAGTCGCCCGCGAAGGTGACGTCGACCGCGTGCGGGATGACGCCCGCTTCATGGCCGCGGCGCAGGAACAGCCGCACCGCCTCGCGCCCGCGCGCGCCGTAGTCGAGCGTCCAGTCGTTCACGTACATCCCCACGAACTCGTCGGCCTTGGCCGGATCGAGGCCGCGCGCGTACTGCATCGAGTGCGCGAGCGCCGCCTCGCGGTGCGACAGGCTGTACGCGATGCTGGCGTGCAGGTGGCGCGCGATCGTCGCCGTGAGCTCCTCGCCCAGGTCCTTCCGCACCACGTTGCCGCCGAGGGGGAGGGGGAGCCCCGTCTCCTCGAACCACCAGACGCCCATGTCGGCGACCAGGTGCAGCCCGCGGTCGGCGTAGGTGAGCTGCCCCTCGTGGATCAGCAGCCCGAGGTCGACCTCCCCCGCCTCGACCACGTCCTCGATCCGGTCGAACGGCGTCCACACCGGCTCGAAGTCGGGCTCGTACAGGCGCAGCGCCAGGTAGGCGCTGGTGAGCGGCCCCGGGACGGCGATCCGCTTCCCCCGTACGTCGGCCCGCGTCAGCGGCGTGCGGGCGACGAGGCGCGGCCCGTAGCGGTCGCCCATCGACGCGCCCGACGGGAGCAGCGCGTAGCGGTCGGCGAGGTAGGCGAAGGCGTGGATCGAGACGGCGGTGACCTCGAGCTCCCCGCGGCGCGCGCGCTGGTTGAGCGACTCGATGTCCTGCAGCTCGTGGACGTAGCGCAGCCCCTCGGTGTCGATCTTCCCCTCGGCGAGCGCGTAGAACATGAACGCGTCGTCCGAGTCGGGGCTGTGCGAGACGTGGATCGTGCGGGGGGTGACGGCGGCGGTCATCGGGTCGCTCACGGGGTCGCGGCCTGCGAGAGGGCGGTCTCGATGTCGGTCGCGTGGCGCTGGTACTCGTCGAGGTTCTTCGCCCGCTCGGCGGGGGCGGCGGCGACCAGGCGCCTGTTGAAGCCGGCGAGGGCGGCGGCGTCGCCGCGCATCGTCGCCGCCTTGGTGGCGAGGACGAGCCCGAGCAGGTGGTTCGGCTGCGCCCGGAGGATCGAGTCGGCCTGGGCGCGCGCGACCTCCTCCCGGCCGGCGACCTCGGCGACGCGCCCCATGTCGTAGCGCAGGTCGGCGTCGAGCGACGGCATCTGGGCGTAGTTCTGCAGCGCCATCTCGGCGAAGAAGCCGACGCTGTCCGCCTTCCCCTCGCTCGAGAGCCGCATGATGCGGTCGAAGAGGCGGTCGGCGATGTCGCGCGGCGACATGTTCTCGAGGCTGGGCGGCCGCCCGGCGGCGTCGCCCCCGCCCGCGAACGGCGCCGCGGGGGCGCCGGCGCCCGGCCCCTCGCCGAGCGCGGCCTGCGGGAGCGCGTTGAGCGGGGCGTCGAGGCCGCTGCCGCGGGCCGCGCCGAAGTTGCGCCCGGCGGCCATGGCGGCGACGGCGAGCAGCGCGACGAACGCCACGCCCCACGGGAGGACGTTGGCGGCGCTGGGCGCGGCGGCGCGCCGCGCGGCGGCCAGCACGGCGCCGGCGGCGAGGGCGCAGCGGTGGCAGAACTTCGCGCCGGGCGTCAGGGGCGCCGAGCAGCCGGCGCACGCCGAGGCGTCGAGCGGGGCGCCGCAGGTCGAGCAGAAACGGCCGCTGCCCGGCGTTCCGCAGGCCGGGCAGCGCACCGTGGAGGGGGCGGTCTGGGACATGGGGTCAAAGCTAACCACCCGGTACGGCGGGAGTCGCGACCACGGGAGTCGCAGGAGCGGGAGTCGTGACGGCGCAGGGCGCTCCTACGACTCCCGCTTGTCCGACTCCCGCGGTAACGACTCCCGCCGTTCGCTGGGCGGTTAGGACGGCTTCGAGATCGCCTCCACCGTCTTCTCGGCCCGCTTATCGTCGGCCTGGAGGACGACGTCGGCCTGCGCGACGATCCCGACCACCGCGCCCTGGTCGTCGACGATCGGGATGCGGCGCACCTGCTCCTTGGCCATCGCCGCCATCACGTCCTTCACGTCGTCGTCGGGGCCGCAGGTCTTCACGCCGCTCGACATCGCGTCGCGGACCGACGCGGACGCCTTCCCCTCGGCGACCACGCGGATGGCCAGGTCGCGGTCGGTCACGACGCCGACCAGCTTGCGCGACCCCGTCGACTCGACGACCGGCAGGACCCCGACGTCCTCGCTCTTCATCAGCCGGGCGGCCTCCTGCGCGGTGGTGTCGGGGGTGACCACGCGCGGGTTCTTGGTCATGATCTCGCTGGCCTTCATGCGTTTGTCTCCAGTGGTGTGGGTGGCGGGGGGGAGCGGGGCAATGGGCGGGCCAGCGGTCGGGTGGGGCGAGTTCGGGTAAGGCGAGTCCGGGTGGGACGAACTCGGGTGGGACGAACTCGGGTGGGACGAACTCGGGAAGTGCGAACTCGCCTCATCCGAGTTCGCCGTTCCCGGATTCGCCGTTCCCGGAGTCGCCGTTCCCGAACTCGCCCCACCCGCTCTAGCTTGCTGCATGGCCCCCCCCTCCCCCCCGCCGACGGCGGACGACGTCCTCGAGCTCGCGCGGCGCGAGCACGTCCGGTTCCTCCGCCTGCAGTTCACCGACATCCTCGGCGTCAACAAGAACGTCGAGGTGCCGGCGTCGCAGTTCGCCAAGGCGCTGGCCGGCGACATCATGTTCGACGGGAGCGCGATCGAGGGGTTCGTCCGCACCGAGGAGAGCGACATGCTCCTCCGCCCCGACCTCGCGACCTTCCGCGTGCTGCCGTGGGGGGAGCCCGAGTCGCGGGTGGCGCGCGTCATCTGCGACATCACGCGCCCCGACGGGACGCCGTTCGAGGGGGACCCGCGCGCGGTGCTCAAGCGCCAGATCGCGCGCGCCAGCGCGATGGGCTACACGATGCAGGCGGGGATGGAGGCCGAGTTCTTCCTCTTCCGTCCCGGCGCCGACGGGCGCGCGACGACCCAGACGCACGACGTCGGCGGCTACTTCGACCTCGCCCCCGTGGACCTCGGCGAGGACGCGCGGCGCGCGATGGTCGAGACGCTGCAGCGCATGGGCTTCGAGATCGAGGCCGCGCACCACGAGGTCGCGCACGGGCAGCACGAGATCGACTTCCGCTACGCCGACGCGCTGACCACCGCCGACAACCTGGCGACGTTCCGCTTCGTCGTGAAGCACGTCGCGCGGCAGTTCGGGCTCGTCGCGTCGTTCATGCCCAAGCCGATCTTCGGGCAGAACGGGAGCGGGATGCACACGCACCAGTCGCTCTTCCGCGGGAAGGACAACGCGTTCTTCGACGCCGGCGCCGAGTGGCAGCTGTCGCGCACCGCGCTGCACTACATCGGCGGGCTGCTGCGCCACGGGCGGGGGCTGTGCGCGGTCACCAACCCGCTCGTGAACAGCTACAAGCGGCTGGTGCCGGGGTACGAGGCGCCGGTGAACGTCGCGTGGAGCATGCGCAACCGCTCGCCGATGATCCGCGTCCCCGACCGGCGCGGCGCCGGCACCCGCGTCGAGCTGCGCACCCCCGACCCGGCCGCCAACCCGTACCTGGCGCTGGCCGTCATGCTCGCCGCGGGGCTCGACGGCGTCGAGACCGAGGCCGAGTGGCGCGAGCCCGTCAACCAGAACATCTGGGAGATGAGCTACCGCGAGCGCCGCCGCCTGCGCATCGACGACCTGCCGCAGGACCTCAACGAGGCGTGCGACGCGCTCGAGAAGGACGACGTCGTCCTGGCGGCGCTCGGCGAGCACGTGGCCGCGCACTACCTGAACGCGAAGCGGCAGGAGTGGAGGGATTACGTGACGC
This sequence comes from Roseisolibacter sp. H3M3-2, assembly GCF_029211165.1. Classification (GTDB taxonomy): domain Bacteria; phylum Gemmatimonadota; class Gemmatimonadetes; order Gemmatimonadales; family Gemmatimonadaceae; genus Roseisolibacter. The sequence continues at coordinate 4,420 of NZ_JARGEK010000050.1, forward strand.
AGGTGAGTCAGTGGGAGCTCGACCAGTACTTGGCCAAATACTGAGAGCGGGAGTCGCGACCGCGGGAGTCGAAAGAGCGGGAGTCGGAAGGGCGCAGTGCGCTCTCACGACTCCCGCTCTTTCGACTCCCGTGGTGACGACTCCCGCCGTTCAACGACGCTTCGGGATCCCCGGCGAGATCCGCTGCGCATTCTCGTAGTACAGCTTCCGCAGCGTCGCATCCGGCAGGTCCAGCCCGTAGAGCTTCCAGAACGCGTGGTACGGGCGGTAGTAGTCGAAGTAGTCGTCGCGGGTCTCGAAGACGCGCCAGTAGTACGGGTACTCCTCCGGCTGGAACGAGTCCTTCCCGAACAGCACGCGGTCCTGGAAGCGCACGAGGAAGTCGCGCGCCGCGCGCGGCTGGCGCCCCAGGTCGTAGAGCACCGCGCCGACCTCGGTGTGCACGTTCGGCAGCTCGGTCATCAGCTTGGCGAGGCGCGGCAGGTCGTTGGCGTGCCACCCCATGTGCGCGATCACGAACGTCGTGCGCGGGTTGCGCCGCAGCATCGCGTCGCGCTCCTGCATGAGCTGCTCGAAGCTCGGGAACTGGTCGCCCGGGTAGCGGCGCCCCGGGAAGAGCGCGAGCTCCAGCCACCGCTCGTTGGTGTAGTCGATCGGCTGCCAGAACTCCTGCGGGTCGGCCGTGTGCACGAACACCGGCAGCCGGAGCCGCGCCGCCGCCTGCCACACCGGGTCGAGCGCCGGGTCGTCGAGCTTGAGCCGCGTGCCGTCGGCCTTCTTCGTCGAGAGGCCGAGCCCCTTGCCGATCTCGCCGACGCCGACCGCGCCCGCAGCCGCGTCGGCCTCGAGCTGCGCCACCGCCTTCTCGGCCCACCCGGGGCCGACGTTGCGGAAGTCGATGCCGGTCAGCACGCGCACGCGGTCGCGCGCCGCGGGCGACGCGCGGATGGCGGCGACCGCGCGCTTGAGCGCCTCGCCGCTGGTGTTGTTCGCGGTCACCATGACGCCGAGGCCGAGCGAGTCCATCTGCGCGACCAGGCGCTGCAGCGCCTCCGGCGTGTCGACGGCCCCGGGGTGCCCGTGGTAGTCGACCGCGGGGTACTTGGGGCGCGGCACCCGGTGCTCGGTCGTCACCAGCGTCGAGCGCGGCCGGTAGTCGAGGATGCTCGGCGCCGGCAGCTCGGGCGCCTGGCAGAGGTTCGGCCGGATCTCGGTCGTCCCCGCGGGGCAGGGCGCGCCCGGCTCGACGCGCGTGGCGCCGCGCGCGCCGGGCGGCTGGGCGGCGAGCGTGAGGGCGGGGGCGGCGGCCAGCAGGGCGAGCCGCGCGAGGGCGATCGGAAGGCGCATGGCGGGCGAGGGGGGACGGAGAGCCCCCAATCTGCCGCCGGGACCGCCGCGCGCCTAGCCGCGCCTACCGCGCGCCGGGCCGGCCGGACCGCGTCCTGACCTCCTCCGGGGCGCACTCGCGGCGCGCCAGCGCGAGCAGGAGCAGGGCGCCGCCGCCCACCGCGGCCACGTCGGCGAGGTTGAACACGAACCCCGAGAGCACCCCGGCGTCGACGTGGATGAAGTCGACCACGCCCTGCTGCCCGCGCACCCGGTCGAGCAGGTTGCCGGCCGCGCCGCCGTGCATCAGCGCCAGCCCGGCCATGCTCGCGGGCGACGCCGGCGACACGCGCCGGTACAGCGCGTACAGGAACACCAGCACCCACGTCGCCAGCATCACGTGCACCCACCGCTCGGCGTGCGCCACGCCGCCGACGCGCAGCGAGAACGCGACGCCGGGGTTGTACATCAGCGGGAACGACACCGTCGCCGACGCGCGCTCGATGGCGTCGAGCCACGGGTGCCCGGCCTCGGCGAGCCGCTTGGTCCACGCGTCGAGCGCCACGAGGAGCGCGGTCAGCGTCCAGAAGACCCGGTCGGGGTCGGGCGGGCGGTCGGTGGGCGGCGCGGACACGGGACGGCGGCGGGGGAGGCGCGAGAGGGGCGGCCGGTGGGCCACCCCTCCAGGGCACTCAGCGTGCCGGCGCTCCGGTCCGTTCCCGCCGCCGCGTCAACGCGGCGTCAGGGCACGCGGCGTCAGGGGACGATCGCCTGGTACGCGGCGCTCAGCAGCGGGTCCTGCCCGGCGCCGAGGTGCCCCTGGTTGATGGTCCACACGATCGCGCCGCCGAGCCCCGCGGACTTGAGCCACGCGCCCTTGGCGGCGATCGACGCCTCGTCCTCGTACGAGATGAACTGGCACCCCTGCGCGCCCGTCGGCGACGCGAACGACAGGTAGGACGCCTGCGCCGCCGGGTCCCACTGGCGCGCCGAGAAGCCGTAGCCGGCGCGGATGTTCCGGTAGCTCATCGTGTTGTCCTCGGCGATCAGCGAGCCGCCGGTCTGGTTCGGGCCCGTCACGCCGCGCCAGCACGCGCCGTAGAAGGGGATCCCGACGCCCAGCTTCGCCGCCGGCACGCCCACCGCGAGGTAGCGCGCCGCGCTGCTCTGCACGGAGCTCGGCGTGTTCCCCTTGTGCCCCGAGAGCGCCGACGTGTGCCAGCTCAGCCACCCGCCGTACGGGCCGGCCATGCTGTACGTCATCACGTTCATCTGGTCGACGACGGCGGCCACCTGCGCGTAGTACGCGTCCACCTCGCCGGGGAAGTTCGTGTTCACCCAGCCGACGGGGATCGTGAGCAGCATCGCCGGGCGCGCGGCGCGCAGCTCCTGCAGCAGCGCGAGCAGCGGCGCGCGGTCGGTGCTGGTGATGGGCTCCCAGTCGACGTCGATGCCGTCGTAGCCGAGGGCGTCCATCGTCGCGACCAGGTTCGCCACGAAGCGCGCGCGGTTGGCGCTCGACGCGGCGCTCGCCATGGCGTCGTGCGTGCCGGCGCCGCCGAGCATCAGGATCGCCTTGCGCCCGGCCTGGTGCGCGCGCGTCGCGAGCGTGCGCGCGACCGCGGGGCCGGTCGTGTTGTCGAGGTAGAAGTGCGTCTGCAGCGTGCCGTCGGCGTTCGGGAGGACGGCGCCGGCGAAGACGTGCGTGAGGAGCGAGAAGTCGACCTCGGTCTCCGGGTGGATGCTCCGCTGGTAGCCCACCCAGTAGCCGGCGAGCCAGCGCGCGCCCGGGGGCGGCGGGGGGGGCGGCGGGGGCGCGTCGCCGGTCGGCGTGACGGTCGGCGAGGCGCTCGACGCCGGGCCGTCGCCGACGGCGTTGGTCGCGACCACCACGAACGACACCGGCGTCCCGGCCGTCAGCCCGGTCACCGTCGCCGCGGTCGCGGGGGCGTTCACCGTCGCGGTCTGCCCGGTCGAGGCGCGGACGCGGTACGACAGGATCGGCGTGCCGCCGTCGTAGCGCGGCACCTGCCACGTCACGGTCGCCTGCCGCACGCCGGCCGTCGCGCCGACGCCGGTCGGGGCGTTGGGGACGGTGGTGCGCGGCTTCTTGGCGAGCGCCGCGGCGTCGGGGGCGGCCGTGGGGGCGTCGGGGGCGCCGCAGGCGGCCAGCAGCGCGGCCGACAGGAGGAGGGCGGCGCGCGGCGCCGGGGCGGAGAGGAGGGGCATGGGCGGCGGGGCGTGGTGCGGGGGTGGTCGATGGCGCGCCGGGACGGCCGGGGGGCACCGTCCGGGCACCCGCGGAAGCTGCCCGGGCCCCGGGGGCCCCGCATGGGTCACCTCACAAGTCATTCATGACGCGCGTCACACCGTGCGGTCATCGCCGGCCGTCGGTGATGTCTGCGGCCCGCGGCGTGACGGGCACAGGCGCGCGGCGGCCGTCGCTGTCCCCCAGTGGTCGCCACCGGCGCGTGTCCTGTGTGGGCTCCACGCCACACGCGCGAGCGGCGGCTGCCGCGTCGCTTCAACGGCAGGGAGATCGGATCGAACGGATGCACCGAGGATTTCTCGGATCGCTCCTCGTCGCTCCAGGCGTCCATCCGCGGGATCCGTCCTGATCGGACCGGATCCGATTCCTCGATGGTCGATGCGGGCCGGTCGCGATCGCGCAGCCGCGCAGCCGCGCAGCTCTTACCGCACCACGACGGTCAGCGTCGCGAAGTCGCTCGTCCACCCGCCGTCGCGGCCGGCGCGGCGGATCTCGGTGGCGCGGACGAGCCAGCGCCCGTCGGCGGCCAGGGGGAGGGTGACCACGCCGTCGGCGTCGGTGCGGCGGGCGGGGCGCGGGCGGCCGTCGGGGCCGACGGCGCGGACCTGCGCGTCGGCGAGGGGGCGGCCGCGCCGCAGCAGGCGGACGTCGAGCGAGTCGCCCGCGCGCAGCGCCGTCGGGTCGGCGAGGGGGACCAGCTCGAGCGGGAGCCCGGCGGGGCGCGCCCAGGTCGCGTCGCCGCGCGGGCGGGGGCGCAGGGGGCTGCTCACCAGCACGTGCGCCACCGCGTGCTCGGCGTACCGCTCCTCCCAGCGCCGCACCCCGTCCACCGGGAGCTGGCGGAGGTAGGCGAGGCGCACGCTGTCGGGGGCGCCGACGGCGTCGAGCAGGCGCACCACGTCCGCCGAGTCGAGGGTGCGGGCGCGCGGGGCGAGCGACACCCAGACGGTGGCCACGCCGGGCTCGCGCAGCGGGGCGCGGAAGTGCAGCGCGTGCGGGCCGCCGCGCGGGGCGGGGAGCGCCGAGGCGTGGCCGCCGAGCCGGACGCGGGCGGTGGTCACGCGGCCGGCGGCGACGGCGGAGGCGGGGGTGGGGAAGGCCGGGCCGGTGGTGAGGTCGAACGCGGCGTCGACCCCCGGCGGGAGCGTGGCGCGCGCCGGGACGAGCCAGGCGTCGCGCGCCGCCGGCGCCGCGGCGGCGGCGGCGGGCGCGGCGAGGAAGAGCAGGGCGGCGGGGAGGGCGGGGCGGCGCATGCGGGTAGGTGACGCCCGCGCGGCGGCAAACGAAACGCGGGGGGCACCCGGTGGGCGCCCCCCGCGTCACGTGGTGCTTCGAGACGACTACCGGCGTACGGCGCGTCGGGCGAAGGCCGCGTCGGCGACCGCCATCACGCGGGCCGCCTGTCGCTGCAGCGCGGCCGTGGCCGACGGGCCGGCCACGAGGCGCGCGCGGACCGCGACGCCGCGCGCCCGCGCCGCCGTGGTGAGCGTACCGGACTTGATGGCCGCCGTGAACGTCGCCCCCTCGGTGCCGGGGATGCCGAGCTGCGGCGCCGCGGCGCCGCCGCTGCCGACCACCTGCCAGTCCGTCGGCGCACCCGACCGGAGCATCCAGGACGCGTCGAAGCCGGGCGCGCCGCTGAAGTCGGGGAAGGTCACGTCCCAGGTCGCCGCGCCCTGCAGGTAGCTCGCGAGCACCGTCATGCTCAGCGCGCGCGAGGTCGTGCCGTCCTGCGTGAACATCGCGAGCAGCGCGTCGCCGTACTGCGCCTGCCGCGCGAGCTGCACGCGGGGACGCGGGTACGGGCTGTTCGACGACGTCACGGTCGGCGCGTTCATCGCCGGGCCGAGCGTCAGCGTGCGGTCGGCGACCGTGCGGAAGTACGCGCCGGCGATCCGCGCCTGCGAGATGTCCGGCCCCTGGGGCCCGTTGGGCGCCGAGAGGGCGAACGCGTAGTGCAGGTCGCCCGCGGCCAGGCGGTCCGCCGGCAGGCCGTAGTAGGTCGGGGTCGTGGTCGGGTTGAGGACCGCGCCGAAGTCGTTGAAGAACGCCCCCGTCCCGCCGTTCGCCGTCTGCAGCCCCACGACCGGGATGATCAGGTCGCTCGCGCCGGCCCCGGCGATCGTGAGGCGCGCCGAGGCGGGGGCGAACGAGTCGGATCCGCCGAAGTCGATGGCGCCGACCGACGCGCCGTTGGCCGGGTTCAGGTTGCGGCGGAGGACGATGCGGTTCGGCGGGCCGGACAGCCCCGGGAAGGCGCCCGCCGCGCTGCGCGTCGCGATCAGGTCGCGCGGGCCCGGCTGCACGTCCTCGAAGGTCACCGTCGAGCCGTTCACCGTGCCGGTCGCGTCGCCGAGCGTGGCGTTCACGACGTCGGTCGCGGCGGCACCGGTGATGGTGGCCGTCGCCGTCTTGGTGCCCGGGGCCGCGCCGCAGATGTTCGCGCCGATCCCGCTCAGCTCCGTGGCAGTGCCGTACGTGACGTTCGTCGTGTACGAGGCCGAGGCGCCCGTCCCCGACTGCACGACGTACGCGATCGCGCCGCGCGCGCCGGTGATGTTCACCTGCGCCTGGTTGTTGGCGCCGAGCGTCGCGCGCTGCCACGCGCCGCCCTCCGACTGGTAGCCGACCCAGATCGGCGCCTCGGCCGCGCAGAACGCGAGGCCGACGTTGCCGCCGCCCGTGCTGGCCGGCGTGACCGAGCCCGTCCCCTGCGCCGTCTTGGTCCCGGCGATCCCGGTGGCCGTCGCGTTCACCGTGAAGGTGAAGTTGCCGGTCGCCGCCGTCGGCGCGGCGGTGAAGCGGATGGTCGCCGAGTTGCCCGCGACCGGGTCCGCCGAGAACGCGGCCGGCGAGCGGCGCGCGGCGAGCTGCGTCGTGACGATCTGGTACGTGACGCCCGTCGGGAGCCCCGACACCGTGACGTCGACCGGGGCCGCGAAGCCGCCGGTGCGCGTGATGTTCACCGTCGCCGTGGCCGTCTGCCCCTGCTGCAGCGACACCGTCGTCGGGGTGACCGCGACCGAGAAGTCGCCGACCTGCACCGCGCCGGTGACCGTGACGGTGAGCGTCGCCGTCTTGGTGCCCGTGACGCCGGCGCCGGTGGCGGCGAGGCCGATCGTGTACGTGCCCGGGGCGACGGCGTTCGTCGCTTGCACCGAGACGCCGACGCCGGCGCCGGTCGTCGCGGCGGCCGGGGTCACGGTGAGGCCCGCCGGGATCGTCCCGGTGGTCGTCAGCGTGACCGCGCCCGCGAAGCTGCCGGTGCGCGTGATGGCGACGGTCGCCGTCTGCGCGGCCGCGCCCTGCTGCACGGTGACGGCGGCGTTGGCGAGCGAGAAGTCGGCGGCCGGGGCCGCGGCCTGCACGGTGACGGTGAGCGTCGCCGTCTGCGGCGCGGCGATGCCGGCGCCGGCGGCCGACAGCGTGACCGGGTAGGTGCCCGGGGCGACGGCCGCCGTCGCCGACACGGCCACGTCGACGCTGTTCCCCGTCGTCGCGGCGGCCGGCGCGACCGTCAGCCCGGCCGGCGCGCCCGAGGCGGTGACCGTGACCGCGCCGGCGAAGCCGCCGGTGCGCGTGATGGCGAGCGTCGCGTTGGTCGCGGCGGCGCCCTGCGTGACCGTCAGCGCCGGCGCCGCGAGGGCGACCGTGAACGCCGGCGTCGGGGCGGGCGCCGTCACCGTGACGGTGAGCGGCGTCGTCACCGCGGCCACGGCGCCGGTGCCGGCGGCGCGCACGGTGAGGGTGTAGGTCCCGGCCGGCGTCGCCGACCCGGTGGTCACGGTGATCGTGCTCGCGGTGACGCCGCCGGCCAGCGACGCCGGGTTGGCGGTCGCGGTGCCGGCCGGGATCGACCCCTCGACCGTCAGGTTCACGACGTCGGCGTAGCCGCCGCCGCGCGTCACGGTCACCGCCGCCGTGCCGTTCTGCCCCGCCTGCACCGAGACGGTGGGCGAGGCCAGCGTGACCCCGATCGTCGGCGTCGGCCCCGTCGTCCCGCCGTCGTCGTCCCCCCCGCCGCAGGCCGCCGCCGAGAGGGCGAGGGCCACGGTCCACCAGCTCCGGCGATTCCACGCCGCGCGCACGTGCGTCAAAGCGACCTCCCGGTCATTCCAGCGTTGCCTGTGGGCTGCCTGATGCAGCCGGCCGAACATATGACGAGGTCGTCATGCGCGCGAGAGTCGAACGACCCATGGGGGACGGTTGGCGCGCGTCCGCCGGCTAGGGCGACGCGGAGGGCGCGACCGTCAGCGGGAGGGTGCGCGCGGCCGCCGCCACGCCCCCCTCCGAGTCGACGCGGACCTCGAGGACCCACTGTCCCGGCGGCGCCCCCGCCGCGGCGGCGACGCGCACCACCACCTCCGCCTCGTCGGCGGCGAGCGTGCCGGCGGCGGGGGCGACGTCGACCGACGCCGGGAGGCCGCCGGGGCGGGTGACGCGGAAGGCGACGGCGCCCGTCAGCCCGCGGGCGCCGACCCCGCGCGCCACCACCGAGTCGCGCCCGCCCGGCGCGACCCGCAGCGCCTCCAGCTCGAGCGACAGGCGCAGCGCGCCGCGCGGCGCGTCGGGGACGCCGCAGGCGAGCGTCGCCAGCAGGGCGGGGAGGAGGCGGGCGGCGGGGCGGGGCATGCGCGGACGGGCGAGGGGAGGAAACGCGCACGGGCGGGCCCCCGCGTGGGGAGCCCGCCCGTGCGACCCGCCGGGACGCCTCAGGGCGTCGTCGACGCGGTGGTGCCGGTCACGCGCACCGGGATGATGATTGCCGGGATCACGCCGCGGACGGTCGCGCCGGTGAGGGTGAAGGCGTAGACGCCGGGGAGCGCCGTCGCGTCGGCGGTCACCGTGATCTCGACCGGCCCCTCGGCCTGCTCCGTCCGCGTCAGCCGTACGGTGATCCCGCGGGCGACGTTGGTGACGTTCAGCAGCGCGCTGGGCGCGAGCGTGGCGATGCGCTCGAGCGCCGCCGTGAAGGTCGTCGAGCCGCCGGCGGTGAGCGTCGGCTGCGCGGTCGGCGCCACGAAGCGGAAGCCGAACGACGGGTTGTCGCGCACCACCTCGACCTGGAGCGTCGTGGTCTGCGTGCCGCCCGGGCCGGCGGCGGTGAGCGTCACCGGGTACGTGCCGGCGGGGACGTCGGCGCCGGCGGTGATGGTGACGGTCGCCGTGGTGCCCGAGGCCGACGTCGGCGTCGCGGTCACGACCAGCCCCGGCGGCGTCGGGCCGCTGGTGTAGGTGATCGCCCCCTGCCCGCCGGTGCCGCTGGCGCGCTGGATCGGGACGGTGATGACGTTGGTCACGCCGGCCAGCACGACCGGGCGCTGCGTCAGCGTGCCGAAGCCGAAGCCGCCGGTGAGCGCGGCCGTCGTGGTGACGCGCACCGTGGCGGTCTGGTTCGGGAGCCCGGCGGCGGTGCCGGTGAGCGTGAGGTCGAACGTCCCCGGGGCAAGCGTCGCCGGCAGCGTGATCCGCACGTTGGCCACCGAGTCGGCGGTGCCGGCGCCGGTGGCGGCCACCGAGTCGACGACGACCGTGACGCCCGACGGGGCGCCGCTGGCCGCGAGCGCGACGCGCCCGGTGAAGCCCGTGCCGCGCGCGATGCGCACCGGGACGGTGACCGTGGTGCCGGCCGCGCCCGAGACCGCGATCGGCCCCGAGACCGCGCCGCCGATCGAGAAGTTCCCCGCCTGCTGCACCGTCAGCGGCAGCGACAGCGTCTGCGCCGTCACGCCCGTCCCCGCGCCGCGGAGCGTGATCGTGTAGCTCCCCGGCGCCGTCGCCGAGGTGGCGGCGAGGTTGAGCGTCACCGTGTCGCCCGCCGTCGCGCCCTGCGTCACCGTCACGCCCGCCGGCAGCCCCGCGGCGTCGGCGGTGAAGGTGAGCGGGCCGGTGAAGCCGCCCGTGCGGCGCGCGACCACGCGCACCGTGCCGTTCCCGCCCGTCGACAGCGTGGCCGTGGCCGGGCCCGCGAACGCCAGCGTGAAGCCCTGCGCCGGGTTGGCGACGACCACCTGCATCAGCAGCGTCTGCGTCGTCACGCCGGTCCCCGAGGCGGTGACGCGGAACGTCGTCGGCGTCGTCGACGCCGCGGCGCTGGTGTCGACGGTGACGGTCACCGCGCGCGCCGCGGTGTCGTTGGCGGCGACGGTCGGGTTGGCGACCGTCGCGCGCACGCCGCGCGCGAGCCCGGCGGTGTCGACCGCGAGCGTGACCGCGCCGGTGAAGCCCGACACGCGCACGACGCGCACGTTCACGGTGGCCGACGTCCCGCGCGCCACCGTCACGGGGTTCGAGTCGGCGCCGATGAGGATGCCGGGGACGACGGCGAGCTGCGCCGAGCGGTCGGACGGCGCGGTCAGCCCGCCACTCCCGTCGGAGCAGGCGGCGGCGGCGAGCACGGCCAGGACGGCCGAGCCTCGCATCCAACGAGGTTGCGGATGCATGCGTGGGTCTCCGATGAGCGACGAGCACACGGACACGAGCGGCCCCGCGGAGTGCGGGGCGCGGGGCCGCCCAACGCAAACAGAAGGCCCATGCGACGGCCCCGTTCGGTCGACGTTTCGTCAAACGCCGTACGGCGTACGCGAAACGGGGCGGGCTCGTGAAGAGCCCGCCCCGCGTCGTTGCGGCCGTGCAACCGCTCAGACCGGGAACAGCATCTCGCGGTACTTCGGCAGCGGCCACTGGTCGTCCGGCACCAGCAGCTCGAGCGCGTCGCTCGCCGCGCGCACCGCCGCCATCGCGTCGGCGCCCTCGGACGTCAGCAGCCGCGCGCACGCCGACGGGTCGCCGTGCTGGTGGTCCGCCTTCTCGGTCACCGCCAGCAGCGTCGCGCGCGCCGCGTCGAGCTCGGCCACCACGGCGCCCACCCGCTCGGCCGCCGCGAGCTGCGGCACCGTCTGGATCCCCGCCGCCTTCGCGTCGGCCGCGCCCTTGGCGAGCGCGTTCAGGTACGCGTAGCCGGCCGGCAGCACGAACGTGTCGACCAGCTGCCCCAGCGTGTGCAGCTCGATCAGCATGTCCTTCACGTAGCGCTCCACGCGCACGTGGTAGCGGCTCTCCAGCTCGACCTCGGTGAGGATCGCCGTGCTGCGGAAGAGCTGCTTCGCCTGCTCCGTCATCAGCTGCTCCAGCGCCTCGGGCGTGCGGCGCAGGTTGAGCAGCCCGCGCCCCTCCGCCTGCTGGACCCACTCGTCGGAGTAGCCGTTCCCCTCGAAGCGCACCGCGCTCGACGCCTTGAACGACTCGCGCACGACGTTGAGCACCGCGTCGTCGACCGCCGGCGTGCGCGTCAGCTCGTCGCGCAGCTTCTCCGTCAGGTCGGCGATCGCCTCGGCGGCCGCCGCGTTGAGCAGCATCACCGGGAAGGCGATGCTCTGCGACGAGCCCACCGCGCGGAACTCGAACTTGTTGCCGGTGAACGCGAACGGCGACGTGCGGTTGCGGTCCGTGTTGTCCTTCTCGATCTCGGGGAGCTTGGCGACGCCGAGCTGGATCAGCTGCTGCTCGGCCTTCTGCCCCGCCGTCTTCCCCGAGACCATGTCCTCGATCATGCGGTTCAGCGTCTGCCCCATGAACGCCGAGATGATCGCGGGCGGCGCCTCGTTGGCGCCGAGGCGGTGCTCGTTCCCCGCGGTGCCGATGCCGGCGCGCAGCAGCCCGGCGTGCTTGTGCACGGCCTGCAGCGCCGCCGCCAGGAACAGCAGGAAGCGGACGTTCTGGTGCGGCGTCTTGCCGGGCTTGAGCAGGTTGAAGCCGTCGAGCTCCGGGTTGTCGGCGGCGATCGACAGCGACCAGTTGCAGTGCTTGCCCGAGCCGTTGATCCCGGCGAACGGCTTCTCGTGCAGGATGGCCTGCAGCCCGTGGCGCAGCGCGACCTTCCGCAGCACCGCCATCACGAGCTGGTTGTGGTCCGTGGCCAGGTCGGCCTCGGTGAAGCGCGGCGCCATCTCGAACTGGCAGGGCGCGACCTCGTTGTGGCGCGTCACGATCGGCACGCCGAGCTTGTACAGCTCGTGCTCGACCTCGGCGATGCACGCCTGGATGCGCTCCGGGATCCCGCCGAAGTAGTGGTCCTCGAGCTGCTGCCCGCGCGGCGGCGCCGCGCCCAGCAGCGTGCGCCCGGCCATCACGAGGTCGGGGCGCAGCGCGAACTGCGCGCGGTCGACGAGGAAGTACTCCTGCTCGGCGCCGAGCGTGGTGATCACGCGCTGGATCCCGGTGTCGCCGAGCAGCTCGAGCAGCGCGATCGCCTTGGCCGAGAGGACGTCCGAGCTGCGGAGCAGCGGCGTCATCTCGTCGAGCGCCTCGCCGTTGTAGCCGACGAACACCGACGGGATGCAGAGCGTGCGCGTCCCCGGGCCCTCGACGATGAAGACGGGGCTGGCCGGGTTCCACGCGGTGTAGCCGCGGGCCTCCCAGGTGGCGCGCAGCCCGCCCGACGGGAAGCTCGACGCGTCCGGCTCGCTCTGGATCAGTTGCGCGGCGCCGAAGCTCTCGATCGGCTGGTTCTCGTCGTCGAACGACAGGAAGGCGTCGTGCTTCTCGGCGGTCAGCCCGGTCTGCGGCTGGAACCAGTGGGTGAAGTGCGTCACCCCGCGCGAGATCGCCCACTCCTTGATGGCCTGCGCGACGGCCGGCGCGATCTCGCCGTCGAGCTTCTTCCCCAGGCGGACCGAGGCCTGGAGCTTCTGGTAGACCTTCTTCGGCAGCTTGTCGCGCATCTGGCGCGCGCCGAAGGTGTTCACGCCGAAGTACTGCGACGTGGGCGTCGGGGCGGCGGCGTCGCCGTTCAGGGCGGCGCGCACGGCCGGGCGGGCCGAAGCGAGCTCGCGCAGCGCGACCTTGCGCGGCGTGAGGGAGGTCGAGGCCATCGGAAACGGACTCCGGGACGGGGTGGGCGGACGGCGGGGCTGCCGGGGTGCGCCCAATGTACCGAATTCCGTGCACGAAATGCAGCCCGGATCGCACGATTCGCAATTTCGGGCCAATTCTGCGGCCCGATGGACCGGCTGCCGTGCGAAAACTGCAGAAGCTCGTGCGCGCTAGCGCGCTTTTGCCGGCGGCAGCCCCTGCGGCACCGGCGGCCCCTCCGGCTGCGGCGGGCCGGCCTCCAGCGCCAGCTGGATGCGCTCCGCCTGGCGGGCGTTCTCCGACAGGAGTATCGCCACCATGTTCGCCGAGTTGATGAGGATCGCCGGGGCGGGCCAGGCGAAGCTCCCCCCGCGCGGGGCCACCCGGATCGGGTCGATCGCCGTCGCCTCGCGGTCGGCGGCCGCCGCGTCGTCGTAGAGGAAGACGCGCAGCTCCGCCCGCGCCACCGTCCAGACCGTCCCACGCGGGGTCAGGAAGGGGAGGCGGGTGGTGTCCTGGCCGCCGTGCGGCACCAGCCCGGCGCGCTGCAGCCGGTCGGCGATCGAGCACGGGCGCCAGCGCCCGTCCTTGGGGCAGGCGAGGGTGTCGCGCGCGGCCGCCGTGATCGAGTCGGCGGTCGCGATCGCCCGGGCCACCGCCGTCGACTCGGCGGCGTTCCGGCGGGCCTCCTCCGACGCGCCGCCGCCGCACCCCGCCAGCAGCGCGAGCGGGAGGGCGGCGGCGGCGGCCCCCTCAGCCGCCCACGTCCAGCGCCGGGCCGTCGGGGCCGCGCCGGTGGCTGCCGGGCGGCTCGGTGTACGCGTCGGGCGGCTGGGCATGGGCGGGCGAGTCCGAGAGGTCGTGCGCGGGGTCGGCGGGGTGCACGTCGTCCCCCCCCGCCGGGGCGGGGGCGGGACGGTCGCGCGTCGGGTCGGGCGGGGTGGGGCGACGCTCGGACATGGGGCCTCCGACGCGCGGGCGTCGGGTCAGAAGCTGATGTAGATCCCGCCCTCGGCGAGGAAGTTCAGCTGCGTGTTGCCGTCCGAGAACACGATCGGCAGGCGGAGGTCGCCGCGGAAGCCGACCCCGCCCAGGAACGGGATCTTGGTCCCGGCGGCCGGGATGATCGTGAAGTCGGTGGTCGTGCGGTCGTCGCCGCTCTGCAGCTCGGCCTTGCTGCGCAGCAGGCCGGCGCCGAGGGAGACGAACGGGTCCAGGCGCCCGCCGATCAGCGTCGGGAACAGGGGCACGTCGAGCTGCACGCCGAGGTTCTGCGTCGAGACGCGGTCCTGCTCGCTCGTGAAGGTCGCGTAGGCGCCGACGCTCGACCGGTTGAAGAAGGTGCGGGCGACGCTCGCCGGCGTGCTGCGGTTGAACATGACGCGGGCGCCGTAGCCGCCGACGGAGGCGCGGTCGAGGTCGCCGCCGCGGTCGAGCCAGTAGTTCGCGAGGTAGCCCTCGACGGTGAAGCGGTACGGCTGGACGCCGGTGTCCTGCGCGTGCGCGGGGGCGGCGACGGCGGCGAGGGACGCCACGCCGGCGGCGGTGGCGGCGAGTCGACGGAGGCTGGGCATGTGCGGTCGTATGGAAGGGTCGGGACGCGGCGGACGGCGAACCCTCCCCGGCAAGGGGGGTACCAACAGACACGAAGTTCTTGCCTGGACTGGACTTGAGAGATCGGAGCCGACGATGACCGCCTGGATGACGCCCACCCCGCCCCTTCCCCTGCTCGTCGACCCCGCCCCCGCCGGCGGGCTCGACCTCGACCGCCTGGAGCGCGCCCTCGAGCTGACCGCCGAGCGCGTCGGACAGGGCCGCTACCGCGTGAAGGGCGGGGCGCAGGACCACTGGGTCGACCTGTTCAGCGCCGCGCACCCGCGCTGCGACTGCGGCGACCACCTCTGGCGCGAGGCCGTGTGCAAGCACATCCTCGCCGCCCTCCTCCGCGAGGGGGACCCGCGCGTGGTGGCGGGGGTGGGGCGCGTGATGAGCCGACTGCGGGAGCGCATCTCCGTCGCGAAGCAGGCGGCGTAGTCGTGGACGGCTGCGGGCTGCGGGCTGCGGATCCCAAACCCGCTGCCCGCAGCCCGCCGCGTAGTTTCGGGGCATGACCACCCGCCTCTACTACACCGACGCCGCCCTGCTCGACTTCACCGCCCGCGTCGCCGAGCTGGCCGACGGCGGGCGGCGCGTCTATCTGGACCGCACGGCGCTCTACCCGACCTCGGGCGGGCAGCCGCACGACCTGGGCACGCTCGGCGGCGTCGCGGTGGTGGACGTGGTCGACGAGGACGACCGGGTCGCGCACCTGCTGGCCGCGCCGCTCGCCGCGGCGGTCGGCGACGAGGTGGCGGGCGCGGTCGACGGCGCGCGCCGCCGCGACCACCGGCAGCAGCACACCGGGCAGCACCTGCTGTCGGCGGTGTTCGCCGACCTGTTCGGGGCCGAGACGCTGAGCGTGCACGTCGGCGCCGCGACGTCGACGCTCGACCTGTCGGCGGAGCGGCTGTCGCGCGACGCGCTGGTCGCCGCCGAGGCGCGCGCCAACGCGATCGTGGCGGAGGCGCGTCCGGTGCGCGTGACCTTCGAGGACGCGGCCGCCGCGGCGGGGCTGCGCAAGCCCACCGACCGCGCCGGGACGATCCGCGTGGTCGGGATCGACGGCGTCGACCGCAGCGCGTGCGGCGGGACGCACGTCGCGACGACGGCGGAGATCGGGGTCGTGCTGCTGCGGCGCGTCGAGCGCGTGCGGCAGGCGTCGCGCGTCGAGTTCGTGCGCGGCGACCGCGCGCTCGCCGGCGCCCGCGCCGACCTGGAGGCGCTGGCGGCGGTCGCCGGCGCGCTGTCGGTCGGCCCCGACGAGGCGCCCGCGGCGGTGCGAGCGCAGGCCGAGCAGCTG
>NZ_JARGEK010000500.1 GCF_029211165.1 Roseisolibacter sp. H3M3-2
CGCCTCCCGCACGTCAGCCGGCGCGCAGCGCGGGCGCGATGACCGCGACGCGCAGGTGCACGCCGACCAGGTCGAGCTGCGTCCGCCGCCCGAGGAGGCGCGCGCGCAGGTCGGGCGCGTCGAGCACGCGCGAGGCGCCCGCGCCGTCGGCCGTCACCACGAACGGGAGCGCGCGCCGCAGCGCCACGCGCAGCGCCGCCAGGTCGGCCACGCGCATCCGCCGCCACCGCCGCGCCGCCAGCAGGCGGTCCACGCTCTTCGCCCCCATCCCCGGGACGCGCAGCAGCAGCTCGCGCGGCGCCGCGTTCACGTCCACCGGGAACAGCGCGCGGTGGCGCAGCGCCCACGCCGTCTTGGGGTCGAGCTCGAGGTCGAGGTTCGGCGCCTGCGGCGTCGTCAGCTCGCGCGCGTCGAAGCCGTAGAAGCGCACCAGCCAGTCGGCCTGGTACAGCCGGTGCTCGCGCACGAGCGGCGGCGACACGCTCGGCAGCACCGACGGCGAGTCGGGGATGGGCGAGAACGCCGAGTAGTAGACGCGCCGCAGCCGGTGCGCGCCGTACAGCGTCGTGGCCGCGTCGAGGATCGTCGCGTCGCTGGCGTCGGTGGCGCCGACGATCAGCTGCGTGCTCTGCCCCGCGGGGGCGAACGGAGCGGGGCCCTTCGGCGCGCGCTTCAGCGTCACCAGCTCGCGGTGCTCGTCGATCCCGCGGCGGATGGTCGTCATCGCGCCGCGGATCACGCCCAGGTCCTTGTCGGGCGCCAGCGCGGCCAGCGCCTCGGGCGTCGGCAGCTCGACGTTGATGCTCAGCCGGTCCGCCCACCGCCCCGCCTCGGCGACCAGCGCGGGGTCGGCGTGCGGGATCGTCTTGAGATGGATGTACCCCTGGAAGTCGTGCGCGACGCGCAGCGTGCGCGCCACCCGCACCAGCTGCTCCATCGTGTAGTCGGGCGACCGCACGATCCCCGACGACAGGAACAGCCCCTCGATGTAGTTGCGCCGGTAGAAGTCGAGCGTGAGGCGCACGACCTCCTCGGGGGTGAAGCGCGCCCGCTCGACGTCGCTCGACCGCCGGTTCACGCAGTACAGGCAGTCGTAGAGGCAGTAGTTGGTGAGGAGGAGCTTGAGCAGCGACACGCACCGCCCGTCGGGGGTGTAGCTGTGGCAGATCCCCATCCCCTCCGTCGACCCCACCCCCCCCGCCGTCGCCCGGCGCCCCTTCGACCCGCTGCTCGCGCACGACGCGTCGTACTTGGCGGCGTCGGCCAGCACGGCCAGCTTCTTCTCCAGATCCAACTCCACACCTCCCGGCCCGAAATCTTACCGAAAGGTAGAGCGGGAGTCGTCACGGCGGGAGTCGCCACAGCGGGAGCCGCAAGAGCGCACTGCGCCGTCACGACTCCCGCTATTTCGACTCCCGCAGTAGCGACTCCCGCCCCTCGTTATAGTTCTCCGCCCGCTCGACTCACGCGTCCCCCAGTAGAGATCCGATGCACGTCCAGTACGTCGCCGTGTGCGACCACGTCCTCGTCGGGGCCGACGGCAAGCCGTCGCTCATCGGCGTCTTCAGCGACATCCAGGCGGTCCAGGTCCCGGTGACGCTCCCGCGCCTGGCCTTCGCCGCGCGCATCCTCCTGACCGCCGAGGAGGCGGGGAAAACCTACAAGGTCGACCTGGTCATCTCCGACCCGAAGGGGAACGAGCTGGCGCGCCCGTCGGGCGAGATCGGCGTCCCGCCGGCCCCCCCGGGGATCGACTCGATGGCGATCGACCTCCCGATGCTGCTCGACATGTTCGGGCTCCCCGAGTTCGGCCGCTACACGTTCATGCTCGAGATCGACGGCGACCCGAAGGCCGGCGTGCAGATCGCCGTCCGGCAGGGGCAGCCGCAGATGGCGTAGGGACGACGGCGCGGCGGGCTGCGGGCTGCGGATTCAGAACCCGCAGGCCGCAGCCCGCAGCCCGCGGCGATCCTTTTCCATGCGCCTCGCCCTCCTCGCCGACGTCCACGGCAACCTGCGGGCGCTCGAGGCGGTGCTGCGCGACCTCGCGCGCGAGGCGCCGGACGCGGTCGTCGACCTCGGCGACTGCGTCGCGGGGCCGCTGCAGCCCGCCGACACGGCCGACCTGCTGATGGACCGCGGCTTCGTCACCGTCCGCGGCAACCACGACCGGCAGCTGGTCACGCTCGCGCCCGAGGACATGGGCGCCACCGACCGCCACGCCGACGCGCACCTCGCGCCGCGCCACCGCGCCTGGCTGGCGGCGCTCCCCGCGACCGCGGTCGTCGGCGAGGTGCTCTGCGTCCACGGCACCCCGGCCGACGACCTGGCCTACCTGCTGGAGGCGGTCGCCCCCACCGGCGCCGTCGCCGCCGCCCCGCCCGCGCTGGTCGCCGAGCGGCTGGGTCCGACCGCGCAGCGCATCGTCGCCTGCGGCCACACCCACGTCCCGCGCACGACCCTCGCCGCCGACGGCCGGCTGGTGGTGAACCCGGGGAGCGTCGGCCTGCAGGGCTTCGACTGGGACGTCCCGCACCCGCACCGCGTGTCGGTCGGCAGCCCGCACGCCCGCTACGCCCTGCTCGACCTCGGCGACGGCCCCCCGCGCGTGACGCACCGCGCCGTGGCCTACGACTGGGACGCGGCCGCTGCCGACGCGATGCGTGCTGGGCGCGCCGATTGGGCCCACGCCCTCTCCACAGGCTTTGCTGTGTAAGAACCAGGAGAACGGATGAGACGGATCAGATCTGGGCGATTATCAAAGATCTGGTAGCAGATTGGAG
>NZ_JARGEK010000501.1 GCF_029211165.1 Roseisolibacter sp. H3M3-2
GTCGGGGGCGTCGCCGAGCACGGCGAGGGCGGTCCCGGTGCGCGGCAGCCGCAGCGCGACGGGGGCGCCGCCGTCGGCCGGCGGGAGCGCGGCGTCGGGGAGGCGCGGGCGGCGCACTGGGACGTCGGTGGCGTCGTCGGTATCCATTGAGCCGGACATTCCGTACAACATCCCTGCCAATGGATTCGACCACCGCGCTGATCGTCGTCGACGTGCAGCCCGACTTCCTCCCCGGGGGCGCGCTGGCCGTCGCCGACGGGGACGCGATCCTCGCCCCGCTGGCCGCGCTGCTGGAGCGGCTCCCGTACGCGCTCGCCGTGGCGACGCAGGACTGGCACCCGCCGGGGCACGCCTCGTTCGCGAGCGCGCACGCCGGGCGCCGCCCGTTCGACGAGGTCACGCTGCACGGCCACCCGCAGACGCTGTGGCCGGACCACTGCGTCCAGGGCACCTACGGCGCCGAGCTGCACCGCGGGCTGCCGTGGAACGCGGTGTCGGCCGTCGTGCGGAAGGGGACGCAGCGCGACGTCGACTCGTACAGCGGCTTCCGCAACAACTGGGACGCCGACGGGCGCCGCCCCGCGACCGGGCTCGCCGGCTACCTCCGCGAGCGCGGCATCACCGACGTCGCGGTGTGCGGGCTGGCGCGCGACTTCTGCGTGAAGTGGACGGCCGAGGACGCGGCGGCCGCCGGCTTCGGGACGACGGTCCTGTGGGAACTCACGCGGTCGGTCGTCCCCGCCTCCGACGCGCGCGTGCGGGCGGACCTCGAGCGCGCGGGCGTCCGCATCGGGTGACGCTGCGGGCTGCGGGCTGCGGACTGCGGGTTCGAATCCGCAGCCCGCAGCCCGCAGCCTTTTCGAACCACTCGTGAACCCTCCCCTCCCCTGGCCGATCTAAGGGAACGTCGTCAGCTTCTCCCCTAGACCAGAAGAGGAAAGGAGGCGTCGGTGTTCGCCAAGGATTCGGGACTGCTCCAGGGCACCCTCGAGCTGCTCGTGCTCAAGACCCTCACGTGGGGCCCCATGCACGGCTACGGCATCGCCAGCTGGATCGAGAGCTCGACCGGCGACGCCCTGCGCGTCGAGGAGGGGTCGCTCTACCCCGCCCTGTACCGCATGACGCGGAAGGGGTGGATCCGCGGCGAGTGGGGGGTCTCCGAGAACAACCGGAAGGCCAAGTTCTACGTCCTCACCGCCGAGGGGGAGCGCCAGTTCCGCGAGCAGTCGTCCGGCTGGCAGCGGTTCGCCGCCGCCGTCACCCTGGCCGTCGGCACGACGCGCGCGCCGGCGTGGGCGCGATGACCATGCGCCCCTTCCGCCGCCCCCCGCAGCAGGAGGTGGACGCCGAGCTGGCGTTCCACCTCGAGGAGCGCGTCCGCGAGTACGAGGCGCGCGGCATGGCCCCCGCCGAGGCGCGCGCCCGCGCGCTCGCGCGCTTCGGCGACGTCGGCACGGTGCGCAGCGAGTGCGCCGAGCTGCTGGCCGAGGACCGGCGCGCCGAGCACCGGCGCGGCTGGCGCGAGGACCTCGGGCAGGACCTGCGCTACGGCGTGCGCGCGCTGCGCCGCGCGCCGGTGTTCGCGCTGCTCGCCGTCGTCACGCTGGCCCTCGGCATCGGCGCCAACGCGGCGGTGTTCGGCGTCGTGAAGTCGGTGCTGCTCGACGCGCTGCCGTACGCCGGCGCCGACCGCGTGGTGCGCGTGTACGGGCGCTGGGCGCAGGGGAGCACCGACAAGGGGCCGCTGAGCGCGGGCACCATCCGCGACGTGCGCGAGCGGCAGCGCGCCTTCGAGCGGCTGGCCGCGTTCGAGGGGACGCCGCGCGAGGCGACGCTGCTGGCCGGCGACGACCCGCGCGTGGTGAAGGTGCTGTGGGCGGAGCCGGAGCTGTTCCGCACCCTCGGCGTCGCGGCGGGGCGCGGGCGGCTGCTGCGCGACGAGGACGCGCAGGCCGACACCGCGTTCAGCGTGCTCCTCACCCACGAGGCGTGGCATCGGCACTTCGGCGGCGACCCCGCCGTCGTCGGCGGCCGGCCCGTACTGGTGAACGGGATCCCGCGCTCGGTGGTCGGCGTGCTGCCGCGCGGCTTCGTCGGCCCCGAGGGGTCGGTCGACTTCTACTTCCCGCTGCTCGGCTGGCGGCAGGCGCTGGCCGACCCGGTGCGCGCGTACCGGCGGCAGAACTACGGGCTCGTGGGGCGGCTGCGCGCCACGGCCACCGTCGAGCAGGCGCGCGGCGAGGTCGCGGCCATCGGCGAGGCGATCGCGCGCGAGCAGCCGGAGGGGAACTCGGGCGTGTCGCTGGCGACGCTCCCGGTGCGCGACGCGATGGTCGGCGACACGCGCACGGCGCTCGTCGTCCTGATGGCGAGCGCGGGGCTGGTGCTGGTGATCACGTGCGCCAACCTCGCCGGCGCGATGCTCTCGCGCACGCTGTCGCGCCGCAAGGAGTTCGCGGTGCGCGCGGCGCTCGGCGCGGGGCGCGGGCGGCTGGCGCGCCAGCTCCTCACCGAGAGCACGGTGCTGGCGGTCGCCGGCGGGGCGCTCGGGATCCTGCTGGCGGTGGTCGCGCTGCGCGCGCTGCGCGGGCAGGCGCTGGCGGCGCTCCCGTCGTACGCCGAGCTGGTGCTCGACGGCGGCGCGCTGGCGGTGACGGCGGCGCTGGCGGTGCTGACGTTCGTCGTCGTCGGGCTGGCGGCGGCGCTCGCGGTGGGGCGCGGCGACGTGCAGGCCACGCTGCGCGAGGAGGGGCGCGGCGCCAGCGAGGGGCGGCG
>NZ_JARGEK010000502.1 GCF_029211165.1 Roseisolibacter sp. H3M3-2
GCGACCCGATCCACGCGTCTTCCCCCGGCGCCGCGGCGCTGCTGCTGGCGGGGCCGGTCGCCGTGTCGGCCCAGCCCCGCCCCGCCGCCGACAGCCCCCCGCGCCGCGTCACGCCGGCGGGCCCCGCGTGGATCGGGTCGCCCGCGGAGCTGCGCGCGCGCGACGCCCAGCTGCTGGAGGGGCGGAGCACCGCGGGCTTCCTGCTGCGCAGCAGCTCGACGGCGCTCCGGCCGCCATCGGCGTCCGGGCGGCTCGCCGTGCGCGTGCTGGCCCCGTCGGTCCGGGTCGCGCAGAACAGCGACATCCCGCTCTCGCTGAACGACGGGGCGATGTGGGCGGGGCGCGGCACCTCGCTGCTCGCGCGCGCGGGCGTCGAGGCGCGCCTCGGGCCGCTGCGCGCCGTGTTCGCGCCGGAAGTCGCGTACGCCGCGAACCGGCCCTTCGACTTCATCCCGGTGCGGCGCCCGGACCGGAGCCCGTTCGCCTCGCCGTGGCAGGTGGGCGCGAGCTCCATCGACCTCCCGTCGCGCTTCGGCGACCGCTCGTACGCGCGGGTGACGCCGGGGCAGTCGTCCGTCGCGGTGCGCGTCGGCGCGCTCGACGTCGGCGGGGCGACGGAGAACTCGGTCTGGGGGCCGGGGCGCTGGAGCGCGCTCACGCTCAGCGCGAACGCCGAGGGGTTCCCGCACGCGTTCGTGCGGACGGCGCGGCCCCTGCGCACTCGGCTCGGCGACGTCGAGGCGCGCTACCTGATCGGCGCGCTGACGCCCTCGGTGTTCTTCGACAGCGCGGTGACCCGGCAGTACCGGTCGTTCAGCGGCGCCGCGGTGACGCTGCGGCCGGCCGCGGCGCGCGGCCTGACCCTCGGCCTCACGCGCGCCGTGATCGCGACCGTCGGCGACCGCTCGAGCGAGGCGCTCGGGCACACGCTCGACGCGCTGTTCCGGTGGCAGGCGCCGCCCGACACCGCCGGCGGCCCGATGGCCGCCGACCAGCTCACGGGCGCCTTCGGCCGCTGGGTGTTCGCGGACGACCACGTCGAGGTGTACGGCGAGTGGGCGCGGCAGACCACCCCGCGCTCCGTCGGCGAGCTGCTGGCGGCGCCGCAGGAGGGCGCGGCGATCACGCTCGGCGCGCGCGCGCTGCGGCCGCTCGGCCGCCGCACGACCCCCGATCGCTACCTGCGCTTCGAGCTCGAGCTGACCAGCACCGAGCAGTCGATCGCCTTCCGCGACCGCCCGCTCCCCGCCCCCTTCTACGCCGGGCGCGCGACGCGCGAGGGATTCACGCAGCGCGGCCAGGCGCTCGGCGCCGCCGTCGGACCGGGCGCGTCGGCGCAGTGGCTCGCGACCGACTACGTCACGCGCGACGGCTCGTTCGGCCTCGGACTCGCGCGCGTGCGGTGGTTCAACGACGCGCTCTACCAGCAGGTCGCGCCCAACTTCTTCCGGCACGACGTGTCGACGCTGCTCACCGCGCGCGCCACGCGGCGCCTCCCGCTCGTGGACGTGCAGGGCGAGGCGACGTGGGAGCGCCGGTACAACTACCTGTTCCAGAACGGGATCGCGAACCCCGGCGGCCGGCGCACGGTCGATGTGGGGAACCTGACCTTCGTGCTCGGCGTGACCCCGCGGTGAGCGCGGCCTGCAAGATGTGCGGCGGCGCCCGGTGGGCGCGGACGTTCGCCGCGCGCGAGCGGCAGTTCGCGCTCCCCGGCGAGTTCACCTACGGCGAGTGCGCGGCGTGCGGCTCGCTGCAGCTGCTCGACGTGCCGGCGTCGCTCGGCGACTACTACCCGCCGGGCTACTACAGCTTCGAGGTGCCGGCGGGCGGCGGGCCGGTGGCGCGGCTCAAGCGGGCGAGCGCGCTGGCGGCCGTGACCGGACGCGGCGCCGTCGGGCGCGCGTTGGGGGTGCTGCAGCCGCCGCCGACGGCCGGGATGGCGCACTGGCTCGCCGCGGCGGGGGCGACGCCCGACACGCGCGTGCTGGACGTCGGGTGCGGCTCGGGCGCGCTGCTGCGCGCGATGGACGCCGTCGGCTACCGCGACCTCACGGGCGTCGACCCCTTCCTCGACCGCGACCGCACCGTCGGCCGGGTGCGGCTCCTGCGCGGCACCGTGGAGGCGATGGACGCGACGTTCGACCTCGTCATGATGCACCACGCGCTGGAGCACGTCCCCGAGCCGGCGGAGACGCTGCGCGCGCTCCGCGCCCGGCTCAGCGCGGGCGGGCACTGCCTCGTGCGCGTCCCCGTCGCGCCGTCCGAGGCGTTCCGCCGGTACGGCGACCGCTGGGTGCAACTCGACGCGCCGCGCCACCTCGTGATCCCGAACGCCGACGCGCTGGAGCGGCTGGCGGCGCGGCTCGGGCTGGCCCTGGTCGAGCGCCGCCACGACTCGACCGCGATCCAGTTCTGGGGGAGCGAGCTGTACGCGCGCGACGTCCCGCTCTCGCGGGCGGACGTGGGCTGGGTCGGCAAGCAGCGCGGCCGCCTGCGGGCCGCGCGCGCCAACCGGCGCGGCGAGGGCGACCAGGCGGCGTTCCTCTTCCGCGCCGTCTGAGCGGCCCGGGGTCGGCTCAGGCCGCGTCGGCGGCCGGCCCCCCGCGGGCGCGCAGCCGCCGCAGCCCGCCCGCGAGCATCGCGCGCTCGTCGGGCGCGATGAGGCGGGTGACGACGTACACCGCGTAGGCGGCCAGCACGAGCGCCGCGAACGCCGCGCGCGCGCCGGCGTGGATCCCCGGCGTCGGCGCGAGC
>NZ_JARGEK010000503.1 GCF_029211165.1 Roseisolibacter sp. H3M3-2
GGCGCGGTCCGCACGTCGCGCGCGCGGCTGGGCCCAGGACGGGACGCGCGCCCCGCGGGCCGGGACGTCCAATCGCTGGCGGGCGGCGCGCCCTACCGTGGACGTGCGACGCGGCGCCTGCGGGCGGCGCGGGCGCCATTCCCCATCCGCGGCGGCCGCGGCCGCCGACGCCCGGAGATGACGATGCGTACTCCCCTCGGTGCCGACCGTCCCGGTGTCTACCGTCGTGTCCCCGCCCTCGGGCTCCTGCTCGCGCTCCACCTCGCGGCCGGCTGCGCGTCCGCGCGCCCCGACGCCGCCGGCGACGCCTCCTTCCGGCGCGTCCGCGGCACGGCGGGCGACGTCTCGCAGCGCATGATCCAGGGCGCCGCGCTGTCGCAGGACCCCTCGCGGTCGCTGCTCGACGTGCTCGCCTCGTACTGGCCGACCACCATGCGCGGCGACCCGCGCGCCCAGCAGCTCGGCGGCGACGCCGGCGTGGGCGTGTACGTCAACGGGAACTACATGGGCGGCTGGGACTTCCTGCGCACCGTGCGCTCGGGCGAGGTCGTGCGCGTGCAGCGCATCACGCAGTCCGAGGAGTTCATGCGCTTCGGCCGCTCGTCGTTCAGCGGGGGGGTGGTGTTGACGTTCAGGGGGACGACGCGGTAGCCGGAGGCCGGGAACGGCGAACTCGGGAACGGCGAACTCGGATACTGCGAACACGGATACTGCGAACACGGATACTGCGAACACGGGTACGACGAACTCGGGTGAGGCGACTCGCAGTATCCGAGTTCGCCCCACCCGAGTTCGTCGTACCCGTGTTCGCCCGACCCGAACTCGCCCTTATCGAACCGTGAACGGCACCCCCAGCTGCTTGTCCGCCCACCGCAGCGCCAGCGTCCCCCCCGCCGCGCCCGACGGCTCGATGGCGATGGTGAACTGCTCGGCCGGCGACGAGAGCGGGGTCGCGGTCAGCGGGACGCGCACGAGGTCCTGCTTCTGGTCGTACTCCGTCCCCCACTGGCCCGTCTGCTTGTTGATCACCAGCTGGTAGCCCTGCGCGGTGGGCCAGGTGTAGAGCGAGTACTTCCCGGCCGGCACCGGCTGCCCGCCGATCACCAGGTCGGCCGACGTCACTAGCGTGGTCGAGGCGTTGGCGCCGGTGCGCCAGATCGCGTCGAACGGGACCAGCGTGCCGCCCCACACCGTGCGCCCGCGGACCGACGGGCGGCCGTAGTCGACCAGCAGCTGCGCGGCGCCGACCGTCGCGCGCGCCGTGTCGCGCGGCGAGGGCTGGCCGGCGGCCGGGCGCGCGCCGAAGCTCCGCGCGGTGGCCGCGACGTCCACGCCCTCGACGCGCTGCACCTCCTGCTTGTTCGTCGACTTCGACCCGTCGACGTGCACGAGCCGCCCCTGCGGGTCGAAGTGCATCGCGACCGGGTCGCCGAAGTAGGTGACGATCGTCTCCTGGGCGTTCCGCACCTTCACCGGGAGCGCCTGCACCTGCGGTCCGCCGCCCCAGAAGCGGATGGCCCCGCTGTCGCTCCCGGCCGCGCGCACGGCGCGCAGCGCCGCGTCCCACAACGCGTACGAGTTGGTGACGTTCGGGAAGGTCCCCGCCGGCGCCGCCGCACGGAGGCGCGCGACGCTGTCGGGCAGCTCGGCCTCCGCGAAGGCGCTGTCGCCGCGGAAGGTGAAGACCGAGCGGCGCGACTGGTTCGGGACCGGCGTCCCGTCCGGGCGGCGGGTGACGAGCTCCGCGCGCGTCGGGCGGCCCGACGCGTCGAGGTCGACGACGTAGTGCGTGGTGCGCGCGATCGGCGCGCGGTTCACCACGTCGCCCTCGAGGCGCGCGCCGCCGCCGGCGACGGGGGTGCGCGTCCACCGCTCGACGGCGGTGGTGTCGGTGCCGAGGCGCACGACGAACGCGCCCGACTCGGCGGCGCCGCCGGCGGCGGGGACGGACTTGCTGACCTTCTGCGGGGCCTGCGCGCCGAGGCGCGGGGCGGACGAGGCCGCGCCCAGGAGGGCGGCGGCCGCGAGGACGGAGCGGCGCATGCGTGTGGATGGGTGGAAGGGTGCGACGCGCGGGGCGCGCCGCGTCCATCCTGGCCGACCCGGGCGGACGGCGCCAGGGTCAGCATGGTGCAGCTTCCGTCAGGCCGGCCCGGGCGTCGTCGGCGTCATCGGCGTCGTGCGCGCCAGCTCCGCGGGGTGCCGCCGGAACCAGCTCGCGACCAGGTAGAACTCGTCCATGTCGTGCGTCGGGATGTCGGCGCCCCCCGGGTCGGGCCCCGCGTAGACGCGCCGCAGCTGCGCCGCGAGCGCGGCCTCCTCCTCGGCGGTCGCCGGCGCCGCGGCCTCGCCGCGCACCGTGCCGCGGCGCAGCAGGTAGAGCCGCTCCGTGCCGTCGTGCCCGAGCGCGCGGTAGACGAACGACAGCCGGTCGGCGCCCGCGTGGAAGCGCTGCAGCCGCCCCTCCAGCCACTCCAGCGCCTCCAGCCGCGCCTTGAGCGAGCCGGCGCGCTCGAAGTGCCACGCCTCGGCGGCCGCGTGCATCGCCGCGCGCAGCGTCGCCAGCGGGCCGTCGGTGCGCCCGGCGAGGAAGTCGCGCACCTCGCGCACCCGCGCGTCGTAGTCGCCGGCGCCGCCCCACGGCGCGCCGCGCGGGACGGTGCACGGCCCGGGGCAGCTCCCCAGCTCCGCGCGCAGGCACCCGGGGGCGCGCGCCGGCGCGGGCGTCGGCTCGGCGACGGCC
>NZ_JARGEK010000504.1 GCF_029211165.1 Roseisolibacter sp. H3M3-2
GACGCCGTCGTGCTGGCCACCGACGGCGACGCGGCCGCCGCCCTGGCGCGCGCCGCCGGCCTCGCCGTCGCCGCCCCCGCCGCAGGCGGGCCGCTCGGCGGCACGACGGCGTTCCTCGCGTGCGACGAGGCCCCGCTCCCCGGGCGCGCGATCTGGCTGGGCGCGCGCCCCGACGCGCCGATCGCGCACGCGGTGACGCTCACCGAGGTCGCGCCCGAGTACGCGACGCCCGACGCGCGCCGCGGGCGCCACCTGCTCGCCGCCACGGCGGTGGGCGCGCACGCCGACCGCGACGGCGCGACGCTGCTGCGCGACGGCGACGAGATCGTCGGCGCGCTGCGCGCCGCCGCGCGACTCGCGCCGCTCGCCCCCGACGCGCTGTCGCCGGTGGCCGTCGAGCGGGTGCCCTGGTCGCAGTTCCCGCAGCCGCTGGCCGCCGCCGCGCGGCGCGGCGACGTCGCGTACGCGCTGCCCGGGCTCTACCGCGCCTCCGAGGCCGCGCACACCAGCTCCCTCGAGGGGGCCGCGCGCGGCGGCGTGCTCGCCGCGCGCGCCGTGCTCCGCGCCCCCGCGCCCTAGGACGCGCGCCGCCGTGTACGCGCGCTGCCTCTTCTGCCAGGCGGACCTCGGGCGCAACGCGGCGGTGGAGCACTTCCCCGTCGGGCGCCGGCTCGCGTACGACGCCGCGAAGGGGCGGCTGTGGGTCGTCTGCCGCCGCTGCGCGCGGTGGAACCTCACGCCGCTCGAGGAGCGGTGGGCGGCGATCGAGGAGGCGGAGGCGCTGTTCTCGCGCGCGCGGCGGCGCATCGCGACCGACAACGTCGGGCTGGCGCGCGTGGCCGACGGGACGGAGCTGGTGCGCGTCGGCGCGCCGCCGCCGCGCGAGCTGGCGGCGTGGCGCTACGGCGACCAGTTCGGGCGCCGGCGGCGGCGGCAGATCGGGCTGGCCGGCGTCGGCGTCGCGGTCGGCGCGGCGGTGATCGTCGGCGGGCCGGTCACCGGCCTCCTCGCCGGCGGCGCGATCAACGCGGTCAGCCTCGGCTACCAGGCCGGGATGCACTGGTGGATGCGACGCCGCGTCGTGGCGCGCGTGGACGTCCCGCAGCCCGACGGCGGCGCGCGCGAGCTCCGGCTCGCGGCGCTGCACGCGGGGCGCGCGCGGCTGCACGCGGGCGGCGTCGACGACTGGGCGCTGGAGGTGGCGCACATGGGCGACGGCGAGCGGCTGCGCTACGGCGCGACGGGGCTGCGCCACGAGACGCCCTCGCTCCTGCTGCGCGGCGACGCCGCGCGCCGCGCCGCCGGGCGCATCCTGCCGCACGTCAACGTCGGCGGCGGCGCGCGCCGCACCGTCGACGAGGCGCTCGGCGTGCTCGAGGGCGCCCGCACGGTCGACCGGCTCTTCATCGACGCCGCACGCCACCTCGATGCGGCGGCCGGCCGCGCCGACCCGCGGCGCGCGCTTCTCCTCGGCACCCTGCCGGCGTCGATGCGGCTGGCGCTCGAGATGGCCGCGCACGCGGAGCAGGAGCGGCGCGCCATGGAGGGGGAGCTCGCCGAGCTGGAGCGGGCGTGGCGGGAGGCCGAGGAGATCGCCGCGATCGCGGACGACCTCCTCCTCCCGGCGCGCATCCGCGACCGGCTGCGGTAAACCGGCCCGGGGGTCCCGGGTGTCCGAATCTCCGCGGGCCCGCGAAACGTATACGTTTTGCCCGCTCACCCCCGGAGGTCCCCATGCGCCGTCTCGCCCTCGCCCTCCTGGTCGCCGCCCCCGTCGGCGCCCAGCAGCCCGCCCCCCTCACCGCGGCCGCCCGCGCCGAGGTGATCGACACCGTCGCCGCCCGCATGGCGCGGATGTACGTCAGCGCCGACACGGCGCGCCTGATCGCCGACCGGCTGCGCGCCCGGCTCCGCGCCGGCGCGTACGACACGGCGGCGGCCCCCGCGCGGTTCGCCGAGCTGGTGACCACCGACCTGCGGGCGGTGAACGGCGACCTGCACCTCGGGCTGCGGCACGCGGGCGGCGCGGGGCCGGGGCGCGCGCCGGCCGGGCCGCCGCCGGCGCGGAGCACGAACTTCGGGCTGACGAAGGTCGAGGTCCTCCCCGGCAACGTCGGCTACCTCGAGATCACCGGCTTCCAGGGGGCGCCGGGCTATGAGGAGGCGGTGGCCGACGCGCTGCGCTTCCTCTCGCGCACCGACGCGCTGATCGTCGACGTGCGCCGCAACGGCGGCGGGAGCGGCGCGATGAGCCACCTCGTCTTCAGCCACTTCCTCGGCGAGACGCCGGTGCCGACGATCCGCGTCGTCGAGCGCGGCACCGGGCGCGACGAGATCGAGCGGAGCGTCGCCAGGGTCCCGGGCCCGCGGCGCCCCGACGTCCCGCTCTACGTGCTCACGAGCCAGGGGACCGGGTCGGCGGCGGAGGAGTTCAGCTTCGTGCTCAAGAACCAGGGGCGGGCGACGATCGTCGGCGACCGCACGGCGGGCGCGGGGCACATGGTGCGCGCGGTGCCGGCGGGGCACGGCTTCGTCGTCAGCGTCTCGATCACGCGCGTCACCGACCCGAAGACCGGGAAGGAGTGGGAGCGCGACGGCGTGCAGCCCGACCTGCGCGTCCCCGCCGAGCGGGCGCTGGAGGCCGCGCACGCGGCGGCGCTGCGCACGGTGGCGCAGCAGGCGGACTCGTCGCACCGCGCGCTGCTCGGGCTCCTGGCCGAGGCGGTGGACGCGCGCGCGGC
>NZ_JARGEK010000505.1 GCF_029211165.1 Roseisolibacter sp. H3M3-2
CGCGGCAGCCGGACCTGGCGTCGCTGGCCGAGGCGCTGGGGCGCGTGGGCGGGGCGATCCAGCAGGGGCGGCTCTCGTGGAACGCCGGCGCGGGCGCGGCGCTCGCCGCCGCCGGCCAGGCGTTCCGCCGCCTGCTGCGCGCCGCCCGCGCCTGGACCGCGTCCGACGCCGCCGACGCGCTCGCCCGCGCCGAGCGGCTGCAGACCCTGCTCGGGAACGCCCCCGCGGCGGCCGGGGGCACCGGCGCGCACGCGATCGTGCCGATCCGCGCGCTCGCCCCCGACGACGGCGTGGACCACGTGGTGCACCGCGCCCCCTCCCCGCCGATCACCGCCGACCAGCGCTTCCGCCAGGCGGCGGTGCCGCTCGCCTCGGCGCTGCGGCGCGCGC
Organism: Roseisolibacter sp. H3M3-2; assembly: GCF_029211165.1. Taxonomy (GTDB): domain Bacteria; phylum Gemmatimonadota; class Gemmatimonadetes; order Gemmatimonadales; family Gemmatimonadaceae; genus Roseisolibacter. The sequence goes on from NZ_JARGEK010000505.1 coordinate 391, forward strand.
TCGGCGAGGCGCTGCGGCTGCCGGCGCGCGCCGACGCGGCGCGGCTGACGCTCGGCGAGGACCTGCGGGCGGAGCTGCGCGACCAGCGCGACCTGGCCGAGAGCTACGACGTCCGCCCCGTGGTCAACTTCTGCGTGGCGCGCGAGGCCCCGCTGGCGGCGCTCGACGAGCGCGCGCTGGACACGGTGGACGGCGCGGCGGCGGCGCTGATCGAGAGCGCGGGCGCCACGTGGGCGCGGTCGACCCCCGGCGGCGCGATGGCGGCGGTCCCCACCGGGCGCGGCCCGACGCCGGTCCGTCCGCAGCCCGCGGTCGCGCAGGCGGCGGTCGCGCCGCAGGCGGCGCCCGTGACCGCGGCGACACCTGCGACACCGGCGGTGTCGGCCCCCGCCACGCCCGCGCGGCCGACGCCGGCCGCCGCGGGCGACGCGGTACGCCCCGCCTCGGGCGCGGCGCTGCTGGTGCTACTAGAGAGCGGGATCACCGGCATGGCCTCGATGTCGGCGACGCTGGCCGACGAGCCGCCGGCCGCAGCCACGCGCGCCGCGACGCCCCCCGCGGCCGCGGAGCCGGCCGGCGACGTCGTGCCGGTCGAGCAGCTGCTGTACCGCGGGCGCGCCGCGCTGGCCCGGGCGCGCGAGGTGCGCGACCAGCTGCGCGCCAGCCCGCCGCCCCCCGACGCGGCGCTGCTCGACGAGCTCTTCGACCTCCTCGACCTGGTCGCGGTCGACTGACCGCGCGGACGATCCGATGCGATTCGATTGGCGGAGCGCGCTCGGCCTCGCGCTGAGCGCGCTCCTGTTGTGGTGGACGCTGCGCGGCGAGCCGCTCGGCGAGGTGTGGGCGGCCGTCGCGCGCTCGAACTGGGCGCTGCTGCTCTTCGCGACGGCGCTGGGGACGACGATCTTCCCGATCCGCGCGCGCAAGTGGCGCACGATCCTCGAGCCCGCGGCCGGCGTGCTCCCGTTCGGGCCGCTGTGGCGCGCGACCGCGATCGGGATGATGGTGAACAACGTCGTCCCCGCGCGCGCCGGCGAGCTGGCGCGCGCGTTCGCGCTGACGCGCGAGGTCCCGCGCGTCGGCTTCCCGGCGTCGCTGGCGTCGCTGGCGGTCGACCGCGTGTTCGACGCGATCGTGCTGCTCCTGCTGATGTTCGGCGCGCTGCTCGACCCCGCGTTCCCCCCCGGCGTGCGGGTGTGGGGGCAGTCGGTGCCGATGCTCGCCCGCGGCGGGGCGCTGATGGTCGTGGTGCTGCTGGTCGGCCTGTACGTCTTCATCGCCGTGCCGCACCTGTTCGAGGCCGCGTTCCGCGCGGTCGCGCGGCGCGTGCTGCCGCGCGTCGAGGAGGCGGGCGCCCGCGCGGTGCGCACCTTCGCCGACGGCCTCGGCGCGCTGCGCCACCCGGGGCGCTTCGCCGCGGTGTTCGGGTGGACGCTGGTGCACTGGCTCGTGCACGCGCTCGCGCTCTGGCTGGGCTTCGTCGCCATCGGGATCGACGTCCCGTTCTCAGCCGCCCTCTTCCTGCAGGGGATCCTCGGGATCGCCGTCGCCATCCCGTCGTCGCCCGGCTTCTTCGGCGTGTTCGAGGGGGCGGCGACGGTGGGGCTGGCGGTCTACGGCGTCGACCGGACGCTCGCGGTGAGCTGGGCGCTCGCCTACCACCTGCTGTCGTTCATCCCGATCACGGTGATGGGCGCGGTCTACTTCGCGCGCCTCGGCGTGAAGCTGCGCGACGTGGCCGCGGCGCCCGCCGCGCCGGCGGCGTGAGCGCACGCCCGTCGGTGCGCGAGGCGCGCGTCGTCGCGCAGGCGAAGGTCAACCTCTTCCTCCGCGTCCTCGCCCGCGAGGACAGCGGCTACCACCAGCTGGAGACGCTGTTCCAGCGGCTGGAGCTGGGGGACGACGTGACGGTGCGCGTCGGCGTGCGCGGGCGGTCGCTCGACTGCGGCGGCGCCGACCTCGGCCCGGTCGAGCGTAACCTCGCGTGGCGCGCGGCCGAGGCGTACCGCGCGGCCACCGGCTGGCCGGACGGCCACGCGATCGAGATCCGGAAGCGGATCCCGGTCGGCGGGGGGCTCGGCGGCGGGAGCGCGGACGCCGGCGCCGTGCTGCGCGCGCTCGGCGCGCTGGCGGCGACGCCGCTGGCCGCCGACGGGCTGCTCGGGCTCGCGGCGCCGCTCGGGGCCGACGTCCCCTTCCTCACCGCCGAGGCGCCGCTGGCGCTGGCGTGGGGGCGCGGCGAGCGGATGCTCGCGCTGCCGCCCCTCCCCGCGCGGCCGGTGTGGCTGGCGCTGTCGGACGCGGGGGTGCCGACGGCCTGGGCGTTCGGCGCGCTGGCCGCGG
>NZ_JARGEK010000506.1 GCF_029211165.1 Roseisolibacter sp. H3M3-2
GTCGCCGCCGCACCGCGCCGCGACCAGCGCGTCGAGCGCCGCCGGCGGGTGGTCCAGCGCCTCGTCCACCAGCGCCTCCAGCCGCGGCCACGACTCCGCGGGGAGGGCGGCCAGCGCGCGGGCGTCGCTCACGCCGCCCCGTCGAGCGACGCCCGCAGCCAGCCGCGCGCCTTGATCCAGTCGCGCCGCACCGTCCGCTCGGTGACCCCCAGCGCCTCGGCGGTCTCGACCTCCGTCAGCCCGCCGAAGTACCGGCACTCCACCACGCGCGCCAGGCGCGGCGCCACCGCGCCCAGCCGGTCGAGCGCCTCGTCGAGCGCCAGCAGCGCGTCGTCGCGCGCGTCGACGACCCCCACGTCGTCGCCGAGGGTGACGGCGACCCGCGTCCCCCCGCGCTTCGCGGCCCGGCGGCGGCGCACGTGGTCCACCAGGACGTGGCGCATCGTCCCGCTGGCGGCGGCCAGGAAGTGCGGCCGGTCCTCCCACCGCGCCTCGCGGCGGCGCGCCAGGCGGAGGAACGCCTCGTGGAGGATCGCCCCGGTGTCGAGCGTGGCCCCGCCGGCGGCGCGGCGCCGCTCGCGGCGGGCGATCGCCAGCAGCTCCGGGTAGTGGGCCGCCACCAGGGCGTCGAGCGACCCGTCCCCCTTGCCGGGACGGGCTTCGGCGAGCATGTCCGGTTCCACGCGGCGATTGCGTCAGTGAATCTGGGGCCTCCGTCGGCCCTCACCCCGCCAAGATGCGCCCCGCCCCCCGGCGAGGCAAACGCCGTCCCCCGTCCGGTCGCGCCCATGCGACGCCTCGCGCTCGTTGCCCTCCTCGCCCTGGCGCCCCCGCCGCGCCAGGCCGAGACGGTCGTCCCCAACGACAACCGCCTCCCCGCCGGCGCGGTCGAGGGGGGCGTGCTCCGCCTGCGGCTGGTCGCGCGCTCGGCCACCTGGCATCCCACCGCGCGCGTCGACACGACCGTCACGGTGCTGGCCTTCGCCGAGGAGGGCGGGGCGCCGCGGATCCCGGGGCCCCTGCTGCGCGCCCACGCCGGCGCCGAGGTGCGGGTGAGCGTGCGCAACGACCTCGATTCGACGCTGGTCGTGCACGGGCTCCGCGGCGGGACCGGGATCGCGGTCGCCGACGACACGCTGCAGCTCGCGCCGCGCGCCGAGCGCGAGGTGGCGTTCCGCGCCGGCGCCCCGGGCTCCTATCTGTACTGGGGGACGACGACGCGCTCGCCGCTCGCCGACCGCCCGTGGCGCGACTCGCAGCTCACCGGCGCGATCGTCGTCGACCCGGCGGGGGCGCGCCCCGACCCGGCGGAGCGGATCCTCGTCATCACGGTGCTCGACCTCTTCCCCGACGACACGGTACGCAACAGGAAGAAGGAGGACGTGTTCGAGCGCGCCATCAACGGCCGCTCGTGGCCCGACGGCGAGCGGCTCGCGTACGCCGTGGGCGACACGGTGCGGTGGCGGTGGCTGAACGGGAGCTACCTCCCGCACCCGATGCACCTGCACGGCTTCCACTTCGACGTCACCGCGCGCGGCGAGCGCAACGCCGACACGACGTACGCCCCCGACGCGCGGCGCACCGTGGTCACCGAGCTGATGGTGCCCGGCAGCACGTTCGCCATGCAGTGGGTGCCGACGCGCGCCGGCCGCTGGCTGATGCACTGCCACATGCGCGCGCACGTGACGCCGTTCCCCGAGCGCCCCGACAGCGCGCGCGCCCACGACGCGCACGACGTCGAGCGGCACGCCACCACGGCGATGGAGGGGCTCGTCCTCGGGGTCGCCGTCCGCGACCGCGACGACGCGCCGGCGGCGATCGCGGTGGCCGAGCGCGCGCCGGCGCGGCGGCTGCGGCTCCTGGCGCAGCAGCGCGGGGCCGCGACCCCGAAGCGGCAGGTGCCGCGCGGCTTCGTGCTGCAGCGCGGGGCCCCGCCGCGCGCCGACTCGGTCGAGGTGCCCGGCGCGCCGATCGTGCTCACCCGCGGCGAGACGGTCGGCATCACCGTCGTCAACCGGCTGCGCGAGCCGACCACGGTGCACTGGCACGGGATGGAGCTGGAGAGCGTCTACGACGGCGTGTCGGGGTGGAGCCGCACGCGCGGGAGCGTGGCGCCGCTGGTCGCGCCGGGGGACTCGTTCGCGGTCGCCTTCACGCCGCCGCGCGCGGGGACCTTCATCTACCACACGCACATGGACGAGGGGCCGCAGCTCGTCACCGGGATGTACGGCCCGCTGCTGGTGCTGGAGCCCGGCGAGCCGTGGGACCCGGCGGCCGACCGCGTGGTGATGATCGGCGACGCGCTCGACGGGGACACGGTGCCGCGCCTGGCGTTGAACGGCCGGCGCGCGCCGCCGCCGATCACGCTCGCCGCCGGGCGCACCGCGCGGCTGCGCCTCGTGAACATCCACCCCAACGGCCCGGCGGTCGTGCGGCTGACGGCGGCGTCGGACACGGTGCCGCTGCGCTGGCGCCCGCGCGCCAAGGACGGCGTCGACCTCCCCGCGACGCTGCGCGCCGAGCGGCCGGCGCGGCTCGGGCGCTTCGGCGTCGGCGAGACGTACGACTTCGACTTCACGCCGGCGCGGGCGATGGACGCGGTGCTGAGCGTGACGGTCGAGGGGCAGACGCGGCGGCTGCCGGTGCGCGTCCGGTGAGGCGCCTCGTCCCCGTCCCGCTGGCCGCCGCGCTGGGCGCGCCGCCGCCGACCGCGCCGGCTG
>NZ_JARGEK010000507.1 GCF_029211165.1 Roseisolibacter sp. H3M3-2
GCTCGGGCGCGCGCTCGCCGAGCCGGGAGCCCGCGGCGACGCGGCGGCCGCGCGCGCGCCAGGCGTAGCCCGCCAGCACCCGCAGGTCGCGCCACCAGTCGAGGCGGGACTCGCGCGGGCGCAGGTCGTAGCGGCCGGGGAGGTCGACCACCTCGACGCGGCGCGCGAAGGGCAGCACTGCCAGCGCGAAGTCGACCAGCGCCGCCCACCCCGCGCCCTCGGCGACCGGGGCGTCGCCCCGCGCGCGCGCCAGGTCGCGCAGCACCGACACGCGCACCAGCCGGAAGCCGGTCACCAGGTCGTCCAGCCCCTCGGCGCGCACGAACGGGCGCAGCACCCACGGCGCGAGCTTCCGCAGCCGGCGCTCCGGGAGCGGCTGCTGCTCGGTCGGCGGCCGGCGGCCGACGATCAGGTCGGCCCCGCCCTCGAACCGCTTGGCCAGCTCGGGGAGGTCCTCGGGGCGGTCGGTGAAGTCGCCCTGCATGAACACCGCCGCGTCGCGCCGCGGGTAGCGCGTGTGCCCCGCGACGTGCCGGCAGAGCACGTCCACCGCCGCCGCGGTGCCGCGGCGCGTCGCGCTGCGCAGCACCGTCAGCGGGAGCACGCGCCGGTAGGGCTCCAGCACCTCCGCCGTGGCGTCGGTGCTCCCGTCGTCGAACACCACCACCTCGTACTCTCGCGTGTAGTCCTGGAGCACCGCGCGGATGCGCCAGAGCAGCACGCCGATGGTGGCCGCCTCGTTGTGGACGGGGATGCAGACGTAGAGCACGACTCTCCGGGGTTCACGCGCTTCGCGGCCGGACCCGCCGCCGCGGCGCGCGAAACCTAGGGCGCCGCCGGCCCGCCCCGCCACCCGCCGCGCGCACCGCTGCCGGCCCCCGCTGGCACTCAGCGGGCACGAGTGCTGACAACTCGTTGTCCCGCTTGGAGTTCGGGCTGTCGATCGGCGCGCGCGCGACCGATACTTGCGAGAAGGGAGCACCGAGCTCGACGCATCGGGGTACCGGAGCGTCGGGCACCCGTCGTCCGCACGCAGACCCGCGACCGCAAGGAGGCCTTCGATGATCCTCGCCGACGTTCGCAGCCGGCTCGATCGACGCGACGCGCAGCTCGCCCTCCGCCTCGTCGCCCGAGACGACCCCGAGCAGCGCGAGATCGTCGAGCGGACGCTGGTCGACCGCGGGCTCGACCCGCTCCTCGACGACCCGCGCCTGCTCCGCGCCCTCCTCGAGCAGGGGCAGGGCGCCTGCGCCTCGCTCCCCCTGTTCTGCTACGTCGTGGTCCGCCACGCGCTGCGCGAGGTGGGGGAGGACGACCGCGCCCTCGCCGACTACGTGGCGGCGCTGGTCCTCCACTTCGGGGTCCGCGAGCGCGCGACCCGCATCGGCGAGTCGGACGACGAGCGGTACGACACGCTCTCCGCGCTCCTCGCGGCCATCGAGTCGTCGGACGTGCGGCGCAGCTTCCTGGTGCGCGCGCACCTCGGGAACTACGCGCTCTGGCTCAGCGGGCTGTTCCCCGACCGGGTCGAGCACCTGCGCTGGCGGCGCGGGGGCCCGGACCTCGACTACTACGAGGCCATGGGACGCCGCGGCTTCCAGCTGGCGGCCGACCACCGGCTGGCCGCCGAATACGGGCTGGAGGGGCTGTACGCCGCCGTCGCCGAGCGCTTCGGACGGGTGCGGTGCGCGCTGAACCGGGTGAGCGACCGGCTCCTCTTCCCGCACCGCCACACGCCGGAGCGGCTGATGCGGCAGGTGCGGGACGAGGTCCGTTACCGCCTCGCCAGCTGACCGTCGTCCTCGGGCGGCGCCCGCTCTTGCGCGGGCCCGCCCGGCTCGGTCGATTGCCGGGCGCGGTGTGGAACGGGTCTTGTCCTGAGCGGCGGCGAATCCCCATCGCCGCCGCGTGCGTATCCACCACCGTCCCGCCCGCCGCTTCCTCCCCCCCGTCCGCCGGCCCGCGCCCCGGATGTTCGAACAGCTCCGCGACTCCTTCCGCGCCATGCTCGACGCCGCGCGCTCGCCGGACGACCGGCGTGCGGTGCTGGCGGACATGAAGAACTCGGTCGTGCGCGCGCGCATGGGGATCGACGACCTCAAGCAGGGGGTCGAGGTCGCCCGCCGCCGCCTGGCCGAGGGGCGCGCGGAGCTGGACACGATCCGCCGCCGCCGCGCGATGGCGGCCGACATCGGCGACCAGGAGACGGTCGGCGTGGCCGACCGCTTCGAGGCGCTGCAGGCCGAGCGCGTGCGCGTGCTGGAGCAGAAGGTGGCGGCGCAGGAGGCCGAGCTGGCGCTGGTCGAGCGGGAGGTCGCGGAGATGACGGTCGACCTCCGCCGCGCGATCGACGGCGTCCCGCTGCGCGCGCCGGGCGAGGTGTCGCCGCGGGCCGCCGAGGCCGCGGCGGCGGCGCAGGTCGACGAGCTGCTCGACCCGCACGCGCCGCTGCGCGAGGAGATCGACGCGCTGGGGCGGCAGCAGGCGCGCGCGACGCGCGAGGCCGACGCCGAGGCGCGGCTGGCGGCGCTCAAGCGCCGGCTGGGCAAGGAGTGATGCGCCGGCCGCGCGTGCCGCGCCGGCTGCTGGCCGTCCGGGCCGGCCTGTGCGGCGCGTGCGCGTGCGCGTGGCTGGGGAGCTTCGCGCGCGCGCTGCGCGCGCCGGCAAGTCGGATCGTAGCCATGTCGTTCTGTGAGCCAAGGAGTTGGGAC
>NZ_JARGEK010000508.1 GCF_029211165.1 Roseisolibacter sp. H3M3-2
ACGCCGCCGAGCACCGCGCCGGCCACGCGCGCGCGCCTCATCGGTGCGGCCCGCGCCCGGCCGGCGGCGCGTCGTCGGCGTCGGGCGCGCGCTCGGGGGTCGGGACAGGGGTCTCGTCGGGATCGAGCAGCGGCGCGACGAGGTGCCCGGGGGCGGCCGCGGCGAGCGTGGCGGCGGCGGCGAAGAGGGACGGGTGCATCATGGTGCAGCGCATCGGTGGTCCTGGGGAGGGGAGGGGCCGCGCCGGCGGGACCGTCGGGCGCCTCGCTCGGCGTCGCCCCGACGGTCCGGCCGTTCGCGCGCGCGATCAGCGCGGCGGCAGCGCGACGGGCTCGCCGAAGACGAAATTGTCGAGCACCACGAGGTCGTGCGTGCCGCCCGCGCTCACGTCGCGCACGCCGGCGCCGAGCGCGCCCGTGCCGCCGGTGACGCGCACGCGCGCCACGATCGGGTCGGCGAAGCGCAGCCCGGCGAGCGACAGCCCGGCGGCGTCGCTGCGCGCCGGCGCGGTCACCTTCCCGAGGCTGCGGCCGTCGCGGTCGAAGTACTCGAGCGTGGTCGGCCCGAGCCGGTCGACGTCGCTGAACACGACGCCGAAGCCGGTGACCGCGGCCGGCGTCTGCTCCCCGGCGACGCGGAAGTGCACGTCCATGACGTGGCTCCCGACCGGGGCGAACACCTTGGTCGGCGAGAATGTCGCGAACTGCGCCGCGTAGCTGGCGTCGACGTCGGCGAAGCGCGTGCTGTCGTTGCGGAATCCGGTGCCCGGCGTGGTGAAGACGGCGCCGTTGCGCGCGGTCGTGTTGAAGAAGTCGGCGGGGAAGTCGTTGCGGTTGTTGAACGGGTTGGCGCCGGCGCCGTCCCAGCTGATCTCGCGGCGGCCGCCCGCCTGCTGCCCGGCGGCGGCGCCGTTGGCGGGGTCGCCGAGCAGCGTGCGGAACTCCGCCACGCGCGCGGCGACGTCGCCGCTGGCGGTGACGACGGCGGTGGGCTGCGGCGCGGGCGGGGCCGACGGCGCGACGGCGTCGTAGTCGTCGCTGTCGCAGGCAGCCGAGAGCGCGAGGGCGAGGGCGGCGGCGATACGCGCGGTCGTGCGCGCGGTGCCGGAGGGCGTGCGAGTGCCGGGAGCGTGACGCATGGGATATGAACTCGACGTGGAAGTGGCGCGATCGTGAGTCGTGCGGGCGCGACGCCCGCCGCCGCGTGGCGACGGGTGGTCGCACGCGCGGACCGGATGGATGCCGCGGATCCGCGCGCCGCGCTTGCACGAACGCGACGCGCCGCGTGCGACTCGCGCGACCCGCGCGACGCAATCGTTCAAGCGACGGCACGTCGTGCGCGCGCAGCGTGCGCGCTCCGTCGGGTCCGCGCCGCGCCTCGGTGCGCGCGCTGCCGCGGGCCTCACCTCACCGTACACGACGATGCTCCGTCAGAATTCCTTCTTCCCTTCGCATTCGAACTCGATGCGCGCCGCCGTCGCCGCGCTCGCCGCGCTGGCGGCCGTCGCATGCGGCGGCCCGCGTGCGGTCCCGGCCACGCGAGCGCTCGCGCCGGCGCCCGCGTTCACCTGGGTCGGCACGTGGGAGCTGCGCGGCTCCGACTTCCCCGACGGGCCGGCCTCCGGCGGCGCGGTGCGGGTGGCGACGCTGGTCGTCGCGCGGCAGGACACCGCGCACGCCGTCGTGGTGCACGGGCCGCCGGGGCTGCTCGACTGGTTCCGGCTGGCCGGCGACTCCGCGCAGTTCCAGTGGGACTTCCTCGCGCCGTCGGCCGACCACGGGCGCGCGATGTCGGTGCGCCTGCGGGCGGTCGGCGACTCGGTGGAGGGACGCTGGGTGATCGACGACCTCTCGGGACCGATCGTCGGCCGGCGGCTGCGCTGACGCCGCCCGCGCTGCTGCCGCCCGCCGCACAGCCCGGCATGTGCCGCCGCGCCCGTGCCGCAGACCGGACCGCGGTCCGCGGCGCGGGGGGCCGGCGGGGCCGCGTGGCGCATTCGTACAAGGCGGCGGGGAGGGTCGGTCGCATCTTGGGGGGCTGAACACGGACCCAGAGATGCCGATGGCACCCGCCCTCCTGACCGAACCGCCGTCGCCCGCCGACGCGGCGGCGCCGACCTCCGGTCGGCTGACGCTCGCCCCCGCCCCTCCGGACCTCGATCCGCTGGTGGAGTACCTGTGGCAGCTGGAGCTGCCCGCGGGCGCCACCCCGGACGCGTACTGGCGCGTGGTCGTCGACGGGTACGTCGACGTCGCAGTACGGCTGCCGCTGGACGCGGCGCTCGTCGACGCGGCGGCGCGCGCCGGCGGCACCGCCGCGTCGCGGCGCGACCTGGCCGACGCGATCGCGGCGAGCCCCACGCTCGTCTGCGGCGCGGCGACGACGACGCGCACCATCCCGCTGAGCGGCCCCGTGCTGCTGACGGGCGTGCGCTTCCGCCTGGGGCACGCGGGGCGCCTGCTGCACACGTCGGCCGCCGGCCGGGTGGACGGCGCGCGCCCGCTCCGCGACGTGCTGGTGGGCCGCGGCGCCGGCGACGCGGCGCGCGCGCTCGCCTCGTCGGGCGCGTCGCCGGCGCCGGCCGAGGACCCGGCGGACCGGGTGCTGCACGGCGCGGCGTTGCGCGCGTTCGCGCGGGGCGGCGCGGTGGGGCTGGCCCGGCGCCTGGTAAGTCGGATCGTAGCCATGTCGTTCTGTGGGCCAAGGAG
>NZ_JARGEK010000509.1 GCF_029211165.1 Roseisolibacter sp. H3M3-2
GCGCTGGCCGACTCGCGCGACGGGCGCGCGGGGCAGGACGCGGAGGCGCTGCAGCGGCTCGGCGTCGCGCTGGCCCAGGCGAAGCGCGAGATCGCGCGGCAGTCGGAAGGGGTGGCGCGCGGCGAGGGGCGGTTCGGGGCGCCCGAGGCGGAGCTGAACGCGCGCAAGGACTCGCTGGCGGCCGGGGTGGCGGCGCTGGAGCGCGACCTCGACCGCGCGTCGCGCGAGGCGCGGGCGGCGCAGCCGGACGCCGCGCGGAAGCTGCAGGAGGGGGCGAACGCGATCCGCGACACCCGCGTGCTCGACAAGGTGCGGTTCTCGAAGCAGCTGCTGCGGCAGGGCGCGCCCGACTACGTGCGCAACCTCGAGGAGCAGATCGGCGCGAACCTCGACGACGTGCGGCGGCGGGTGGCCGAGGCCGCGGGCGCGGCGCAGGGCGGCGGCGCGGCGCGGCCGGGGCAGACGCTCGACCGGGCGCGCCAGCTCGCGCAGGGGATGTCGTCGTTCGGGGAGCGGCTGCGGCAGCGGCAGGAGGCCGCGTGGCGTCCGGGCGCCGGGCAGCAGGGGCAGAACGGACAGCCCGGACAGAACGGCCAGCAGGGGCCGCGCGGCCAGCCGGGGCAGCAGGGCCAGAACGGGCAGGCGCAGACCGGCCAGCAGGGCCAGCAGGGGCGCGGGCAGGGGCAGGGCGGGCAGCAGGGCCAGGGCCAAGGGCAGGGCCAGGGTGAGGGCCAGGGGCAGGGCGAGGGTCAGGGGCAGGGCCAGGGCGGCTCCGGCCAGCAGGGCGGCCAGAACGGCCAGGGCGCGCGCAGCGGCGGCTCCATGCAGGGCGGCGGCGGCGACGGGCGCGGAGGGGCGCCGTCGGGCGCCGGCGGCCTCTCGGCCGAGGACGTCCGCCAGTTCACCAGCGAGGCGCGCGAGCGCCGCGAGGACGCCGAGGAGCTGCGGCGCGCCCTCGCCCAGCAGGGGATGGGCACGCGCGAGCTCGACCAGTTGATCGACCGCATGCGCGGCCTCGAGGGGCGCGGGACCTACAACGACGCCGCGACGCTCGAGCGGCTGCAGACCGACGTCGCCGACGGCCTCAAGGCGCTGGAGTTCGCGCTCCGCCGCCGCCTGGCCGGCGAGGCCGGCGACCCGCCGCGGCAGGGGGGCGGGAGCGACGTCCCGCCCGCCTTCCGCTCGCTCGTCGACGAGTACTTCCGCTCCCTCGCCCGCGCGCGTCGCTGAGCGCGCGGGCGCCCGCGGTCAGGGGCGGGGACGGGGGTCGATCGCGTCGCGCGTGACCAGCTCGACGTAGCTCGGCGTCCCCGCCGCCTGCTGCGCCGCGAACGCGTCGAGCGACTGCAGCAGCTGCGTGCTCGTGTAGCCGGGGACGGAGTACGGGTGCGCGCCGCGGAAGCCGCCGAAGTAGCTCCGGATGATCACGCTCTTCGCGTCCCGCGGGAGCGCCGCCACGCTGCGCGCGAACTTCGGGAACAGCCCGTCGCGCATCAGGTAGTCCTCGGCGTTCGACGTGTAGAGCACCGACACCCGCTCGCCGCGCGCGGCCACCAGCCGCCCCACGGCCGCCAGCGCGTGGTCGCCGCCGAGGTTCCCCGTGACCGGGATGATCAGGTCGCGCGCGTGCAGCCCCTTCACGAACTGGAAGTCCTCCTCGCGCGCCAGGTAGTTGGTGCGCTCCCCCTCGAGGTCGTGCTCCAGCAGCAGGTCGCGCAGCGTCGGGTAGAAGGCGCGCGAGATGCGCCCGCGGCTCGTGTACCGCAGGTCCAGCCCGTTGGCGATGAACTCGCCGTGGAAGCGTGACAGCGTCGCCAGCTCCGCCTCGGTGAGCGGGACGCGCGTGCGCCGCGCCCCCTCCAGGATCGCCGCGCGCGCCGCGGCCTCGCTGGCCGGCGTCACCTTCGTGCTGTCGATGGCCGCGACCAGCTGCTCGACCGACCGGCCGCGCCACGCCTCGGTGTCGGCCGGCGCGGCGCGCCCGGTGAGGAGCGCCAGGTATTCGACGCGCGTGCGCGCCGCGCCGAACGCCGCCTTGAACAGCAGGTGCTCGATCAGGTTGTCGCGACGCACGTCGAGCATGAACGCGATGCTCGGCCGCACGTGCGCGATGTACGAGAAGTTCTGGTCGGGCCCGACGCCGATGTACGCCCCGCCGCGCACCCCGAGCCGCTTCAGCGCGCCGACCACGTGCAGGTACGAGCGCTCGTTCGAGATCAGGTTGTCGGAGTCGAAGTAGCCGCCGGGCTCCGAGAGCGCCGCCGTCTGCGCGGCCAGGTCGATCGGGGCCGGCGCCGCGGCCCACGCGTCGGCCCTGGGCGACGGGCGGCAGGCGGGGACCGCGGCCGCCGCGAGCAGCGCCCCCGCGAGCAGCGCGCCGAAGCGGTGCGGCGAAGGGCGGCGGCGGGGCAGGGGCACGGGATCCTCGTCGGGGCGCGTCGGAGGGGAGACGGTACGGCGCGGGCTTCCCGCCGGTCAAGTCGGCCGCGACGGCGTCGCGGCGAGCCGTGCGGCGTCCTCGGGGGTGTCGACGTCGAACGCGGCGTCCGGCACCGGGACACGCGCCACCAGGTCGCCGAGACCGCGCAGCCACGCGCCGGCCCCGCGGTCGCCTCGGAGCGCCAGCAGCTCGCCGAACCGCGCGCGGGCCACCGCCGCCGGCGCGCCGACGGTGCCGGCGTACGCCGC
>NZ_JARGEK010000051.1 GCF_029211165.1 Roseisolibacter sp. H3M3-2
CCGCGCGCTCCAGCGCCTCGGCGACCGACTGCGGCGCGGCCGCGGCCGGGGGCGCGTCGTCGGCGGGCGCGGCGTCGCGGGGCGGGCCGCTCCCGACCATCGTGCGCCACCGCCCCGCGTGCAGCGGGAGCGCGATCCCCAGCGCCTCGCGCTGCCGGCGGTCGAGCGCGTCGGGGCGCGCGAGCGCGGCGCGCAGGGCCGGCGTCCCGATCCCGAGGGCGCCCGCCACCTGCCGCACGTCCAGCTCCCCGGCCTCCTCCGCCGCGTCGAGCAGGCGGAGGAGCGGGGACGGCTCGTCGGCGTCGTGGCTCACGGGCGCCGGGGCTCGGCGGGAGGCGGTGGCGGGCATGCGGGGCTACAAGGTGGCATGCCGGGGTCTGTTCGGGCAACGTCTGCGTTCGGGGTCGCGTATGCGGGGCGCCGGTCCTCCCTTAGAATCCGGCCGACCCCTCACCAGGAGTTCCCCCTGATCCGCCCCGCCTCCCTCGCGGTCGCAGCGGCCCTCGCCGCCGGCGCGGCCGCGCCGGCCGCCGCCCAGCAGATCCCCGTCGCCAATCCCGTGCTCTCGCGGATCTGGGCGCTCGGGATGGACAGCTCGCGCGTCATCCCGCTGATGCAGGTGCTCACCGACTCGATCGGCCCGCGCCTCACCGGCACGCCGCAGATGCAGTCGGCGCACGACTGGCTGGCGAAGACCTACGCCTCGTGGGGCGTGCAGGCGACCAACGAGCGCGTCGGCACCTGGCGCGGCTGGCGCCGCGGCACCACGCACGTCGACCTCGTGACGCCGCGCGTGCGCTCGCTCGAGGGGACGACGCTGGCGTGGAGCCCGGGCACCAACGGCCGCGACGTCAGCGGCCCCGTGATCGCGCTCCCCGACGTGGCCGACAGCGCGGCGTTCGCGGCCTGGCTGCCGCAGGCGCGCGGGAAGTTCGTGCTCGTGTCGCAGCCGCACCCGACCTGCCGCCCCGACGACAACTGGGAGCGCTGGGCGACGCCGCAGACGCTCGCGCGCGTGCGCAAGGAGCGGGACTCGATCCGCACCGCGTGGACGGAGCGCGTACGCAAGACCGGCTACAACCTCTCGCTCGGCACCGGCACGCTCGGCCTCGCGCTCGAGCGCGCGGGCGCGCTGGGCGCCGTCGCGTCGCGGTACGAGGGCGGCTGGGGGGTCAACAAGGTCTTCTACGCGCGCAACGAGCGCACCCCCGCGCTCGACCTGAGCTGCGAGGACTACACGCTCGTGTACCGCCTCGCCGAGAAGGGGCAGGGGCCGACGCTGAAGGTGCGCTCGGACAACGCCTTCACGGCCGACGCGCCGACGTTCAACACGATCGCGACCATCAAGGGCACGGAGAAGCCGGAGGAGTACGTCGTCCTCTCGGCGCACTTCGACTCGTGGGACGCCGGCTCGGGCGCGACCGACAACGCGACGGGCACGGTGATCATGGCCGAGGCGATGCGCCTCCTCGCGCAGGCGTACCCGCGCCCCAAGCGCACGATCATCGCCGGCCACTGGACGAGCGAGGAGCAGGGGCTCAACGGCTCGCGCGCCTACGTCGAGGACCACCCGGAGGTGGTGAAGGGGCTGCAGGCGCTGTTCAACCAGGACAACGGCACCGGGCGCATCGTGAACGTGTCGCCGTCGGGGCTCGTGGGCGCCGGCGAGGCGTGGGGGCGCTGGGCGTCGCGGCTGCCGCCCGAGCTGACCAGCCAGATCCAGTACCGCTTCCCGGGCGCGCCGTCGGCGGGCGGGAGCGACAACGCGTCGTTCGTCTGTGCCGGGGCGCCGGCGTTCTCCCTCGGCTCGGCGGGGTGGGACTACGGCACCTACACCTGGCACACCAACCGCGACACGTACGACAAGGTGAGCTTCGACGACGTGCGCGCGAACGCGACGCTCGTCGCCATGCTCGCCTACCTGGCCGCGGACGACGCGCAGACGGTGTCGCGCGAGCGCGCCGTGCGGTTCGGCGAGGTGAACCGCGGCACGGCCGGGCAGTGGCCGTCGTGCCAGAAGGCGATCCGCAAGTGGGGCGACTACACGCGGTGACCGCGGCGTAGCCCGAGAGCGGAGGACCCGTCGCGCGGCGGCGGGGCGCGACGGTCCCTGCGCCCCGCCGCCGCGCGTGCGTCAGCGGATCAGCCGGTACTCGAACGGCTCGACCACCAGCTGCGGCACCTTGCACCCGCCGATCGTCGCCGGCCGGAAGCGCATCCCGCGCACGCCCGCGCGCGACGCGTCGACGAACTCCCGGTAGGCCTGCGCCGACTCCCCCTCCAGCCGCGGGCGGTGCTCGGGCCAGACGTCGCGGATGCTCCCCGGCACCGCGCGGCCGGCCGTGTCCACGATGAACTGCAGGACCACGGTGCCGATGAAGCTGTCGCGCTTGGCCCCCGCGGGATACCGCGGGGAGCGCGACTGCTCGGGGAGCGGCGCGACGGGCGTCTCCGCGGGCACGCGCTGCGAGAAGACGGGGAAGGCGATCGGGCGGCCGTGCGACACGCGGCTGCCGTCGGGCGCGGTGCCGGACGGCACGAGGTCTAGCACGAAGCGCAGCGAGTCGCCCGGCACCGACTCGTCCCAGAAGTAGGGGCCCGTCGAGTCGAACGCCTGGCGGGCGGCGCGCGCCACGAGCGCGGCGCCCGCGGTGTCGACGGCGACGAGCAGCGGGAGCTCGCGGTTGCGGACGTCGTGGACGTCGACCGCGAACCCGCCGCCGCGCCGGAGCACGACCGACACCGCGCCGTCGCTCTCCCACCACCGCAGGCGCGCCGACCCGTCCGGGAGCTGACCGGGCCCCGCGCCGAGGGCGGCCCGCACGCGCTCGGCCGTCGCGTCGGCGAACAGGTGCACCGTCGGCTCGGCGGCCCGCGCGGAGCTGTCGATCAGCCGCGGCGCGAGCGAGACGATCACCGGGTGCAGCGAGTCGGCGGGGATGGCCGCGCGGCAGGCGTCGGGCTGCGCGAGCGCCGACCGGGCGGCGAGCAGCGGGACGGCCGCCGCGAGCACCAGCCGCCGCCTCACGCGCCGTGCTCCCTGATCGTGAAGGTGAACTGCCGATGCGTGCGCCGCCGCTCGACGCACCCGCCCACGCGCGCGGGGAGGAAGACGCTCTTCAGCAGCGCGCGCCGCGCCTCGTTGACGAACGCGCGGTAGTGGGCCAGCAGGTCGCCGGCCGGCCGCGGCCGTCCGTCGGGCCACACGTCGGCCACCGACGCCGGGTCGACCTTCCCCGTGGTGTCGACGTCGAAGGCGAGCGTCACCGAGCCGTACGCCGTGCTGCTGAGCGCGACCGCGGGGTACTGCGGCGCCGCGCGCTGCAGGTCCTGCGGCTCCGACTCCGCCGGCACGGGGAGGGTGAACACCGGCGCCGCGAACGCGGTCCGCATCTCCACCGTGCCGCCGCCGAGCCAGACCTGCGGGCGGCGGTACGCGAGCACGATGCGCAGCGAGTCGCCCGGCACCGCATCGTCCCAGAAGAACGGGCCGCTCGCCGTCTCGGCGTCGCGCACCGCCCGCCGGAGCAGCGCGACCGCGGGGGTGGCGTCGGCGTCGGGGCGCACGGCCAGCGGGGCGCCGCGCTTGAGCACCACCGTCACCCCGCCGCCGAGCTGCCGCCAGTCGAGGCGCGCGTCGGCGTCGGGGAGTTGGCCGGCCGCGGCGCCGAGGGCGGCCCGCACGCGCTCGGCCGTCGCGTCGGCGAGCTGCTGCGCGGTCGGGAAGGCGGCGCGCGCCGCGCTGTCGGGGAGCGACGGCTCGAGGAACACGCGCACGCGCGTGAGCGAGGCGCCGGAGAGCGTGTCGCGGCAGGCGGGCGCCTGTGCGCCGAGCGGCCCGGCGAGCGGCGCGGCGAGCGGCGCGAGCAGGACGAGCAGCAGCGGGGCGAGCGGCGACCGGCGAGGCGACACGGCGGACGGAGGGGGAGGGAGGACGCCGTGGACGCGCGCCCCCGGCTCCCTCTAGCTTGCGCTCGACGCCCGCCCTTCCGCCAGCCTCGACCGTAGTCCCCCGACCGCCGTGACCCGCCTCGACGCCCGGCTGCGCCTCCTCGCCGCCGCGGTCCTCTTCTCGACCGGGGGCGCCGCCATCAAGGCGACCGCGCTCACCAGCTGGCAGGTGTCGAGCTTCCGCTCCGGGATCGCGGCGCTGGCGGTCTGGCTGCTGGTGCCGGCCGCGCGCGGGCGCTGGGACCGCCGCGTGCTCGGCGTGGCCGCGGTGTACGCGACGACGATGGTGCTGTTCGTCCTGGCCAACAAGCGCACCACGTCGGCCAACGCGATCTTCCTCCAGAGCACCGCGCCGCTCTGGGTGCTGCTGGCCGGCCCCGCGCTGCTCGGCGAGCGCACGACGCGGCGCGACCTGCTGTTCGTCGCCGTCGTGGCGGCGGGGATGGCGCTGTTCTTCGTGGCGGGCGACGCGCCCCAGGCGACGGCGCCCGACCCGGTGGGCGGGAACGTGCTGGCCGCGCTGAGCGGGATCGCGTGGGCGGGGACCGTGCTCGGGCTGCGCTGGCTCGGGCGCGCCGACCGCGGCGGCGACGCGCGCGCGGGGCTGACGACGGTGGTCGCGGGGAACGTGCTCGCGTGCCTCGTGGGGCTCCCGCTCGCGCTGCCGGTGCACGGCGCCGGCGCCGCCGACTGGCTGGTGGTCGGCTACCTCGGCGTGGCGCAGATCGGGCTCGCCTACCTCGCGCTCAGCAGCGCGATGCCGCACGTGCCGGCGCTGGAGGCGTCGACGCTGCTGCTGGTGGAGCCGGCGCTCAACCCGGTGTGGGCGTGGGCGGCGCACGGCGAGCGGCCGGCGCCGCTGGCGTGGGCGGGGGGCGCGCTGATCGTCGGCGCGGCGGCCGCCAAGACGTGGCGGGACGTGCGGCGCCCGGCGCCCCCGACTAACGTGCCGGCATGACCTACCGCATGGCCCTCGCGCTGGTCGCGCTCGTCGACTCGATCGTCGCGCTCTACCTGCACCTCTGGAAGATCGGCCTCGCCGGCACGCTGTCGTGCGGGCAGGAGCACGGCTGCGAGGTGGTGCAGCTCAGCTCCTACGGCTGGTTCCTCGGCGTGGACGTGGCGCTCATCGGCGCGGTCGGCTGGGCGGCCGTGTTCGTCGTCGCGGTGCTCGGCACCCTGCCGCGGTGGGAGGACGCGCGCTGGCCGACGGCGGCGCTCTCCGTGCTGGTGTATCCCGCGCTGCTCTTCACGCTGCGCCTCAAGTACGGCGAGTTCGTCGTCCTCCGGAGCTTCTGCCCATGGTGCGCCATCAACGCCGTGATCGTCGTGGTCGCGACCGTGCTCGTCACGCTCGACTGGCGGCGGCTGCGCTCGCGGGGCTGACGGCGGCGACGGGCGCGGGGGCGCAGCAGCCCGCCCGCCCCGACTCCGCGCGGCGGGACAGCAGCGCCCGCGCGCTCCCGCCGGTGGTGACGACGGTGCTGCGCGCGGCGCTCGACCCGCTGCGCGCGCCGTTCGCGGTGGCCGCCACCACGCGCGCCGAGGTGCGCCAGGCGCGCCCCGGGCTGTCGCTCGACGAGGCGCTGCGCGCGGTCCCGGGGGTGCAGGCCGACAACCGCTTCAACGCGGCGCTGGGCGAGAAGATCACGATCCGCGGCTTCGGCGCGCGCACGCAGTTCGGCGTGCGGGGGGTGCGCGTGCTGGTCGACGGCGTGCCGGCCACGATGCCCGACGGGCAGACGACGCTCAACCACGTCGAGCTGGGCGCGCTGGAGCGCGCGGAGGTGGTGCGCGGGCCGGCGTCGGCGCTGTACGGCAACGCGGCCGGCGGCGTGCTGCAGCTGTCGAGCGAGCCGTCGCCGGCGGCGGCGCTCGGGCAGCGGGTGCGCGTCGTCGGCGGCAGCGACGGACTCACGCGGCTCCAGAGCACCACCGGCGGCACGACCGCCGACGGGCGCGGCGACTGGCTGCTGTCGGCGGCGCGCCTCGACTACGACGGGTTCCGCGCCTTCAGCGCGCAGCGCAGCACGCGCGTGCTCGCCCGCGCCGGGTGGGAGGGCGCGCCGGGGGCGCTGCGCGCGACCTTCGCCTGGGTGGACTACGACGCCGACAACCCGGGCGCGCTCGCCGACACGGCGCGCACCCGCGACCCGTCGCAGGCGTTCGCCAACAACGTGCGGCAGCGCACCGGCGAGGAGGGGCGGCACGGGCAGCTCGGCCTGTCGTGGCAGCGCGTCGTGGGCCCCGGGACGCTCGACGCCAGCGCGTACGGGCTGGCGCGCCGCCTCGACAACCCGATCCCGGTGCGCGTCGT
Organism: Roseisolibacter sp. H3M3-2; assembly: GCF_029211165.1. GTDB lineage: Bacteria > Gemmatimonadota > Gemmatimonadetes > Gemmatimonadales > Gemmatimonadaceae > Roseisolibacter. The sequence goes on from NZ_JARGEK010000051.1 coordinate 6,269, forward strand.
GGCGCTGGCCCGCACCGCCGGCGGCGGGCGCGCGGCGTACACCGTCGGGGTGGGCGGGCCCGCGGCGTCGGCGCAGGGACCGCGCGTGCGCCTCGCGGTGGGCGGCGAGTGGCAGCGCCAGCGCGACGACCGCCAGAACTTCGCCAACGCCCAGGGTGTCGCCGGCGCGCGCGTGCTCGACCAGCTGGAGCGCGTCACCAACGCCGCCGCGTTCGCGCAGGCGACGGCCACGCTGGGCGCGCGCGCCACGCTGCTGGCCGGGCTGCGGCACGACCGCGTGCGCTTCGCCGCCGAGGACCGCCTCGTGGCGGCGAGCGACCCGGACGACTCGGGCGCGCGCACGATGTCGGCGACCTCGCCGTCCGTCGGCGTCAACGTCGCCGTGGGGCGCGGGGTGCACGTGTACGCCAACGCCGCGTACGCCTTCGAGACGCCGACCACCACGGAGCTGGCCAACCGCCCGACCGGCGCCGGCGGCTTCAACCCGGAGCTCGAGCCGCAGCGCGCCCGCAGCGTCGAGGCGGGCGTCACCGCCGCGCGCGCCCTGGGCCGCTCGCTGGCGGCGACGGCGCAGCTGGCGGTGTTCCGCGCGCGCATCGCCGACGCGCTGCAGCCGTTCGAGGTCCCGGGTGCGCCGGGTCGGCAGTTCTTCCGCAACGCCGGCGAGTCGGAGCACGACGGCGTCGAGGCCGCGGCCACGCTGGCGGTGGGCGCGTCGCTGTCGGTGCGCGCCGCCTACACGGGGCTCGACGCGCGCTTCCGCCGCTACGCGGTCGGCGACAGCTCGTACGCCGGCCGCCGCGTCCCGGGCGTGGCGCCGCGACGCGGCGAGCTGGTGGTGTCGTGGCGCGGCCCGCGCGACGCGCTGGTCGCCGTCGAGCAGCGCGCGCAGTCGTGGACCGCGACCGACGACGCCAACCGCGGCCGCTCGCCCGGCTGGCTCCTGACGAGCGCGCGCGCGCAGGCGCCCGCGCTCCGCGTGGCCGGCGTGACGGTGGCGCCGTTCGCCGGCGTGACCAACGTCTTCGACGTGCGCTGGGACGCGGCGGTGAACGTCAACGCGGCCGGCGCGCGCTACTACGAGCCGGGGACGCCGCGCGCGTTCTTCCTCGGCGCCGACCTCTCGGGCGCCCTCGGGCGGCGGTAGGGGGGCGCGCTGCAGATCGCCGTCGCCGGGGCGGGGACGCTCCGCGGCACCGCCGCGCTCAACCTCGCCGCCGCGCTCACCGACGCCGCGCTGTCGGCCGCGCTGCGCACCGTCGCCGGGGAGGAGTCGCCGCTCGCGCTGCCGTGGGCGCCGCCGCCGGTGCACGCGCCGGCCGTGAGCGTGCTCGACCTGCCGCCGCGGCTCGACGACGCGGTGCGCCGCACGCTGGCCGAGGCCGACCGCGTGCTGGTGCCGGTCGACGCGGGGCCGCGGGCGCGCCGCGCGCTGCGCGAGGTGGCCGCCGCCGTCGCCGGCCGGCCGCCGGGGACGCTGCGCGAGGCGCTGGCGGGCACGCTGCCGCGCGACGTCGACCGCTGGGCGCTGCTGGAGGAGCTGGAGGCGCTGGCCCCGGCGGCGCTCCTGGCGACCACGCTCCCGGCGGGGCGGGCGCGCGCCCTCGTGCCGCGCCTGTACGCGCCGGGGACGGCCGGCGCGCGCGCCTACGCGCGGCTGGCCGCGGAGCTGGGGCTCGTCAGCGCGAGCACCAGCCCATGAAGTAGACCGTCGCCCCGAGCTGCAGCGTGGCCATCACCACCCCGAACACGAGCGGGTGGCAGCCGCGCGGGATCGGGCGCTCGGGCGGCCGCTCGGGGGGACGCTGGGACGGCTCGGACATGCTGCAATGCTAAGCGGCAGCGTGACTTCGGGGGACCTTCGGCGTCCCGACGGGGTGCAATGGTCGGGCGTGCCATGATAGCCTTCACGCTCGCCGTCCCGGACCCCCGGTCCGCGACGACCTGAGTCGTTCCTTCCCGAGTGCATGTCGTTTACCAGCTTCGGTCTTCATCCCGACCTCCTGCGCGGCGTCCAGGAGATGGGGTTCACCACGCCGACGCCGATCCAGACGCAGGCCGTTCCGCCCGGACTCGAGGGGCGTGACCTCCTGGCCTGCGCCATGACCGGCAGCGGCAAGACCGCCGCCTTCCTCCTTCCCATCGTCCAGCGGCTGCTGGCGTCGCCCGGCAAGGGGACGCGGGCGCTGATCCTGACCCCGACGCGCGAGCTCGCCGCGCAGATCGAGGAGCACCTCCGCGGGCTGTCGAAGCACACGCGCGTGCGCGGCGCGGCGATCTTCGGCGGCGTCGGCATGGGGCCGCAGGAGCAGGCGCTGCGCAGCGGGGTCGACATCGTCGTCGCCACGCCGGGGCGCCTGCTCGACCACCTCAAGCAGCCCTACACCAGCTTCGCGAATCTCGAGGTGCTGGTGCTGGACGAGGCGGACCGGATGCTCGACATGGGCTTCCTCCCCGACATCCGCCGCGTGCTCGCGCACCTGCCGAAGCAGCGGCAGACGCTGTTCTTCTCGGCCACGATGCCGGCGCCCATCGCGCAGCTCGCCGACCAGATGCTGCAGCGGCCGGTGACGATCAACCAGGAGCGCAAGGCGGCCCCGGCCACGGGGATCACGCAGGCGCTCTACCCGGTGCGCGAGGAGCTCAAGGCGCAGCTGTTCCTCGAGCTGCTGAAGCGCGGCGAGCTGAAGGACGTCATCGTCTTCACGCGGACCAAGCACCGCTCCAACCGGCTCTACGACTTCCTGACGTCGCACGGGATCCGCTGCGAGCGCATCCACGGCAACCGCTCGCAGGCCCAGCGCACGCAGGCGCTGGCCGGCTTCAAGAGCGGGGACGTGCAGGTGCTGGTGGCGACCGACATCGTGGCGCGCGGGATCGACGTGGAGGAGCTGAGCCACGTCGTGAACTTCGACGTGCCGCACATGCCGGAGGACTACATCCACCGGGTGGGGCGGACGGCGCGCGCCGACGCGACGGGCGACGCCTACACGTTCGTGGCGCCGGAGGAGGAGGCCGACCTGCGGGCGATCGAGAAGGCGGTGGGGAAGCGCATCCCGCGGCTGACGCTCGCCGGGTTCGCGTACGACGCCCGGCCGACGGAGCGCTTCGAGGTGCCGCTCGCCGAGCGCATCGCGGAGATCCGGAAGCGCAAGGCGGAGGAGCGGGCGCGGGCCAAGGAGAAGGCGGAGCGGAAGGCGCAGCGCCAGGCCGACGAGGCGGCGCGGGTGGCCGCGAAGGACGCGCAGCGTTCGGCGCGCGGGCCGCGCGCGGTGCCGCAGGCGCGTCCGGGCGAGGCCGACGCGTCGTACGCGTCCGAGGCGTCGCAGGGCAGCGGTCGCCGGCGTCGCCGCGGCGGCCGGAACCGGTCGGCCTCGTTCGGTAGGTGAACGCTCGTTCATGACATCGGTGTCGCCGATGTATACGTCTCACGGCCCCGCTCGGCGCACTAGCCGAGCGGGGCCGTGTGGCTATGTCGATGCCATGTAACACCATTTTGTTCTAGCGCGACGGACGAGCACCAGAACCCTGGAACGAATGTTTATGACGTTGTCGTGATGGTTGCGGCCGTACCACACCCTTGGCGGGCGGGCGCAGCCGTCCAAGGTTGTGCGCTATGGATGCCACGCCACGTCGCCGCCGGGCCGACATCGCCGAGACCCTGCGCCGCCGCATCGTCGCCGCCGTGAGTGCCGGCGCGTCGCGCCGCGGCGACCGACTGCCCAGCGCGCGCGAGGTGGCCGCCGAGTTCGAGGCCGACCCGCGACTCGTGCTCGCCGCGTATCGGATCCTGGCCCGCGAGGGGCTGGTGAGCATCCGGCGCCGCTCGGGCATCTACGTCGCCGCGGTCCCCGAGGTCGCCGGCGGGCCGCCGGTGGTCGCGCCGGGGTGGCTGGTCGACACGCTGGCGGGCGGGATCGAGCAGGGCGTCGCCGCGTCCAAGCTCGGCGAGTGGCTGCGCCGCTGCGTGAGCACGCGCAAGGTGCGGGTCGCCGTCGTGGCGGGGAGCGACGACCAGCTCGAGACGTTCTGCGGCGAGCTGCGCGACGACTACGGCTTCGACGCCGTCCCCTTCGCGCCCGAGGCGATCGACCGCCCGGGCGGCGCGCCGCCGGAGATGCTGAACGCCGACTTCGTGGCCGCCCCCGAGCCGCACGCCGCCGCGCTCCGCCGCGCGCTCCCCGACGGCGCGCGCGTCGTGACGCTCGAGCCGCGCGCCGACATCGACGCCGTGTGGCGGCGCGAGATGCGCCGCGGCCCGGTCTACGTCGTGGTGAGCGACCCGCGCACGCTGGCCCTCATGGAGCGCTCCTTCAGCGCCGCCGCCGCCGTCCACCCGATGGTGCTCGGCCGCGACGACATCGCGACGATCCCCGACGACGCCGGCGTCTACCTGTCGCGCGCCGCCCGCCGCCGCCTCGACGGCCAGGCGATGCGGTTCCGCGTGCTCCCGTCCACGCGCGCCTTCACGCCGAAGACGGCGAGGGAGCTGCTCGGCGTGCTCGTCGAGGCCAATCTGGCGGCGATGCAGCGGTAGACCGCGAACGGCGGGAGTCGCTACTGCGGGAGTCGACGAAGCGGGAGTCGTTGAAGCGCACTGCGCTCTTGCGACTCCCGCTTCGTCGACTCCCGTGGTTACGACTCCCGCCGTTCCAGGTCTCAGCAGCCCCGCTTCGCCTGATACGTCAGCTCCTCCTCCACCTCCCCCAGCACCACCCGATTCGCCCACTCGACCCCCTGCGCCACCGAGTGGTCCATGTTCCCCACCTCGTAGCGCCAGGCGCCGAACCGGCCGCGCGAGTAGACGTCGTGGCCGTGCAGCCACGGGTGGATCGTGCGCAGCGCGGCGTCGCGCTCCAGGCTCGGGGTCGGGTACGTGTAGTCGCGCTCGATCACGTACGTGTCCACGATCTTGTCGACGTCCGACTCGCGCAGCAGCCGCGTGTTGAGCATCCCCTCGATCGTCCGGTCGACCACCGTCTCGCGGTCCTCGGCCTTGAACTCCGAGTGCGAGATCTCGGCGAGCAGCGAGTGCTGCCGCGTGTAGTCCGGCACCACCTCGGGGGAGTAGTTCGACAGGTACGTGACGCGGTAGAAGGGGCAGTCGCCCTCGGGGTAGTACATCCAGCACTTGCTGGTGTCGGCCGGGCGGTCGACGCCGACGCCGACGATGAACGACCCCGAGTGGCGCAGCCGGGCCGCCTCGTCGCGCACCGCCGTCGGCGCCGCGCCGCCCGTCATCCCGACGAACTTGTCCATCGGCAGCGTCGACATCAGCACGTCGTACGACTCCGTCGTGCCGTCGGCGAAGTGGACGACCTTCGCGTCGAGGTCCACCCGCGCCGCGGCGCGCTCGAGCTGCAGGTGCTCCTTCACGTACGGGACGATGCGCTCGAACAGCCCGCCGGTGCCGCCGTAGCGCGGGTACTTGAAGGTGTTGTTCGGCCCCCACCCGGCGTCGGCGCGGTCGAGGATCACGTTCCCGAGCACGCGCTGGAGCGACGGCAGCGCCACGCGCTCGCCGATCCACTCCTTGTTCATCATGCGCGGCGGGTGCGCCCACACCTTGAAGTTGTACGGCATCATGAAGTACTTGGCCAGCCCGGCGCCGAACTGCTTCATGATGAGCTGCTCGAAGTTCTCGATCGCGTCGAGGTCGAGGGGCGTCTTCTGCGCCTCCACGAGCCCCATCACGATCTCGAGCACGACCTCCTTCGGCAGGTCCTTGATGTTGTTCTGCAGCGGGTACGGGACGAACCGCCCGCACATCCACACCCACGCCTCGCGCACCAGCTCCTGGTAGTCGTCGCCCATCAGCTTGTCGAACAGGCGGTCGAAGTACTCGTAGTGCGAGAACAGGACGTGCCCGCCGATGTCGTACGTGAAGCCGTTGGGGCTCGTCTCGCTGCTCGCGAGCCCGCCCACCTTCCCGCGCGCCTCGACGAGCCGGAAGTTGCGGTAGCCGAGCTCCTGGAGCCGGTAGGCGGCCCCGAGCCCGGTGGGGCCGGCGCCGAGGATGACGATCTTGCGCTCCGCGTCGGGCGGGGCGGCGGTCGGGTGCGACATGTCGATGATGGGGGTGTCGGGCGCGCTCAGGCCGCTGCGCGCGCGCGGAGGTAGTGGCAAATCGCGTTCTCGACCGCACCGAGCAGCGGGCCGCGCGCGGTGCCGAGTACCGACCAGCGGGGGCGGGGCGCGGCCAGCCGCGCCTCGTCCAGCGCCAGCGGCCGCAGCCCGGACGCGTCCACTCCCGCGCGCTCGGCGCCGAGCCGCGCGAACTCGTGCCAGGTCAGCGCGCCCGCGCTCGCCAGGTGCCAGACGCCGCGCTCGCCGTCGATGAGCAGGTCGAGCGTCGCGTCGGCCAGCTCGGGGACGTACGTCGGCGACACGGTCACGTCGGCCAGCGCCGGGAACGGGCGCCCGGCCGACAGCTCGCGCAGCGCGATGGTGAGGAAGTTCCAGTCGTCCCACGGGCCGAAGAACGCGCTGGTACGCACCACGAGCGCCTCGGGCATGCGCGACAGCACGCGGTGCTCCGCCTCGGCCTTGCTCGCGCCGTACACGTTGCGCGGCGCCACCGGGTCGTCCTCCACGAACGGGCGCGCACTCTCGGCCGGCTCCCCGAACACGAGGTCCGACGAGAAGGTGGCGAGCGCGATCCCGCCGGCGGCGCAGGCGTCGGCGAGCATCGCCGGCCCGCACACGTTCTCGCGCCAGCACGCGTCGCGCTCGCGCTCCGCGTCGTCCACGCGCACGAAGCCGGCGCAGTTCACCACCGCCCACGGCCGGTGCTCGGCGAGCGCCGCCTGCACCGCGCGCGGGTCGGCGACGTCGAGCTCCCCGCGGCCGAGCGCCACGTGTGCCAGCGCGCGGCCGCGACACGCGCGGGCGATCGCGCGCGCCAGCGTGCCGCGCGCGCCCGTGATGAGCACCGGGCGCGGCGCGGACGCCGGGGGCGCCATCAGCGCGAGCCGCCCGCGCGTCCGCGGCCGGCCGACCGCGTGCTTGCGCGCGACCGGGTACTGCAGCCGCTCGGGCATCTCCCACCACCCCGGCCCGTCGAGCGCCGGGTGCGACGCCCGCCCCTCGGCGGCCAGCGCGCGCACCATGGTCGCGAGCGCCGTCGGGCGCGGTTCGGGACCGCGCACGTCGAACAGCCCCGGCTCGTAGAACCCCTCGTCGCGCGTCAGCAGCGAGTTCCAGTCGAAGGAGCCGAGCGCCGCCCACGCGGTCACCGCGCGGACGTCGACGCCGTCGGCGCGCAGGCGGAGCGCGGCCTCCCACACGGTGCGCAGCCACCGCAGCTGCTGCTCGCGCGTGCAGGCGAGGTGCACCTCGGTGACCGCGATCGGGAGGCGGTACCGCTCCCACGCCTCGCGCAGGAGGCATTCCGGGCCGTCGCAGCCGTCGCCGAGCACGCGCACCGCCTCGACGTCGGCGTAGCGGTGCCAGGCGTTGCCGCCGTGCGCGTGCGCCGGGTAGCGCGACAGCCGCCGGTCGAGGAAGCGCTCGCTGGTCAGGTAGTGGTTGATCCCCACCAGGTCGGGCGGGCAGGGCGCGTCCACCATCGCGCGCAGCGCGTCGGGGGCGATCCCGCCGGGGCCCACGAGGTACTCCCAGAACGCGTCGCCCGGCGCCAGGCGGCCGGCCAGCACGTCGACCGTGGCCCAGCGCCGCTCGTTCTCGAACGCCGCCTGGTAGGCGAGCCCCGGGGTCGCGTGCACCTTCCCGAGGTCCTCCGTCTGCACGAGGCGCGCGCCCGGGACGACCGCGCGGATCTCGCGCATCGCGAGCGCCGTCGCCCGCATCTGGTGCGCGAAGGCGAGCGCGAAGCTGCGGTCGTCGGTCGCGTGCGGGTACCACAGGCCGTAGAGGGCGCTGAAGCGGGCCGTGGTCAGCGGCTCGTTGATCGGCGTCCAGTCCTCGACCCACGGGTAGCGCTCGGCGGCCGCGCGGGCGAAGGCCGCGAAGCGCTCCGGGAACGCGGGGTCGACGAGCGACGTGTCGCGCGGCCCGGAGCCGTGGTGGAGCAGGGTGACGACCGGGCGCACGCCGAGCGCGCGCAGCCGGTCGAGGCGCGCGTCGCTCCACGTCCAGTCGGGGGGCGCGCCGCCGGGGGCGACGCGCTCCCACAGCACCGGGAAGCGCACGGCGCGGACGCCGAGCGCCGCAAGGCGGTCGACGTCGTCGGGCCGGTCGTGGTGGCCGTTGCGGGCGAGCTGGTCGAAGTACCGCTCGCCCACCCGGTTCACCGTGCACTCGACGCCGGCCCAGACTTCTGGATGCGTCTCCATCACCGCCACCCCGCCGCCGCGCCCCGTCCGGGCCGGCCGGCGGTCCGCGGACTCACGCGGTGAGCTCCTCGCCTCCGACCGCGACCTCGCGCGCCGACGACGCCCGGCGGGCCGCCGCGGGCGGCGCCTGCTCCGCCTCGCCCATCGCCGTCGCGATCAGCCCCTGCATCGTGCCGACGATCGACTCCCACGACGCGTCCTTCGCCATGCCGATCCCGCGCGCGACCAGCTCGGGCTCGGGGCAGGCGAGGGCCGCGCGCGCGGCGGCGACGAAGCCGTCGTGCGACCGGGCGACCTTCACGATCGGGGTGAAGTTGCGCACCACGTCCGCCACCGCCGTCGACACGATCGGCTTGCCGGCCGCCATGTACTCGAGCGTCTTGGTCGGGTTGATGTACTCCGTCGCCTCGTTGAGCGCGAACGGCATCAGCGCGACGTCGAAGTGCTTCGCGTACGCCGGCAGCTCGGCGTACTGCTTCTGGCCCAGCCAGTGGAGGTTGGGGGCCTGCGGCAGCTCGCGCGGGTCGACCTTCACCACCGGGCCCACCATCACGACCTGGTAGTCGGGCAGCCGCTCGGCCAGCACGCGCACCAGCTCGTAGTCGATCCGCTCGTCGATCACGCCGTAGTAGCCGAGCACCGGCGCGTCGCCGGCCGGGAAGTCGGCGGGGCGCGGCGTCTCGGAGAGGCGCGCCTTCGCGAAGTGCGCGCTGTCGACGCCGCAGCCGAAGAAGTGCGCGTTCGGGTGCAGCTTCGACTTGGACTGCCAGAGGCGGTAGCCGCCCGTGAACACGACGTCGGCGCGCCCGATCAGCAGCCGCTCGCGCTCGACCAGCTCGGGCGGGGCGAAGCGGAACTGCGAGAGCTCGTCCATGCAGTCGTAGACCACGGCGCGCTCGCCGAAGGCGCCCAGCATCGCCGGCGCCGGCATCGGCGTGTAGAACCACTGCACGGGCGCGCGGAACTGCCCCGCCAGCGCGCCGCCCCGCGCCATCGCCTGCAGCAGCAGCGTGCGCGTGGCGACGATCGAGGCGTCGCCGTCGCCGCGCAGCGCGCCCGGCAGCCGGGGGATGGCGCGCGTGACCCCCTTCATCGGGCTCGAGAGCTCGAGCGACGGCGTGGCGATGTCGTCGGCCCAGACGGGCTCCTCGACGAACAACACCGGACTCGACGCGGCGAACCGCGAGAGGAGCTGCTGCGGGCGCTGCCACACGAAATCCCAGCGCAGGTGGCTGTGCACCACGAGCGGGGCGTCGAAGTCGGCGGGAAGGCGCGTCGTGCGGTCGTTCCGGTCCACGAGTCGGGTCATGACGGGAGGTTCTGGCACGGGCGACGGCGAGCCGGTGACGGCACCAGAGGTCGTCACCCGTGATCTTGGTCCGCCACCGGGTTAGGCAAGGCGCGTTCCGGCCGAGACAGATGTACACGAAGCCGAACGCGAAGCGGGCGCGGCCCCTGAGGAGCCGCGCCCGCCTGGTGCGCCACCGTACCGGATCGCGCGCCGACCCGGCGTCAGCCGCCCGGGTTCGAGCCGTCGTCGTCGGAGGCGATGAGGCGCCGCGCGCCCTGCCACTTCCGGAAGAGCTGCCCGTTGCGCTCGATCGTCGTCTCGATCACGCGCCCCGACTTCACGCTCGCGTGGATGAAGCGCCCCTCGCCGAGGTAGATGCCGACGTGGTCGACGGTGCGGCGCGTGCCGAACGTCAGCAGGTCGCCGGGCTTCAGCGCGTCGCGGTCGCGCGGGATCGCCTTGCCGACGCGCGCCTGCTGCGCGGCGGTGCGCGGGAGCGCGATGCCGAGCGCCTCCATCGCGTAGCGCGCGAACGAGGAGCAGTCGAGGCTCGCGCCGGGCTGGTTGCCGCCGAGGACGTAGCGCGTGCCGAGCTGGCTGCGCGCGCGGCTGATCATGCGGTCGAGGAGCGCACTCGCGGAGCGGCCGATCTCGGTGAAGGCGCCGCCGTGCGCGGCGGCGGGGGCCGCCTGCGCGACGGCGAAGGTGACGCCCGAGGCGCTGTCGCTCGACGGGCCGCCGAGCAGCGCCGACAGGTCGGGGAGGACCACCGTCGGGACCTCGCCGAGCTCGGGCTCGCGCGACCGGGCGGCGAGGAGCCGCGGGGCGCGGGTCGCGGGCGTGCGGCGGAGGACGTCGCCGGCGCGGCGGGTGCCGCTGGCGGTTCGGCGCGACGCGGCGCGCGTGGCCGCACCCTTGCTCCGGCGGGAGAGGACCGCGCCGGCCTTCTTGCGGCTCGGCCGCGTGTCGCGGCGCGCCTTGGGCTTGGCCGGGTTGGCGGGCTTCGCGACCGACGCCGACGTCCATGTCGGGGTCGTCGCCTCGCGGGCGGCCGCGGCGGCGGGGAGGGCGACGGTGCCGGTGGCGGCGACCGTCAGCGCGAGCGCGGCCGCACGCAGGCCGCGACGCAGGTGGTGCAGGGCACGCGAGGTCGATCCTTGGCGCACGCGGGTCCTGGGGGGAGGGAACGGCAGGGGAGACGTCCACGCCGGCACGGGGTCCTGCTGCCGGGTGGGGAGGGACGTGAGAAGCTACCCCTCGCCCGGTCGGGCCCGGGAGGGACTTCGTGCGCCCGATCACGCTCGCGCCTGACCGCGCGGTCAGCGAATCCCCAGCGCCTTGTGTGTCTGGACCGAAAGGCGCCAGCGCGGGTGCGCGAGGCAGTAGGCGATCGCCGCGCGCACGTTCGCCTCGCGCACGGCCGGGTCCGCCACGTCCATCGGCTGCAGCCAGAACTGCCGGAAGGCCAGCGTCGCGAAGCGCTCGGGCTGCGCCTCGGGCTCCGCTTGAGGGAACACCAGCTTGAGCTCGTCGCCCGCCGTCAGCACCAGCGGCGCGCCGGCCTTCGGGCTGACGCAGATCCAGTCGAGCCCGGGCGGCGCCGGTTGCGTCCCGTTGGTCTCGACCGCCACCTCGAACCCCGCCGCATGCAGCGCCGCGACCGCCGGCCCGTCCAGCTGGAGCAGCGGCTCGCCGCCGGTGCAGACCACCAGCGGCCGCCCCTCGGCCCCGGCCGGCCAGAGCGCCGCCACCGCGGCGGCCAGCGCTTCCGGCGTCGCGAACCGCCCGCCGTCGGGGCCGACGCCCACGAAGTCGGTGTCGCAGAAGCGGCAGACCGCGCGGTGGCGGTCCCGCTCGCGCCCCGTCCACAGGTTGCACCCCGAGAAGCGGCAGAACACGGCCACGCGCCCGGCGTTGGCGCCCTCGCCCTGGAGGGTGAGGAAGAGCTCCTTGACGGTGTAGCTCACGAGGCCGGCTCCTCCGCACTCGGCGCTCCGCGCTCGGCGCTCGCTCCGTCCCGCGGGGATGCCGAGCGTCGCGCGCCAGGCGCCGAGCGGTCCGCGTACGCGACGGGGTCCTCGGCTCCCGCCTCCGCGAACCCCTTCAGCCGCAGCTGGCAGGCGTCGCAGTGCCCGCACGCGGCGCCGTCGGGCGCCGGGTCGTAGCAGCTGGTCGTGTCGCCGTAGTCGACGCCGAGCGAGAGGCCGAGGCGCACGATCTCCGCCTTCGTGAGGTCGAGCAGCGGGGTGCGAAGCCGGATCGCGACCTCGCCGCGCTCCGCGGCCTCGACGCCGGCGCGCGTGGCCAGGTTCGCCAGCCGCTCGAAGGCGCGCACGTACTCGGGGCGGCAGTCGGGGTAGCCGGAGTAGTCGAGCGCGTTGACGCCGATGAACACGTCGCGCGCCCCCGTCGTCTCGGCCAGCGCCAGCGCGTAGCTGAGGAAGATCGTGTTGCGCGCCGGCACGTAGGTGATCGGCACCCCCTCGCCGGCCAGCGCCGCCGCCGGGCGGTCCTTGGGCACCGCGAGGTCGGCGGTGGTGAGGGCCGAGCCGCCGAACACCCCGAGGTCGATGTCGACCACGACGTGGCGCGCGACGGCGTGGCGCGCGGCGATCCGGCGCGCCGCCTCGACCTCGTGCGCGTGGCGCTGGCCGTAGCGGAAGGAGAGGGCGTGGACCGCGTACCCCTCGCGCGCGGCGAGGGCGAGGCAGGTCGTCGAGTCGAGGCCGCCCGAGAGGAGGACGACGGCGGCCGGTCGGGCGTCGGGCATGCCGAAAGGTAGCCGGGCCGGCTAGCGTTCACGCGTTCCCACACCCACCCATCGGAGACCCCGTGTTCCGCTTCACGACCGCCAGCCGGACCGCCGCCGCCCTCTCGCTCGTCGCCGCGTGCGCGGGCGCGCAGGAGGCGCCGCGCGTGACCAAGGACGCGCCGGCGTCGGGCGCCGCACCCGCCGCGCTCCCGCTCAAGCACGCCCCGCGTCCGACGGCCGCGCCGATCACGGCCGCCGACCTGATGACGCGCCTCTACATCTTCGCCGACGACTCCATGATGGGGCGCGAGGCGGGGACGGAGGGGAACCGGAAGGGGAACGCGTACATCGTGCGCGAGCTGCAGCGCCTCGGGCTGCGCCCGGCCGGCGAGAACGGCACCTACCTCCAGACCGTCCCGTACGTCCGCCGCAGCGTCGACCCGAACGCGACCATCACGGTCGAGAACGAGACGCTGCGCTTCGGCACCGACTTCGTCGCGTCGGGGGGCACCTCCACGCGCTCGATCGACGGCGTCGGCACGATCTACGGCGGCCGCCTCGGCCCCGACGGGCTCGCCGGGCTGACCGCCGAGCAGGCGAACGGGAAGCTCGTCGTGCTGACGGCGCAGACGCTGGCCAACACGCAGGCGCTCTCCCGCCTCCCGGCGCTGCAGGGCGCGGCGGGCGTGGCGCTGGTGCTGCTCGACCAGCTGCCGCCGCCCGTGCGCGCGCAACTCGCCCGTCCCGCGCTGGCCGTCGACCCGGCGGCGTTCGCGGCGGCCGGCGCCACCACCGGCGCCCCGCCGGCGGACGCGCCGCTGGTGCTGATCGTCAC
>NZ_JARGEK010000510.1 GCF_029211165.1 Roseisolibacter sp. H3M3-2
CGACCGGCGGCCCGACCTGCGCCGCGAGCGGCGCGCCGCCGACCGGCGCGTCGGCGCCGCCGGCGCCGAATCGCACCTGTCGCGCATGATGCAGGGGGCCGGCGACGCGGTGCGCGACGCCGAGGCCGACGGCGTCGCGGGGCAGGTGGTCTTCGGCTCCACCGGCGTCGTCCCCGCCGAGCCGCTGTACTTCCCGCTCACCCCCGCGCAGACGTCGCTGCTGGTGCGCGAGGCGCTGCACGAGGACGAGGCGTTCAACGACGTCACCACCCTCGCCACGGTGCTGAGCGGGCGCCACGCGCGCGGCTACCTCGTGGCGCGGCAGGCCGGCGTGCTGGCCGGCGTCGCGCTGGCGGTCGAGGCGTTCCGGCAGGTCGACCCGCGCATCAACGTGCGCGTCGACGTCGCCGACGGCGGCGCGCTGACGCCGGGGATGCCGGTGCTGATCCTGAGCGGCCACGCGCGCGGCCTGCTGTCGGCGGAGCGCGTGGCGCTCAACTTCCTGCAGCGGCTGTCGGGCGTCGCGTCGCTCACGCAGAAGTACGTGCAGGCGGTGGCCGGCACGCGCGCGCGCATCCTCGACACGCGCAAGACGACGCCGGGGTGGCGCAAGCTGGAGAAGTTCGCGGTGCGCGCGGGCGGCGGGATGAACCACCGCCTCGACCTCGCGTCGGCGGTGCTGATCAAGGACAACCACCTCGCGGCGGTGGACGGCGACGTCGCGTTCGCGGTGCGCCGCGCGCGCGATCTGGCGCCCGACGGCGCGCGCGTCGAGGTGGAGTGCGACACGCTGCCGCAGGTGGAGGCGGCGCTGGCCGCCGGCGCCGACGTCGTCATGCTCGACAACATGACGCTCGGCGCGATGCGCGAGGCGGTGCGGCTGTGCGAGGGGCGCGCCATCACCGAGGCCTCGGGCGGCGTGCGCCTCGAGACGGTGCGCGAGATCGCCGAGACGGGGGTGCACTGGATCTCGGTGGGCGCGCTCACGCACTCCGCGCCCGCGCTCGACCTGGCGCTCGACTTCGAGTAGCGCCCGCGCGCGATTGCGGGGCGTTCACGCGGGCCGCGGAATATTTCCGTGGCCCGCGCCGTCTGCGGGCGTCACGGGGCACTCCGCGCGATCGCGGCGCGGCCGTGCGGGCACGATTCGCGCGGTCCGGTCCCGTGCTGCAGCCCCAGGCCGCGCGCGCCCACGCCCCCGTGGGGCGCGCCGATCGTGACGCCCACCGGAGGGACCGATGCCCCGCGCACGCCTGCTGTCCGCCGTCGCCGCCGTCCTGCTGCTCCCCGCCGCCGCCGCCGCCCAGACGTGGACGGGCACCTTCGCGCCCGAGGCGGCGGGCGCCACCGGCACCGGGTCGGTGACGATCTCGTACGACCCCGGCACCTTCGGGCTGACGATGAACGCGACCTGGAGCGGCCTGTCGGGCACGACCCAGATCGCGCACATCCACTGCTGCCTCGCCGCGCCGTTCAGCGGGACCGTGGGCGTGGCCGTCACGCCGGGCACGCTCCCCGACTTCCCGGTCGGCGTGATGGCGGGGACGTACAACCGCACGGTGAACCTGAACGACCCCGCGTCGTTCACGGCGGCGTTCGTGACGAACTTCGGCGGCGGGACGCTCGCCGGTGCGCGCACGGCGCTGTTCAACGGGCTGGACACCCAGCGCGCGTACTTCAACATCCACACGACGACCTACCCGGCCGGCGAGATCCGCGCGTTCACGACCAACACCGTGCCCGAGCCGTCGACCTACGCGCTCATGGCGACGGGGCTGCTCGGCATCGGGCTGGCGGCGCGCCGGCGCCGCGGGTGAGCTAGGGCGCGGCGGGGGCGGGCGCGGGGCCGGCGGGCGGGTCGGACAGGTGCTCCTGGACGATCACCCACCGCCCCCCGCGCCGCTCGAACACCGCCGTCCACGCGCCGCGCAGCGTGTGCGGGCGGTCCTCGGGCGTGCGGTGCACGATGGCGTAGGTCGTCGTCAGCACCGCCGCGTCGGCGCCGAGCGCGGTCACGTGGCGCGGGCCGAGCACGAACCGCGGGTCGCGCATGTTCTGACCGACGCGCTCCCAGAAGCGCTGGATCTGCAGTTGCAGCGCCGCCCGCGACGTGGTGACGCGCCCCGCCGCCGCCGACACCACCGGGTCGGTCGGGCTGTAGAGCGCCATCAGCCGCGCCACCGGGTCGGGGCGGGTGAAGTCGTACGCGTCGGCGACCAGCGCGCCGAGCGTGTCGGCCAGCGCCTCGGCGCGGGCGGGGTCGCCGGCGGGGGGGGCGGCGGTGCCGTCCGGCGTCGCCGACTCGGAGCGGCACGCGGCGAGCAGGAGGACGCCCGCGGCGGCGAGGGCGGTGGAGGAGGGACGCATACGCCGCCCGTACCCGCGAATCGCGCGCCGGCGCCGACCCCGGCCGCGCGGCCTTGCGCGGCGGCGCGCGCGCGGGAGTTTGGAGGGGCGGGTCGGCGACTCTCACCTGACGGAGGACGGGCGATGCGCGTGCGCGGATGGACGGCCGCCGGATCGGCGGGGCTGGCGGGGCTGGCGACGGTCCTCGCCTGCGCGGGGGAGACGGACGCGGGGCGCCGCGACGTGGCGCTCGAGCGCGACCTGCGGCTGGCCGCCGCAGCGACGGTGGCGCCGGCGCCGCCCGACGCGGGGGCGGCGCGCTTCCTCCCCGCCGCCG
>NZ_JARGEK010000511.1 GCF_029211165.1 Roseisolibacter sp. H3M3-2
AGCGCGGCCGGCGGGAGCCCGTCGCGGCGGGCGGCCGCCGCCGCGCCGCCGCCGTCGGCGCCGACGGCCGCGGTGGACAGGAGCGCGAGGGCGATCAGGTCGGAGGACATGGCCGGAGGCGTCAGCATACCGACGCCCGGCCGGTCACGCCACGGCCCCGCCCGTCGAGACGCTAGTGCGCGAGGTCGGGCGGCGGCGCGCCGTCGTGATCGCGGCGCAGCGGGAGCTGCGGGATCCGCAGCGTCAGCAGCGTCGCCGCCGCCACGAAGACGAGGCCCACCATGTAGAGCCGCCCGATGGCGCTGGTGAACGCGCGCTTGAAGGCGTCGGAGAGCCGGTCGACGGCGCCGAGCGCCTCGGCGCGGTCTCGCTCGTCGATCGCCCCGGGCGCGGCGGTGGGAGGCGTGGTGGTGGGACGCGGCGCCGCGCCCGGCTGCGGCGCCGGCGTCCCCTGCGTCGCGCCCAGCACGTCGCCGCCGGCGGCCATCGCGCGCGAGAGCTGCTGCCGGACGCGCGCCGGGTCGAAGCTGACGCCGGCCGTCTCCTCGGCGCCGGCGCTCACGGCGGTGAGCGTCGGCTGCGCGAGCAGCTCGCGCGCGCCCGGCGACACGCCGGCCAGCACGCGCCCCGTCTCGCGCGCCAGCGCGCCGGCGAGCGTCGCCGCGAACACGCTGCCGACCAGCGCGACGCCCATCACCTGCCCGAGCGAGCGCGTGAACGTCGACGCCGCCGTCACGACGCCGACCTCGCGCCCCGGCGCCGCGTTCTGCACCGCCAGCGTGTAGAGTGGGAGGGTGGGCCCGATGCCGAGGCCGACGACCACCATCTTCAGCGTCAGCTCCAGCTGCGAGGACGTGGGCGAGAGGGTGAAGGCCATCAGCGTGAAGCCGACGGCGAGGATCGCGAGCCCGCCGAGCATCAGCGGCTTGTAGCAGCCGGTGCGGGCGACGAGGCGTCCCGACAGCACGCTCCCCGTCACCATGCCGAGGGTGAGCGGCGTCATCGTGAGGCCGGCGCGCGTGGCCGACACGCCGACCACGTTCACCATGAAGAGCGGGAGGAACACCACCGCGCTCAGGAATCCCGCGCCCAGGACGAAGGTCGCGGCGATGCCGTAGGCGACCGTGCGGTTGCGGAAGAGCCGGAGGTCGAGGATCGGGTCGGGCGCGACGCGCTCGCGGCGGAAGAACAGCGCGCCGGCGACGGCCGCGGTGGCGAGCATCCCGAGGATCGCCGGCGACCCCCACCCGAACCCCGACGCGGCCGCCTCGGGCCCCGAGCGACCGAGGCTGAGCGCGACGAGCAACGGCACGACGGCCAGCACGAGCCAGAGCACGCCCGGCAGGTCGAGCGGCGGGCGCGCGCCGCGCGCGGCGCCGCCGAGCCGCGGCATGCGCGTGACGATGAACCAGAGCGCGACGGCGCCGATCGGCAGGTTGACGAAGAAGACCCAGTGCCAGCCGAAGCGGTCGGTGAGGAAGCCGCCGACCAGCGGCCCGACGACGCTCGACAGCCCCATGATCGCGCCGACGAGCCCCGTGTAGCGCCCGCGCTCGCGCGGCGGGAACAGGTCGGCGATGACCGCGAACGCCGTCGTGAACAGTCCCGCCGCGCCGAGCCCCTGCACCGCGCGCGCGGCGACCAGCGCGCCGGTGGTCGGGCTGAGCCCGCACAGCACCGAGCCGACGAGGAAGAGCGCCACCGCCGCGAGCAGCACCGGCTTGCGGCCGCGCGTGTCGGAGAGCTTGCCGTACACCGGCACCATCACCGTCGAGGCGACGAGGTACGCGGTCGTGATCCACGGATAGAGCGACGGCGGGATGCGCAGGTCGCGCTGGATCGCCGGGCCGGCCGTCGAGACGATGGTCTGGTCGAGCCCCGCCAGCAGCAGCCCGAGGAGGACCCCGGTGAGCGTGGCGACCTTCTCCGACCGGGTGAGCGTGGCGGGGGCGGGGACGGCGGCGGGCGGCTGGACGGCGACGGTCATGGGGGGGCGTTTGGCAAAGAGCGGGCGCGCCGCGCGGCGCACGCGGGGCGGCCCGGTTACCATGCGGGCGTGTCCGTCCTGCCCCGCGTCCCGCCCGCCCGGATGATCCCGCGCCTCGCGCGCGAGGACGTCACCGCGGTGGCGGTGCGCGCGGGGCTCCGCGCCGCGACCGCGACCGTGGCGCCGATCGTGGCGGCCGCGCTCCTCGGCGAGCCCGAGCTGCTCTGGGCCGCGCTCGGCGGGTGGCTCGGCTCGCTGGCCGACGCGGGGGGCGCGTTCCGCACGCGCGCGCGCACGATGGCGGCGTTCGCGGTGGGCGGGGCGATCACCTGCGCGGTCGCGTCGTGGGTCGGGCCGAACGGCGCGCTGGCGCTCGGGCTGCTGGCGCTGTGGGCGGGGATCGGCGGGCTGCTGCGCGCCTTCGGCGACCCGGGCGCGGCACTGGGGACGATGTTCGCGGCGACGTTCGTGGCGGCGAGCACGACGCCGGCGGCGACCGCGCGCGAGGCGCTGCTGCGCGGCGCGCTGCTCACCGTCGGCGCGTTCTCCGCCATGGCGCTGGCGCTCTTCGTGTGGCCGGTGCGCCCCTACGCGCCGGTGCGCGAGTCGGCTGCCGCGGCGGCGCGCGCGCTGGCCGCGCTCGCGCGCGGGCTGCTCGACGCCTGGCACCCCGCCGAGCGGCTCCCC
>NZ_JARGEK010000512.1 GCF_029211165.1 Roseisolibacter sp. H3M3-2
CGCTCGCCGCGGCCGACGCCCCGCTGCGGGCCGCGCTGCACGCCCTCGGCGGCGCCGCCGCCGGCGTCGCCGCCCACCCCGCGCGGGGCGGGGCCGGGGGGGAGGACGGGTACGCGCGGCGGCTCGTGGTCCGCGACGCGCAGGGGATGTACTTCGTCGCCGTCGCGGACGTCGAGCGCGTGGAGGCGGAGGGGAACTACGTCGCCGTCGTCGCCGGGGGGCGGCGCCACCTCGTGCGCGAGTCGCTGCACGTCCTCGCGTCGCGGCTCGACCCGGCGGAGTTCGTGCGGGTGCACCGGTCGCACCTGGTGCGGATCGACCGGATCCGCCGGCTGGAGCCCTGCGGCCACGGCGAGTACGAGCTGACGCTGGCGGACGGCGCGCGGCTGACCTCGAGCCGGAGCTACGGGGAGCAGGTGCGGCGGCTGCTGCGCTGACGCCGGCGGCGCCGCGCGCGGGGAGCGTGGGGCGCGGCGCGGGGTAGTATCTTCCCGGGGTACGTCCGGCCGCTCCCGGCGGACGCCCCGCCCGTCCCCACCCCCCGCCCCGCGCATGGAATCCTCCAACCCGATGCTCTCCCGGATGGCCAAGGCCACCGGGCTGCGGGCGCCCGGCGCGACGATGACCGTCGCCGGCACCGCCTGGAAGACGCTCGTCCTGCTGGCCCTCGTCTGCTTCGGCGCCGCGTTCACCTGGAACGCCGTCGCCGGCGGCAACACCGCCGTCGTGACGCCCGCCCTGCTCGTCGGCGGGATCGGCGGCTTCGTGCTGGCGATGGTGACCGTGTTCGTGCCGCGGCTCGCGCCCTTCACGGCGCCGATCTACGCGGTGCTGGAGGGGCTGCTCCTCGGCGCCGTCTCGGCGATCTACGA
Organism: Roseisolibacter sp. H3M3-2; assembly: GCF_029211165.1. Lineage (GTDB taxonomy): Bacteria > Gemmatimonadota > Gemmatimonadetes > Gemmatimonadales > Gemmatimonadaceae > Roseisolibacter. The sequence goes on from NZ_JARGEK010000512.1 coordinate 873, forward strand.
CGCGCGCTACGCCGGGCTCCCGCGCACCGCGGTCGTGCTGACGTTCGCCACCGCCGCCGGGATGTTCCTGCTCTACGCCACGGGGGTCGTCCGCGCGACGCCGATGTTCCGCAAGATCGTCGTCGGCGCGACGCTGGGGATCGTGCTGGCGTCGCTGGCGGCGCTCGTGGCGCGCCTGTTCGGCGCCGAGCTCCCCTTCATGTGGGACGCCTCGCCCCTCGGCATCGGCATCAGTGTCGTGATCGTCGGCGTCGCCGCGCTCAACCTCGTGCTCGACTTCGACCGCATCGAACAGGGCGCCCGCCAGGGCGCGCCGCGCGCCGCCGAGTGGTTCGGCGCGTTCGGGCTGCTGGTGACGCTCGTGTGGCTGTACCTCGAGATGCTGCGCCTCCTCAGCCGCCTGCAGCGCCGCTGACCGCGCCGCCGGCACGACGCGACGGGCCGCGATCCACACGGATCGCGGCCCGTCGCGTGTTCGTGGTCGGCGCGAACGCGAGAGCACTTCGCGCTCGCGGGGCGGGCCGCTTTCCGCGCGGTCCCTCGGGTGCGGGCGGATCGCGACCTGAGCGCCGGGCGCCGAGCGCCGATGACCGCTCCGCGCTCGGCGCTCCGCGCTCCGGTCGTCGGCGACGCGGGGCCGCGTGTGCGCGCGGACCCGGCCCTCCGACGACTTCGCGAACTGCGCTAGTGCGAGCCCGACCCCGGCTCCGCCATCTTCCGGTGCTGCTCGGCCTTGATCGGCTCGGGCGTGACGAGCGCCGCCGCCGCCATCGCGCGCTCCTTGAGCGTCGCGGCGACCACGTGGTCCTTGCCGGCCAGCATCGCCTCGTAGCCCCGGCGCGCCACGTCCTGCGGGTCGGCCTTGTCCTGCTGCCCGACCTTGGTGTCGTCGAGCCCCGCGCGGTGAAAGAACTCGGTCTCCGTCGCGCCCGGCTGCAGCGCGGTGACGGTGACGCCCGTGTCCTTCAGCTCGTTCCGCAGCGCCTCCGAGAAGCTCTGCACGAACGCCTTGCTGGCGTTGTAGACCGCCTGGAACGCGCCCGGCATCCGCGCCGCGATCGACGACGTGAAGAGCACGCGCCCCTCGCCGCGCTCGACCAGCGCCGGCAGCAGCCGGTGCGCGAGGTGCACCGTGCCGGTCACGTTCAGCGCGATCAGCGCGAACACGCGGTCGAGGTCCTGGTCGAGGAACGCCCCGCCCAGCCCGACGCCGGCGTTGAGCGCGACCGCGTCGGGCGCCCGCCGGTCGGCGCCGAAGCGCGCGGCGACGCGCTCGACCCCCTCGCGCGTGGCGAGGTCGGCCACGATCGCCTCGCACGTCGTCCCCAGCGCCGACAGCTCGCGCGCGGCGCGCTCGATGTCCGGGTCCTCGGCGACCAGCACGAGGTCCCACCCCTCGCGCGCGAAGACGGTGCCCAGCTCGCGCCCGATTCCGCTCGACGCGCCCGTGACGAGCGCCAGCCGGCGCTCCGCGTTCCCAGTGTCCTGCGCCATCTCGATCCTCCTCCCCATCCCGGTGGTTCGCGGCCGCGCTCCGGCGCGGCACGGAGCCGGGGAGTAGGCAGGGGGCGGGCCAGCGGCGGGACGGGCGCGCGCCTCGCCGGGGGTCGGAGCGCGGCCGTCACTCGCCGCACGGGCAGCACGTCGCGGCCGCGACGCGGACCGCCCGGAGGCGGCGTCGGTTGACGAGGTGCGCGGCGACGACCAGCGCCGCGCCGGCGAGCACGCCGAGGGACGCGCCGTCGCGCCCCTCCGCGCCGTGCGCGGCGGCCAGCGACAGCGCGCCGGCGGCGAACAGGC
>NZ_JARGEK010000513.1 GCF_029211165.1 Roseisolibacter sp. H3M3-2
GCCGCCGCCGCGGCTGCGCACCGAACGGCTCGTGCTGCGCCGCTGGCGCCGCGAGGGCGCCGCGCAGCTGCAGCACCGGCTCGACGCGAACGCGGAGCACCTGCGCCCGTGGATCCCCGCGCGCGTCGCGGCGCCGGAGGCGGTGCCGGCGCTGCAGGCGCGCCTCGCGCGCTGGGCCGCCGACTTCGACGCGGGGCGCGAGTGGCTGTACGGCGTCTTCCCGCCGGGCGAGCGCGAGGTGCTCGGCGGCGTCGGGCTGTACCCGCGCGGGCCGACGGGGCGCGTGCCGTACGCCGACGCGGACCACGTCGAGGTCGGCTACTGGCTGCGCGCCGACGCGACGGGCGCGGCGAGCGCGCGCGAGGCGGTGCGCGCCGCGCTGGCGCCGCTGACCCCGCGCTGAGCGCGGCGACGAGCCGCTGCGTCCCGCTCCACCGCGCGCCCGGCGCGAGCGTCACGGGCGTGCCGACGACCGCCGCCTCGACGCACACGAAGCGCGACGCGCCGCCGGGCTCGAGGTCCGCGAGCGCGGCGCCCTTCGCCGGGCCGGGGTTCCAGACGACGACGTCGGGGAAGCCGTCGGCCGCGATGGAGAGCACGGGCGCGCCGTCCTCCAGCACCGCGAGCGGCGAGGGCGCGCCGAGGTAGACGCGGTCGACCTCTGCGCCGAACGTGACCGTCTCGGCGTCGTCGACGCGCTCGGCGCCGCCCGCCGCCTGGTCGCGGCAGCGCGTGCCGCGCAGCCCGCGCACCGCGGCGCGCGCGACGTCGGCCACGCGCAGGTAGGTGTGCAGCGCGGCGGTGAAGGCGAGCGGCGCGCTCCCCGTGTTGGCGACGGCGAGGGTGACCGACAGCGCCCCGCCGTCGACCGACGCCCGCAGCTCGGCGGCGAAGGGGTGCGGCCAGACCGCGCGCGTGGCGTCCGAGTCGGCGAGCCGCAGCACCGCGTGGTCGCCGCCGACGTGCACCGGGTCCCACGCGGCGGTGCGCGCGAAGCCGTGGCGCGGCAGCGGGCCGTGGTCGGAGAACTGCGGGAAGATGAGCGGCACGCCGCCGCGGATCGCGACGCCGGCGCGGTACTCCGACCGCGTGCTGAGGAACAGGCGCTCGCGCCCGTCCGGCGTCGTCCACGACAGCAGGTGGGCACCCTGCGGGGTGAGCTCGGCGCGCCCGCCGTCGGGGGAGGCGATCTGCAGGCGTGGGGCGGTCACGCGAGCAGCGCCTCCACCGCGTCACGGACCGCGCGCCGGCGGTCGGTGCGCAGCGCGCGCTCGCGCCGGAGGAACGGCGAGACCGCGGCGCGCACGCCGAGCGACGACAGGACCTCGCGGGCGGCGCGCTCGCCGCTCTCGCACCCGCCCTCCATGAACCCCTGCGCCTCGCGCGAGGTGTGCTCGCCGGCGAAGTGCAGCGTGCCGCTGGCCAGCCCCTCGGCGCCGCGCACGGCCGTCCACTGGCCGGCGAGGTACGACGCGTAGCTGCCGCGCGTCCACGGGTGCGAGGGCCAGTGGAAGCGCGCCTCGCGCCCGTCGCGCGCCGCCGCCGCGCCCGGGAGGATCGGGTCGAGCTCGCGCGCCAGGTCGGCGGCGCGCTCGGCGGGCGTGCCGTTGCCGAGCGCGACGCCGCGCGCGCCGCCGGTGAAGTTGGTGAGGATCCCCGCGCGCCCGTCCTGCCCGCGGCTCGTCTCCCACGTCAGCTGGAAGGGGCGGTCGGTGAGCACGCTCCCGTTTGCGGCGTGGCGCGTGCGCCAGACGCGCTCCCCGAAGCCGACCATCAGCTTCGCGTTGGTGCCGTAGCCCAGCTCCGCGATCGCGCGCCGCTGCGCCGGCGGCAGCGGCGCGTCGAGGCGCACCTCGCGCAGCAGGGTGAAGGGGACCGCGAGGACGACGTGCGTGGCGTCGGCGGTGGACGGTCCGCCGTCGCCGTCGAAGGTCGCGCGCCACCCGCCGCCGGCGCCGGGTGACAGCGCCACCAGCCGCCGCCCGAGCGTGAACGTCGACTCGCCGAGGCGCTCGGCCAGCCCGCGCACGATCAGGTCGTTGCCGCCGCGGACGTGGAACCGCTCGTCGCTGTCGCCGAACACGCGGAACGCGTCGGGCGCGGGGTCGATGAGCGTCAGCAGGTTGAGCGACGACTGGCGGTCGGGCTCGATCCCGAACTCGGTGGTGTAGGCGACGCGCAGGAGGTCGCGCATCCACCCGCCGACGCCGCGGGTCTCCAGCCACTCGGCGACCGAGACGCGGTCGAGCGCCGCGCCGAGCGCGGGGCGGCGCCAGCCGACGGCGTCGACGTCGAGGCCGCGCAGGTCGCGCGCGACGAGCGCCGCGACGGGCGCCCACGCGGCCACGACCTCCGCCTCGGTACGGCGCGCGCCGCCGACGTGCCACACCTCCTCGAACGGCTCGCCGGTCCGCAGGTCGTCGAGCGCGAGCCCCAGCTCGGCGGCGAGGGCGCGGATGCGCGCGTGCCCGGTGTCGACCAGCTCCCCGCCCAGCTCCGCGACCTGCCCGTCGGCGAAGTGGCCGCGCAGCGAGAGCATGCGCCCGCCGGTGCGCGTCTGCGCGTCGGCCACGCGCACGTCGACGCCGGCCTGGCGGAGGCGCCACGCGGCGGTGAGCGCGGCGGCGCCGGCGCCGACGACGAGGACGCGGGCGCCGCGCACGCGCGCG
>NZ_JARGEK010000514.1 GCF_029211165.1 Roseisolibacter sp. H3M3-2
CGACGTCGCGCGCCGCGCCGGCGGTGTCCCACCAGGGCTCGGGGGCCAGCGCCGGGCGGGCGGCGAGGAAGGCGCCGCACTGCGCGAGCGCCACCGGGTGGCTGCGCGCCGCGCGCAGGGCGCCCTCGGCGGCGCCGGGGAGCGCGAGGAGGCACAGCGCCACCGGCTCGGTGACCTCGGCGTCCACGCGCAGCACGGCGACGCGCGCCCCGAGCGCCGCGCGCGCCTCGGCGACCGGGCCGGCGATCCGGTTCTCGACCGGGAGCGCCGCCGCCTCGGCCTCGCCGCGCGCCGCCCGCTCGCGCGCCGCGTCGAAGGTCGGGCACGGGAGCGCGCGGGCGTCGGGGCGCCAGCGCAGCGCCGCCGACTCGCCGAACGCGCCGGGCGCGCCCTGGAAGGCCACCGTGGGGGGCATGCGCCAAAGCTAACGCCCTTGCGGACAACGGGGCCGCGACGCATTGCGTATCGACCCACACCACCCACAGCCCCCTCCATGCGACGCTGCCTCGGCCTCCTGCTCCTCCTCGGCGCCACCTCCCTCCCCGCGCAGCAGCCCGCGCCGGCGGCGCAGCCCGCGCAGCCGCAGCGGGCGAAGAACCTGAAGGTCCTCCCGGCCGACATGCCGCTCGCCGCGGTGCGCGACACCATGCGGCTCTACGCCCGCGCGCTCGGCGTGCGCTGCTCGCACTGCCACGTGAGCGTCGAGGGGGCGGCCGGGCAGCCGCCGCAGACCGACTACGCCTCGGACGACAAGGTCGAGAAGGAGATCGCGCGCCACATGATGCGCATGACGCGCGCGATCAACACGCAGCACATCGCGCCGCTCCCCTCGCGCGTCGAGCCGAACATCGCCGTCGGCTGCGCGACCTGCCACCGCGGCCTCACCGAGCCGCGCCAGCTGGCCGACGAGCTGCTGCTCGCCTACCAGGACGGCGGGATCGACCGGCTGCAGGCGCGCTACGACTCGCTGCGCGCGCGCTACTACGGGCAGGCGTCGTACGACTTCGGCGACGCGCCGCTCGGCGACGTGGCGCAGGCGCTGCGCGCGCGCGACCGCTCGGCCGACGCGATGAAGGTCTACCTGCTCAACGTGAAGATGTCCCCCGCCTCGGCCAACGCGCACCGCATGCTCGCCGACGCGCAGCTGGCGGCGCGCGACACGGCCGCCGCGGTGGCCAGCCTGGAGAAGGTCGTCCAGCTCGCCCCGAACGACCCGCAGGCGCGCCGGCAGCTTGACGCGCTCCGCCGGAAGCCGTAGTCTGCCTGCCATGTCGCCGCGTCCCCGCGCCCTCGCCGCCCGATTTTACTATCCGCGCCCTCCACGGGCCGCGGCGGCGTGCGCGCGTCGATGATCCACCGGATCGACTAGACGCGACACACACCACTCGCACCGGGCCCGTGGAGCTTGCCTCCGCGGGCCCGGCGCCGTTTCGCGCCCCGCCCCACCGGCCGGGCGCGCACGCGACCCGGCCCCCACCCCCGGAGTCGCCATGATCGTCGTCACCACGCCCGACATCACCCCCGCCCAGCTCGACGCCGTCCGCGAGCACGTCGAGGCGCTCGGGCTGCGCACGCACGTCAGCCGCGGCGACCGCCGCACCATCGTCGGCTGCATCGGCGACGACGCCGCCGTCGCCGAGAGCGGGATCGCCGCGCTCCCCGGCGTCGAGTCGGTGACGCCGGTGCTCAAGCCGTACAAGCTGCCGGCGCGCGAGTTCGCCGCCGGGCCGACGCGCGTGCGGCTCGGCGCGGCGGCCGACCCGGTGCTCGTGGGCGGCGACGCGCTGGCCGTGATCGCCGGCCCCTGCTCGGTCGAGGGGCCCGGGATGCTGCGCGCGACGGCGCACGCGGTGCGCGCGTCGGGCGCGGTCGCGCTGCGCGGCGGCGCGTTCAAGCCGCGCACCTCGCCGTACGCCTTCCAGGGGATGGGGCGGGAGGCGCTGCGCCTGCTCGCCGAGGCGCGCGCGGAGACGGGGCTCCCCGTCGTGACCGAGGTGATGGACACGCGCCTCGTGGAGCTGGTCGCCGAGCACGCCGACGTGCTGCAGGTCGGCGCGCGCAACATGCAGAACTTCGCGCTGCTGTCCGAGGTCGGGCGCACGGGGCGCCCGGTGCTGCTCAAGCGCGGCCCGAGCGCCACCGTCGCCGAGCTGCTGATGGCCGCCGAGTACGTGATGGCGCAGGGGAACGGGGACGTGATCCTGTGCGAGCGCGGGATCCGCGGGTGGGACCCGGCGACGCGCAACACGTTCGACCTGGCGGCGGTGCCGGTGCTCAAGATGGAGACGCACCTCCCGGTGCTCGTGGACCCGAGCCACGCCGGCGGGCGCGCCGACCTGGTGCCGGCGCTGAGCTTCGCCGCGGTCGCGGCGGGGGCGGACGGGCTGATCGTCGAGGTGCACCCCGCCCCCGCCGAGGCGCGGAGCGACGGCCCGCAGTCGCTCGACCTGCCGGCGTTCGACGCGCTGATGGCGCGCCTGCGCCCGTTCGCGGAGGCGGCGGGGCGCACGCTGGCGGCGCCGGCGTGGGCCGCATGACGGCGGCGCTGGACGGCCTGCGGGCCGACGTGGCGCGGGTGGCCGAGGAGCTGGCCGCGCTGTTCGCCGAGCGGGCAAGTCGGAGGCCAAGCGGTCTTAGGAAGACAAATCGTGG
>NZ_JARGEK010000515.1 GCF_029211165.1 Roseisolibacter sp. H3M3-2
CCGCCGCGCTGGCCGCCGACTCGGCGCGGCGCGCGGCGGCCGACTCGGCGCAGGCGGCCGCCGCGGCCGCGCTCCCCGACACGCTGCCCATGCTCACGGTCGCGAACGCCGCCGACACGGTCGGGCGCGCGCTGTGGAGCGTGTGGGTGGGCGGCGCGACGTCGGACAGCGCCGCGTTCCCCACGCCGACCGGCGTGGATCCGGCGACGCTGCCGGTGCTCGTCGTCGCGCCGACGGTCGAGGGGACGCCGTGGGTCGACGTCTACATGGGCGCCTTCGCGCAGCGCGAGCAGGCGGAGTCGCTGCGCGTCTCGCTGGCGCGGCGCGGGCTGCTGGGCGCCGGCTCCGGGCAGGTGCGGCGTACGCCGTTCGCGCTGCTGCTCGCCGACAGCGTGCGCGCGGTGGACGTGCCCGCCCGGCTGCAGGCGCTGGCGCGGCGCGACGTGCGCGCCTACCCGCTCGCGCGCGGCGGCGGGCTGGTCGCGCTGTACGCCGGCGCGTACCAGACGCAGGACCAGGCGCTCTACCTCGCGCGCACCCTCCAGAAGGCCGGCGTGCCGGCCACGCTGGTTTACCGAATCGGGAGAAGTCTGTAAGTGCGGTTGACCAAGCTGGAGCTGCAGGGCTTCAAGTCGTTCGCGGACCACACGTTCCTGCAGTTCGACAAGGGCGCCACGGCGATCGTCGGGCCCAACGGGTGCGGCAAGTCGAACGTGTCCGACGCCATCCGCTGGGTGCTCGGCGAGCAGCGCGCGCGCATGCTGCGCGGCGGCTCGATGACCGAGGTCATCTTCCAGGGGTCGTCGGCGCGGCGCCCGGTGAACGTCGCCGAGGTCTCGCTCCACTTCGACAACCGCGAGGGGACGCTCCCGGTCCCGTTCAAGGAGGTCGTCATCACCCGCCGCCTGTCGCGGTCGGGGGAGAGCGAGTACTTCCTGAACCGCACGGCGTGCCGCCTGCGCGACATCCAGGACCTCGTGCGCGGCACGGGGCTGGGCGCCGACTCGGGCGTGGTGATCGAGAGCAAGATGATCGACGCCCTGCTCTCCGACCGCCCCGACGACCGGCGCGAGCTGTTCGAGGAGGCGGCGGGCGTGGGGCTCTACCGCGACCGGCGCCGCAGCACCGAGCGCCGCCTCGAGGAGACGAGCGTCGACCTGTCGCGCCTGGACGATCTGATCAACGAGGTCGCCAGCCAGACGCGCGCGCTCGCCCGCCAGCGCAAGCGCGCCGAGCGGCACGCCGAGCTGACGGCGCGCCGCTTCAACGTCGAGCTGACGCTCGCGGGGCGCGAGATGGCGGAGTGGAAGGACGAGCTGGCGCGCCTCGACGCGCGGCTCGCCGAGCTGCAGCTGCTCAACCCGCAGGCCGAGGCGACGCTGGCCGAGACGGAGCGGGCGCGCGAGACGGCGCAGCAGGCGCGCGGTTCGGCCGAGGCGCAGCGCGCGGAGCTGGCGCGCATCGTCGGCGGCGAGCGGCAGACGGTGCTGCAGCTGCAGGCGGAGCTGGCGGTCGCCGAGGAGCGGCAGCGCAACGCGACGTCGCGCCGCAGCCGCGCCGAGGAGGAGCAGAAGGAGGGGGAGGCGCTGGGGCACCGCGTGGCCGAGGAGCGCGAGCGCGCCCTCGCCGAGCGCGCGCAGTGCGAGCAGACGCTGGCCGGCGCGGCGCAGGAGCTGGCCGAGCGCGCGGCGCTGGAGGAGGAGACGCGGCGCGCCGTGGCCGCCGCGCGGCAGCACGTCGAGCAGCCGGAGCGCGCGGCGCGCGCGCTGCGCGAGCGGGCGCGCCGCCTGGAGATCGACCGCGAGGCGACGCACCGCGAGGAGCAGGAGGTGGGGCAGCGGCGCGCCGCGCTCGACGCCGAGCTGTCGGCGCTCGCCGACCGGATGTCGGCGGTCGAGCGCGAGACGGTCGCCGCCGCCGAGGCGCTGGAGCTGGCGCGGGAGCAGGTGGCGCAGGCGCAGTTCGAGCTCGACGAGGCGCGGCAGGCGGTGCGCGCGGCGCGCGACGGCGAGGCCGGCGCGCGCGCCGAGCTGGCGCGTGCCGACGAGGCGCACACGTCGATCCAGGGGAAGATCAACGGGCTGGAGGCGCTGGAGCGCGACCGCGTCGGCCTCGCCCCGGCCGCCGCGCGCCTGCTCAAGGAGCGGCAGCAGTTCGGCGACGGCGCGGTGCTCGGCCCGCTCTCCGACTTCGTCACCGCCGACACCGACGCCGCCGTGCTGGTCGAGCGTTTCCTCGGCGCGAGCGTGCACGCGGTGGTGGTGCGCGACCGCGCGGTGGCGGAGCGCGTGCGCGGGTGGCACGCGGCGGCGAACCTGGGCCCCCTGCTCCTCCTGCCGGCCGACGCGATTCCGGCGACGTCGCCGTTCGCCGGGGCGACCACGCCCGACGGGATGGCGCTCGACGCCAGCGGGCTCGCGCAGCGCGTGCGCGCGGCCGAGCCGGCGGGCGGGTGGGTGCGCACGCTGCTCGGCGGCGTCGAGGTGCTGGGCGAGGGGAGCGCGTTCGTGGACGCGCGCGGCGCGGTGCTGCTCCCCGGGCAGACGACCGGCCCCGGCCTGCTCCGCCGCCGCGCCGAGCTGACCGAGCTGCGCGAGCACCTGGCGGCCACCGACGCGCGGCGCGGGCGCTCGCGCGAGG
>NZ_JARGEK010000516.1 GCF_029211165.1 Roseisolibacter sp. H3M3-2
GCGAGGCGTGCCGGCGCGCGCGAGCGGCCGCGCGCGCCACGCCCGCTGCCCGCGCTGCGGCGCGACCCTGCGCGGGCTGGGCGACGGCTGGTACTGCGGCTGCTGCGGGCTGGTGCTCCCCGGCGAGCCGGCGCGCTGACCCGCATGCGCGGCGAGTTCATCGACGTCAACGGCGCGCGCCTGTACTACTACGCCGCCGGCACGCGCGGCGGCGGCGAGCCGATCGTGCTGCTGCACGGCTTCCCGACCTCGTCGCACCTGTGGGCGCGCGTGGTCCCCGCCCTCCCCGACGGGCACCGCGTGGTGGTCGTCGACCTGCTCGGCTACGGCCGCAGCGACCGGCCGCAGGGGCGCCCGCTCGGCGTGCGCGCGCACGCCGAACGCGTGCTCGAGCTGCTCGACGTGCTGGGGATCAACTACGCGTGCGTCGTGGGACACGAGCTGGGGGCGGGCGTCGCGCAGGCGCTCGCCGTGCGCTGGCCGGCGCGCGTGGCGCGGCTCGCGCTCGTGAACCCGGTGGCGTACGACGAGTGGCCGGTGCGCGAGGTGCGGCTGGCGCGCGCCATGCTGCCGCTCACGCGGCACCTCCCCGCGACGTTCCTGCTCACGCTCCTGCGGCGCGAGCTGCTGCGCGGCTACGCCGAGCAGGAGTCGGGCGCGCGCTCGATCGACAAGTACCTCAAGCCGTTCGCGTCGGCCGACGGGCGCGACGCGCTGGTGGAGCACCTGCTGGCGCTCGACGCCGCCGAGACGGCGCAGCTGGCGCCGCGGCTCAAGGACCTCGTGATGCCGACGACGGTGCTGGCCGGCGCGCACGACCCGTTCCTCCCGCCGGCGGTGGCCGAGCGGCTCGCGGCCGACGTGCCCGGGGCCGTGCTGGAGGTCGTCCCCGACGCGCGCCACTTCCTGCCGGAGGACGCGCCGCGCGCCGTCGCCGACTCCGTGGCCCGCCTCCTCGCCCGCGAATGACGAACCCCCGCCTCGACACCTTCCGCGCGATGGTCGCCAAGCAGCCGGCGAACGCGCTCGCGCGCTTCGGCCTCGCCAACGAGCTGCTCAAGGCGCAGCTGTGGGAGGAGGCCGCCGAGCAGCTGCGCACCTACCTCGCCAGCTACGACGACGAGGGGAACGGCTGGTCGCGCCTCGCCGAGGCGCTCGCCGCGCTGGGCCGCACCGACGAGGCGAGGGACGCGCTGCGCCAGGGGATCGCGGCGTCGCAGCGCTTCGGCCACGTCGGCATGGCGAACGAGCAGCAGATGCGGCTCGAGGAGCTCGACGAGGCGTGACGCGCGGCTAGCGGGGCGCCGCGGTGAACAGCGCGTCGTGGCGGCCCGTGGCGAGCACCGCGTCCACCGCGCGCGCCGCGCGCTCGATCAGCGGCGGCACGTCGGGCCACCCCTCGCCGCGCAGCTCGACGGTGCCGCCGGCGTCGTAGTGGTGCACGGCGAGCGTGCGCTCGCCCACGCGCACCCGCGCGACCTCCCCGTAGCCGGCCGGCGGGAGGCGCTCGCCGCCGAGCGCGCGCGCCGCCTCGTCGGCCACGACGTCGGCCAGCGCGGCGGACGCGCCGACGACGCGGTAGACCGGGAACGCCGACGAGCTGCGGTCGACCGCGCCGCGGTGCGGGAGCGGCACGAACGACGCGCGCTCGGCCAGCCGGTGCGCGCCGTCGTCGCCGCGGCGCCACTCGAAGTGGTGCTGCAGCCACGCCGGGTCGAGCGAGGGCACGTCCACGTAGCGCATCCGCGCGCGGTCGATCGGCAGCGTGTACGTCGTCCCCGCCTCCAGGTCGCCGACGACCAGCACCGGCGTCCGCGCCTCGCTCGTGGACGACTCGCCGCGCTCGCCGTGGCGGACGACGCCGCGCCCGTCGGGGGAGACGCCGATCGGCACCGCCTCGTACGCCGACGCGACGGTCGAGTCCTCGGGCAGCGGGCGCACGGCGAGCGTCCGCGTGTCGAACACCCGCTGGCCGATCGCGTACGCGCCGGGCTCGGCGAGCAGGGTGCGGTCGACGCGGCCGCCGATCGGGAGCGTGCGCGCCGCGTGGAAGCGCGCGTCGTCGTTCGTGATCGGGTGGAAGCGGAGGTTCGGGTCGGAGCGCTCCAGCGACGTCGCGGCCACGCGGCCGCCCTCGGCCACCAGCAGGGTGCCGTAGCCGTAGATCCCGCCGGCCGCGATTAGCGCAGGCCGCCCTCCCGGGACCAGCACGACGACGTCGGCCCCGATCTCGTGGTCGCGCGTGCCCGGCGGGTACGACGTGCGCGCCCCCGGCGGCGCCGCCAGCGCGTCGCCGTCGCGCACGAGGAGCACGCCCTGAGCCGCGACCTCCGCCCCGCCCTCGCCGGCCGGATCGACGTGCGCGAAGTCGCGCGCCACCAGGTCGACGACGAACGGGCCGACGCGCTCGCGCCGCACGACCGCCGAGCGCGGGACGACGCGGTAGCGCAGCGCGAAGCCGGCGAGCGGCGCCTCGGCGGCGATCCAGGGACTCCACTCGCGGTCGCGCGCCCGCGGGCGCCCCGCGAGCGGGATCGCGAAGCGCGCGGTCTCGCGTGCGTCCCCGGTGCGAACGGCGACGCGGGCGGCGCGGCCGCGCGACGACGGGATGGCCGCCGCGCCGGGCGCCACCCAG
>NZ_JARGEK010000517.1 GCF_029211165.1 Roseisolibacter sp. H3M3-2
CCCACCGCCGCGCCGGTCGCGGCGGTCGAGCTCACCCCCGCCGCCGGCACCGTCGCCGTCGGCGACACGCTCGCGCTGGCCGCGGCGACGCGCGACGCCGCCGGCGCGACGCTCGTCGGACGCGTGGTCACCTGGTCGTCGGCGATGCCGGAGGTCGCGCGCGTCGACTCGGCGGGGCGCGTGACCGGCGTCGCGACCGGCACCACCACCGTCGCCGCGCTGAGCGAGGGGCGCATCGGCACCGCGGTCGTCACCGTCGTCCCCGCGCCGCCCCCGCCGGCGCCGGTGCACGCGGTGATCGTGCTCCCCAGCGTGAGCACCGCGCCGGTGGGCGGCGACGTGGGGTTCGTCGCCGTCCTGCGCGACAGCGCGGGCGTGCAGCTCGGGCCGCGGCCCGTGCGCTGGTCGAGCAGCGACGCGGCCGTCGCGGTCGTCGACTCGACCACGGGCGCGGCGCGCGCGGTCGGGGTCGGCACCGCGCGCATCACGGCGGCCGTCGAGGGGCGCAGCGGGTCGGCCGTGCTCGCGGTGATCGGCCCTCCGGCGCGCGTCGCGAGCGTGACGGTGGCCGCGCCGCCGCACGACACGCTCGAGGTGCATGACCGCCGCACCTACGAGGCCGTCCTGCTCGACGCCGAGCGGCGTCCGCTGAGCGGCCGCGCCGTGCGGTGGGCGAGCTCCGACACCGCCGTGGCCGTCGTCGACCCCGCGACCGGCGCGATCACCGCGCGTGCGCGCGGGGCGACGACCGTCACCGCGACCAGCGAGGGGGTGTCGGGGAGCGCGCTCGCGACCGTCGTCGTGCGCTACCGCGCGATCGCCGCCGGCCAGGACTTCGCGTGCGACCTGGCGAGCGCCGGCGTCGCCTGGTGCTGGGGCGCGGACGGCGGCGGCACGCCGGCCCGCGTCGTCGGCGACGTGCGGTTCGTGCAGCTCGCCGCGTCCGCGCACCACGCCTGCGGCGTGACCGTCGACGGCGCGATCCACTGCTGGGGGGCGGGCGAGTCCGGACAGCTCGGCGACGGCACCGGCGCGCCGCGCGGCAGCGCGTTCCCGCTCCGCGTCGCCGGCGCGCAGCGGTGGCGGCAGGTGAGCGTCGGGCGCGCGCACTCGTGCGCCGTCACCACCGCCGACGAGGCGTTCTGCTGGGGCGACGGCCTGTTCGGGCAGCTCGGGACCGGCGGGAGCAACGCGGTCGACGCCCCGGCGGCCGTGGCGGGGGGGCTCCGCTTCGCGTCCGTCGCCGCCGGCGACCGGCACAGCTGCGCGCTCACCCCCGAGGGACGCGCCTACTGCTGGGGCGACGGCGCGTCGGGGCAGCTGGGAGCCGGCGCGGGCGGGGCGGCGGTGGCGCGCGTGCCGCGGCTGGTGGGCGGCGGCGAGACGTTCGCGTCGCTCGCCGCGCGCACCGCGCTCACCTGCGGCGTGACGGCGGCCGTTCCCGAGGCGCGCTGCTGGGGCGCCAACGGCGGCGCGCTCGGACTCGGGACGACGGTCGCCACGCCGGTCGCCGCCCCCGCCGCGGTGACGGGGGGGCTCGCGGTCCGGCAGGTCGCGGCCGGCGACGGCTTCGCCTGCGCCGTGACCCTCGCCGGGGAGGTCTGGTGCTGGGGTGCCAACGACTGGGGGCAGCTCGGCGACGCCGCGCCCCCCGGACGGCCGTCGGGGACCCCGACGCGCGTGCGGCTCCCCTGGCCCGCGCGCGACGTCGCCGTCGCGGGGCGCGGGGACGCCCGGGGGGCGCACGCCTGCGCGATCGCCGCCGACCGGCTGGCCGTCGCGTGCTGGGGCCGGAACGACGCCGGCCAGCTGGGAAACGGGACGACCGCGTCGACGTCGGTGCCGGGCCCGGTGACGGGGCAGCAGCCGCCGCGCCGTTGACGGCTTCCGAAGCGGGCGAGGGCGGTCGGAGGGTGGCGGGCTCCACGGTTCTGTAACCCGGGGCGGGGTTCGGGTCGTCATACCCGAGCTCGCCGTCAGCCGACCCCACCCCGAAGCAGCCCGCCATGCGCCCGTCGCGCCGCGCCGTCGTCCTCGGTACGTCCGCCCTCTCGGTCCTCGCCGCATGCGGCGGCGGGGGCGACGGCACGACCGCCCCGACCCCGGCGCCGCCGACGACGACGCCCCCGGTCACGACGCCCACCACCCCGACCGCCCCGAGCGGCCCGCCGCTCGGCGTCCGCCTCCCGGTGGACACGGCGCGCCCCGGGACGATCCTCCGCGTGGTGCTCGGCGGCGGCTCGGCGCCGGCGACCGCCGACGCCACCGTCGGAGGGGTCCCCTTCCCGCTCGCCCGGCAGGACGACAGCACGCTCGTCGGGCTGATCCCCGAGGTGGCCGCCGGCGCGCAGCCCGTGCGGCTCACCGTCGGCGGCCGGGCGGGCGAGGCGACGCTCTCGGTCCGCGTCGGGCTCTCGGTCCCCGACCCGGCCGCCCTGCTCACCGCGCAGCTCGACTCGACCGCCGCGCGCTTCGCCGGCTCGCACCCGGTCGGGTGGGCGTCCGCGGACTGGGAGGCGGCGCGCGCCGCGACCGACAGGGCCGTCCGCGACGCCCGCCAGCGCCTCGGCGCCGCGCCGGCCGCCGAGCGCCTGGCGGCGGGGCTGA
>NZ_JARGEK010000518.1 GCF_029211165.1 Roseisolibacter sp. H3M3-2
ACCTCGACGCGCCCGCCGGCGCCGACAGCGCGGCGTGCGACTACGTGCGCAGGACCGGCGCGCCCGCCGACGTGCTGGAGGTGGTCGGCGGCGGCGCCGTCGCCCGCATCGACGTCGACTCGCCGACCGTCGCGACCGCGGCCGGCGTGCGCGTGGGCGACCCCGAGGCGCGCGTCGTCGAGGCGTACGGCGCGCGCGCCGCCGTCACGCCGCACAAGTACGTCGACGGGCACTACGTCACCGTGACGCCGGCCGCCCCGGCCGACAGCGCGTACCGCCTCGTGTTCGAGACGGAGCGCGGGCGCGTGACGCGCTACCGCGCCGGCCGCCGCCCGGCGGTGGAGTACGTCGAGGGGTGCGGGTGACCGGGCCGGTCGAGATCCGCAGCGCGGCCGACGACCCGGCGTCGCTGGAGGCGGCGCGCGCGCTGGTGCGCGAGCACGTGCTCGCCCACTCCACCGCGCACGGCCCCGACGCCGCCGAGCGGCTGGCGGCCGCGCTGCCGGCGCCGTTCGCGCCGCGCGGCGGGCTGTGGGTCGCGTGGGCCGGCGGCGAGGCGCTCGGGTGCGTCGCGCTGCAGCCGCTCGCCGACGGCGCCGCGGAGCTCAAGCGCATGTTCGTGCTCGCCGCCGCGCGCGGGCGCGAGGCGGCGCGCGCGCTGCAGGCGCACGCGATCGCCGAGGCGCTGGCGCGCGGCCACGCGGTGCTCCGCCTCGGCACGCTCACGACCATGCACGCGGCGCAGCGGCTGTACGAGGGCGCGGGCTTCCGCCGCGTGCCGGCCTACCGGCCGACGGAGTTCGGCGACACGTGGTTCTACGAGCGCGCGCTGTAGCGACCGCGCTGGGGTCGGCCGCGCTCCTCTCAATCGCGGCGTGCCGCACGGGGCGCGACTACGCGGCGGCCGACGTCCCGCGCCAAGCCGCGCCGCCCCCGCGCCCGCCGCCGGCGCGCGCCGACTCGCTGCGGGTGGTGTCGTTCAACGTCGCGTTCGCGCGGCGCCCGGCCGAGGCGGCGGCGCTGCTGGCCGCCGACGCGGCCACGCGCGGCGCCGACGTCGTGCTGCTGCAGGAGATGGACGCCGACGGCACGCGCCGCGTCGCCGAGGCGCTGGGGATGGGGTACGTGTACTACCCGGCCATCCGCCACCGCCGCACGCGGCGCGACTTCGGCAACGCGGTGCTCACGCGCTGGCCGGTGGCGGCCGACGCGCGCCTCGTGCTCCCGCACCCGTCGCGCTACGCGGGCACGCACCGCACCGCGACGGCCGCCACGCTGGCGGTGGGCGCGGCGCGCGTGCGCGTCTACTCCACGCACCTCGGGACCGCGCTCGACGTGGGGGACGGCGCGCGGCGCGCGCAGCTGCGCGCGGTGCTGGCCGACGCGGCGGCGCTGGCGCTGGCGGTGGTCGGCGGCGACTTCAACGACGGCGGCGTGGCGGCGGCCGGCGTCGCGGCGGGGTTCGCGTGGGCGACGCGCGCCGGCCCGCGCACGACGCGCTTCGGGCGCTGGGACCACGTGCTGGTGAAGGGGCTGCGCGTCGCCGCCGCCGGCACCGGCCCCGACGCGCGCGGCGTCAGCGACCACCGGCCCGTGTGGGCGGTCGCGCTCCTCCCCTGACCGGCGTCAGTCCCCCGCGTCGCGCAGCAGCCGCGCCGCGACCTCCTTCACCAGCTTGGCCGCCGCGCACGCGGTCAGGTCCTGCACGTCGCGCGACGGGTTGAGCTCCACCACGTCGGCCCCCACCAGCCGCCCGCCGCACCCCTGCACGAGCCCCAGCGCCTCGCGCGTGGTCAGCCCGCCCGGCTCGCGGTGCGACACGCCGGGCGCGAACGCCGGGTCGAGCGCGTCCAGGTCGAACGAGAGGTACACGGCGCCGTCGAGCGACGGCCGCGCGCCGCGCGCCCACGCCGCCATGTCCACCACCTCGACGCCGAGGCGGCGCGCCTGCGCGCGCTGCACGCCGGTGGAGGCGCGGATGCCCACCTGCACGACGCGGTCGGCCAGCCCGTCCTCCAGCACGCGCGCGAACGGGCAGGCGTGCGACAGCCGGTCCCCCGCGTAGTCGGGGTACAGGTCGGGGTGCGCGTCGACGTGCAGCACGGTGAGCGACGGCGCGTGCGGGCGCAGCCCGCGCAGGGCGGGGTAGCTCACCGCGTGGTCGCCGCCGAGCAGGAGGGGGCGCGCGCCCGTGGCGGCGAGCGCGCCGACCGCGGCGGCGATCCGCGCGTGCACCGACGCGGCGTCCTCGCCGGGGGCGGCGCGCGGCACGTCGCCGGCGTCGGCCAGCCCGCCGTCGGCGCGCAGGTCGCGGCCGTCCTCGGTCCACCAGTTGGTGTGGTCGGACGCGAGCGCGGCGCGGATCGCCGCCGGCGCCGCGGCGGCGCCGCGCAGGAACGACGAGCCGCCGTCGAACGGGAGGCCGAGGAGGGTGGGGCGCGCGGGGCGGGGCTCGGGCATGACGGAAGGATGCGCGCCCGCCGCCCGCGACGCATCTTCGCGCATGCGCCCGCTCGTCCCAGCCCTGCTGCTCCTGGCCGCCGCGCTGGCCGCGGCCGCGCTCCCGTCGGTGCCGCTCCCGCCGGCGCTCGA
>NZ_JARGEK010000519.1 GCF_029211165.1 Roseisolibacter sp. H3M3-2
CGTCCCGGACGGCGCGACGCCCGCCGCCCAGCCGGCGCCCGATGCGACCGCGCGCGACGACGCGCCGCCGTCGGCGTGGCGGCGCGCGCGGTGGACGCTGCTGGCGTTCGTGCCGTCGGCGCAGCTGATGGGCGTCACGCGCTACCTCACCACCGACGTGGCGCCGGTGCCGCTGCTGTGGGTGGTGCCGCTGGCGCTGTACCTGGTGACGTTCATCGTCGCCTTCTCGCCGCGGCTGCGCGTGCGGCCGTCGGCCGTCGACCGCGCGGCGTCGTCGGTGCTGCCGGTGCTGGCGGTCATGGTCGTGCTCGACGTCAACAAGCCGCTGGCGCTGGTGCTGTACGCGCACCTGACGGCGCTGCTGGCGGTGGCGGTGTGGTGCCACCAGACGCTGGCCGACGACCGCCCCGGCGTGGGGCGCCTCACCGACTTCTACCTGTGGATGTCGGTCGGCGGGCTGCTCGGCGGCGTGTTCAACGCGCTGCTCGCCCCCGCGCTGTTCACGGGGCTCGCCGAGTACCCGCTGGTCATCGCCGCCGCCGCGGCGACGCGCCTGGTGCTCCGCACGCCGCCCGCGCCGCCGACGCCCCGCACCCGCCTCGGCGCGCGGCTGCAGCGGATCGCGGGGCTGGCCCCCTCCGACCCGCGGCGCTCGGTGGCGCTGCTGCGCCGCCTCGCCGCGCCGCTCGCGATCGGGACGGCGACCTACTTCTCGGCGTCGGGGCTGTCGCTGATCCCGAGCGTGCGCGAGGCGGGGTTCGCGGGGATCCTGGGCGGCGTGGCGGCGCTGGCGACGATCGCGCTGCGCGCCGACCGCGTCGCGTTCGCGCTGGCGGTGGCTGCGGTGCTGGCGGGGGGCGCGCTCGGCCAGCGCGCGCGGCAGGCGAGCGTGCTGCTCCGCGCGCGCAGCTTCTACGGCGCCTACACGGTGCGCGAGTCGTCGCCGCTGCACTACCTGCAGCACGGGACGACGCTGCACGGCACGCAGGACCGCTCGCCGTCGCGCCGCACGACGCCGCTGTCGTACTACCACCGCGAGGGGCCGCTCGGCGTGCTGCTGACCGTCGTGCCGCGCCTCGCGCCGACGGCGCCGGCGCGCCGCGTGGCGGCGGTCGGGCTGGGGACGGGGACGGTCGCCTGCCACGGGCGCGCCGGCGAGCGGTGGACGTTCTACGAGATCGACCCGCTGATGGAGCGCATCGCGCGCGACCCGCGGCTGTTCACGTACCTGCGCGACTGCCCGCCGGCGAGCGACGTGGTGCTCGGCGACGCGCGGCTGCGGCTCGCCGAGGCGGCGCCGGGGACGTACGACCTGATCGTGCTCGACGCGTTCAGCTCGGACGCGATCCCGACGCACCTGCTGACGCGCGAGGCGCTGGCGACGTACGTGCGCGCGCTGACGCCGGGGGGCGTGGTGGCGGTCCACATCAGCAACCGCTACCTCGACCTCGAGCCGGTGGTGGCCGCGCTCGCCCGCGACGCCGGCCTCGTCGCCCTGCTCGGCCGCGACACGAGCGACGCCTGGCGCCGCGAGATCGCCGTCACCACCTCGCGCTGGATCGCGCTCGCCCGCGACTCGGCGAGCCTCGGCGAGCTGGCGACGTTCACCGGCTGGGACCCGCCGGCCGCGCGGAAGGGGGTGCCGGTGTGGACGGACGACTACACGGACGTGCTCTCCGTCGTCAACTGGAAGTGAGGGGCGGCTGCGGGCTGCGGGCTGCGGGTTCTGAATCCGCAGCCCGCAGCCGTCAGAACCCCGTCAGGCGGCCCCCGATTCCCGCTCCCCCCTCCTTGCGTCGGCGGGCGCGACCGCGTTCGCTACCTCATGCCCCTCCGCCTGCGCGGCGTCCCCACCGGGGCCCCGGACGCGCGCGCCCTCGTCGCCCTGCTGCTGCTCACGCTGGCGCTCTCCGGCCTGCTCGCCTTCGAGGCGGAGCAGGAGGTGGGGGCGCACCGCATGGCGAGCGCGCGGGTGCTGCGCGAGCACCTGGCGGCCACCGGGCGCGACGCGCTCGACGCGACGGCGCTCGGGCTGAAGCAGTCGCTGGCCGACGCGCTCGGGGCGGCGGTGGACGTGCGGTCGGCGACGCCGTTCGACCCGGTGCCGCCGCCGACCGCGCTCGCCGGGCGCGCGGCGCGGATGGTCTGCGTCGTCCCGAGCCCGGCGTGGGTGCGGCTCGACCTGCGCGACGGCGTGCTGGCGGTGGCCGGGGGGGACCTGCCGCCCGACGTGCGCGCGTGGGTCGCCGAGCAGGCGCGCACCGTCGGGCGCGCGGGGGCGCTGGGGACCGACGGCGGCTACGCCGTCGTCGCGGGGCGCGGGGCGATGGCGGGGCGCATCGAGGCGTGCGGCGTGCGGCGCGCGCCGTTCGACGCGCCGGTGGCGGTCTACGGCCTCGTGACCTGCGACGACGCGCTCGGCGCGCCGCTGTTCGGCGCCGCGCGGCGCACCTCGGGGCGCGGCGACGCGCTGTCGCTCGCCCTCGCCGACCCGCTGCTCGTGGGCGAGGTGCGCGACGCCGCGGGGGCGCTGCTGACGCGGGCGCCGGCGCGCGGCGCGCCCGGGGGCGCGGTGGTGGCCGAG
>NZ_JARGEK010000052.1 GCF_029211165.1 Roseisolibacter sp. H3M3-2
CGACGCGTTCGGCGCCGCGCTCGCGCGCCTGGTAGGCGACCCCGCCCGCGCCGCGCGCCGCGGCGCCGGAGCGCGCGAGGTCGCGCTCGCGCGCTTCGCGCCGGAGGCGGTCGCGGCGCGCTACCTCGCGATCTACGAACGGGTGCGGGGGACCACGTGAGGCTTCCGGGACCGCGCGCGCGCCGCGTGCTCGCGTGGCTCGCCACGCTGGCCTTCGTCGCCTTCGTGCTGTGGAAGGCGTCGGAGGACCTGTCCGCGAACTGGGCGCGGGTCGAGGCGCGCGCGAGCTCGCTCGACCCGTCGTGGGGGCTGGTCGCGCTCTCGACGCTGCTGGTCCTGGCGACCTACGCGCTGCTCATCCACGCCTGGCGCTCGCTGGTCGCCGCCTGGGGCGCCCCGCTCGGCTTCCGCGACGCCGCGCGGATCTGGACCGTGTCGAACCTCGGGCGCTACCTGCCGGGGAAGGTCTGGTCGATCGCCGCGATGGGGTTGATGTCCCGGCAGGCCGGCGTCCCCGCCGGTGCGGCCTCGGGCGCGGCGGTCGCGGGCACCCTGGTGAACATCGCGGCCGGGTTCGCGGTCCTGCTCCTCACCGGCCTGCCCGTGCTCCGCTCGCTCACCGCCG
The DNA here is from genome assembly GCF_029211165.1 of Roseisolibacter sp. H3M3-2. Taxonomy (GTDB): domain Bacteria; phylum Gemmatimonadota; class Gemmatimonadetes; order Gemmatimonadales; family Gemmatimonadaceae; genus Roseisolibacter. The sequence goes on from NZ_JARGEK010000052.1 coordinate 626, forward strand.
GGTCGGAGTCGCTCGCCGTGGCCGTCGCCGGCGCGATCACCGTCGGCCTCCTGGCGCTTCCGTTCCTGCTCGGGCCGCTCATGCGTCGGGCGGCGCGCCTGCTCGGGCGCGACGTCCCCGTCCGGGAGGCACCGCGCCCGGTGCTCTGGCTGGTGGTGCTCGCCAACGTCGCCGCCTGGGTCGGCTACGGGCTCGCCTTCGGGGTGCTGGCGCGGGCACTCCTGCCCGGGTCCGCTGGTAATTGGTTGGGGTACGTCGCAGTTTTCACCGGCTCCTACCTCGCGGGCTACCTCGTGCTCTTCGCCCCCGGCGGCATCGGGTTCCGCGAGATCGCGATGGTGACCGCGCTGACCGGCCTGGGGCTCACGTCGACCGTCGACGCGTGGCTCCTCGCCGCGGCGTCGCGCCTCTGGCTGACCGTCCTCGAGGTCGCGCCCGGGGTGCTCTTCCTCGCGCGCGACGCGACGCTCCGTTTCCCGCCCTCCGCACCCGATGTCCCGACCTGAAGCCGCGAGCGCCGCCGCGGCGGCCGCCGTGCCGGCGCGCCGCCCCGGCCCGACGCGCGCGTCCGCCGCCCGCGCCGAGCGCGGCGAGCCGGGCGCGCCCGCGCTCGCGACGCCGGCGCGCCCCACCCTGTGGGCGGCCGCGACGTACGCCGTGGCGACGCTCCTGCTGGCGTGGCCGGCGCTCCTCGGGCGGTTCCTCGTCAACCCGCGCAGCGACCAGTACATCGCCGGCTTCGCGTTCCGCGAGTTTGCCGCGACGGCGCTCAAGGAGACCGGTTCGATCCCGCTCTGGAACCCGTACCTGTTCGGCGGGATGCCGTACGTCGCCGCGATGCACGGCGACATCTTCTACCCGACCTTCCTGCTCCGCGCCGTGCTCCCGGCGGACGTCGGGATGACGTGGGGCATGGTCCTGCACGTGTTCCTCGCGGGGCTGTTCACCTTCGCCTTCCTGCGCGCCGTCGGCGTCGGCTTCCACGGCGCCCTGGTCGGGGGGCTCGCGTACCTGCTGGGCGGCAACCTCGCCGGGCTCGTGTCGCCCGGCCACGACGGCAAGATCTTCATCGCCGCGCTCCTGCCCCTGGTGCTGCTCATGGTGCAGCGCGGCGTGCGCGAGGGGCGTCTGTGGGCCTGGGGCGGGCTGGCGCTGGCGGTCATGCTCGCCGTCCTCACCCCGCACCCGCAGCTGCTGCAGTACCTGCTGCTCGTCGCCGGCGCGTGGGCGCTCTTCTGCGCGTTCTCCCGCGACGGGGAAGGGGAGGCGCTGCCCCGGCCGATGGCGCTGCGCCGACTCGGGCTCGCCGCGGTCGCGGTGGGCGCCGGCATGCTCGGCGGCGCGGTCCAGTTCTGGCCGGTGCTCGAGTACACCCCCTGGTCGCCGCGCGCGGGCGGGAAGGGGTGGGAGCACGCGATCTCGTACTCGATGCCGCCGGAGGAGCTGGTCAACACCTACCTCCCGCAGTTCTCGGGGGTGCTCGACGCCTACACCGGGCGCAACGGGATCCACTTCCACAGCGAGTACATCGGCGCCGCGGTCCTCGTGCTCGCCGGGCTCGCGTTCGGGGCGGCGGCCGGCCGCCGCAAGTTCCTCTGGTTCTGGACCGGCACGCTCGTCGTCGCGACGCTGTGGGCCCTCGGCGGCTTCACGCCGTTCTACCACCTGGTGTACGCGCTCGTCCCCGGGACCAAGTTCTTCCGGGCGCCGAGCACCATGCTGTACGTGGTCGCGTTCAGCGTGGCCGTGCTGGCGGCGCTCGGCACCGAGCGCGCGCTGACGCTGCGGTTCCGCCCGCGATACGCCTTCGCCTGGCTCGGCGTCGCCGCGCTGGTCGCGCTGCTCGCGACGGGCGGGATGCTGACGAACATGGCGGCGAGCTTCGCGCAGCCCGGGGACCCGCGCGTCGACGCGAACCAGGGCGCGCTGACGCTGGGCGCGTGGCGGTCGTTCCTGGCGGTCGCCGGCGTGGCGGGGCTGCTCCTCGCGCTGCGCGCCGGGCGGATGCCGGCGCGCGCCGCCGCGTGGGGACTGGCGGCCGTGGTCGGGCTCGACCTGTGGTCGGTGGCGCGGCTCTACTGGAACTGGTCGCCGCCGGCGGCGCAGCTCTACGCGAGCGACCCGACGATCGAGTTCCTGAAGCAGCAGACCGACTCGGGGCGCGTGATCGCGACGCCGCTCAGCCAGGAGGGGCTGACGCCGCGCGATCCGTTCCTCACGGGCGACGCGCTGATGGTCCACCGCGTCCGCCAGGTCCTCGGCTACCACGGCAACGAGCTCGGTCGCTACCAGCAGCTCTACGGGATCGACGCCGGCGCGCAGAACATCGCCAATCCGAACTTCTGGCGCCTCGCGAACGTCCGCTTCTTCCTGACGAACACCGCGGAGCTGCCGATCGAGGGCGCCACGCGCGTCGCCGGCCCGGCGCGCAATGCAGTCGGCTCGATGAGCTACGTGTACCGCCTGCCGGGCGACAACCCGCCGGCCTGGGTCACGCCGATCGCGATCAAGGCCGACGACCAGAGCGTGCTCGCGACGGTGCTCGACCCGCGGTTCGACGTGGGGCGCGCCGCGCTGTTCGACACCGCCGCAGCCGTGGCGACGCAAGCCGTTCCGCAGCAACTACCTGCGCCGCTCGACCTGCCGGTCCGCGTGACGTCGCGGGCGCCCGGCCGGATCGCGCTGTCGCTCGCGCAGCCCGCACCGGCGGGCGCTGCGCTCGTGGTGTCGGAGAACTACTACCCGGGGTGGACGGCGAGCGTCGACGGGCGGTCGGTCCCGGTCGGCCGCGCCGACTACTCGCTGATCGGCGTCGGGCTGCCGGCCGGGGCGCGCGAGGTCGTGCTGACGTTCACCAGCCCGCGCGTCGCCACCGGGAAGGCGATCTCGCTGGCCGTGCTCGCCGGCTCGCTGCTGGCCATGGCCGCGGGCGCCGCGATGGAGCGCCGACGCCGTGTCTGAGGGCGCCTCGCCGGGGGAACCCAGCGCGGGCCCGCCGCCGGGCGGGGCGGGGCGCGCGCTCGTCATCATCCCGACCTACAACGAGCGCGAGAACGTCGTCCGGATCGTCGAGCAGGTGCTCGCCCAGGACGCACGACTCGACGTCCTCGTGGTCGACGACAACTCGCCGGACGGGACGGGCCGCATCGTCGACGAGCTGTCGGCGACCAACGCGCGCGTCCACGCGCTGCACCGGGAGAAGAAGCTCGGGCTCGGCACGGCGTACCTCGCCGGCTTCCGCTGGGCGCTCGACCGCGGGTACGCGTTCGTGTTCGAGATGGACGCCGACTTCTCGCACGACCCGGCGCACCTCCCGCAGTTCCTGGAGGCGATCGAGCAGGCCGACCTGGTGCTCGGCTCGCGCTACCGGTTCGGGAAGGTGACGGTCGTCAACTGGCCCATCTCGCGCCTGATCCTCAGCTACTCGGCGAACATCTACGCGCGGATCGTCACCGGGCTGCCGCTGTTCGACGCGACCGGCGGCTTCAAGTGCTTCCGGCGCGAGGTCCTCGAGTCGATCGACCTCACCAAGGTCCGCTCCAACGGCTACGCCTTCCAGATCGAGATGAGCTTCCGGGCCTGGAAGAAGGGCTACCGGATCGTCGAGATCCCGATCGTGTTCGTCGACCGGACCGAGGGGGAGAGCAAGATGTCGAAGCGGATCGTGCGCGAGGCCGTCTGGATGGTCTGGCGGCTCCGCTGGTGGGCGCTGACCGGACGGGTCTGATGCCGGCCGCCGGGCGCCCGTTCTTCAAGATGTGCGGGTCGGGGAACGACTTCGTCTTCTTCGACGCGCGCGCCGAGCCGGCCGGCGCCCTCGCCGGCGAGGCGGAGATCCGGCGGCTGTGCGCCCGCGCGACCGGGATCGGGGCCGACGGCGTGGTCTTCGTCGAGCCGTCGGCCGTGGGCGCCGTCCGGATGGCGTACTACAACAGCGACGGCTCGCGGGCGACGCTCTGCGGGAACGCGACGCTGTGCACGACGAGCCTCGCGGTCGAGCTCGGCGCCGCTCCGGCCTCCGGCTTCGTGATCGAAACCGACGCCGGCCCGATCCGCGCCCGGATCCGGAACGGCCAGCCCGAGATCGAGCTGCCGGCCCTCCGGGCGCTCACCCCGGACGCGGCGGGGATCGCCGCCGAGCCCGGGGAGGCGCGGATCGGGTTCGCGGTGGCCGGCGTGCCGCACCTGGTCGTGCGGGTGGCGGACGCCGAATCGGTGGACCTGCCGACCCGCGGCCGGGCGCTCCGGTTCGATCCCACGCTCGAGGCCGGCGCCAACGTGAACTTCGTCTCGCCGGCCGCCGGCGGGCGGTGGCGGATGCGGACCTACGAGCGCGGCGTCGAGGGCGAGACGCTCGCGTGCGGGACCGGCGCCGTGGCCTGTGCGGCCGTGCTCGCCGCGTGGTCCGAGGTCGGCTCGGCGGTCGAGCTCGTCACGAGCTCCGGCCGACTGGTGACCGTCACGCCGGCCGTGGAGCCGCTCGCCGGGCGGCCGACGCTGGCGGGCGAGGGGCGCCTCGTGTTCGCCGGCCGCCTGGGCGATCTGGGCTGAGCCGCGCGGCTCGCACTGTCGCCTCGCTGGCGGCTGGGAGGGGACGGCGGACCATCCACACGGAGATCTCCCCAGGTAATCCACAGTCGCACTTTACATAACATATATTATACGACACAACCTCCAGACGTGGTGGCGGGGTCGTGGCGTCTGCTCCACCGACGCAGAACGCCCGGATCGGCGTGCGATCCGGGCGCTCGATGACTGCGGAACTCGTGGGTCAGCTCGCCGGCTTGCCCGCCAGCTCGCCCAGCCGGACCCGCGCCTCGTCGGCCAGCGGGCTCGACTCGTTGCGCGACAGCTCGGTCCAGATGCGCTGCGCCGCCGCCGCGTTGCCGGCCGTCTGGTACGCGCGGGCGGCGTTCGCCCGCAGCTCGTCGCGCTGCCCGATCGGCGACTCCGCGGCCGCCTCCTCGTACAGCTTGGCCGCCTCGGCGGCCTTGCCCAGCCCCTCCTGGCCGCCCGCCATCAGGACCTTGGTGCTGGTGCGGAGCGAGGCCGGCGCGTCGGCCGCCTTCAGGACATCGACGCCCGCCTGATACTTCCCCTGCTCGTAGAGCACCTGGGCCAGCAGCAGCCGCGCCTGGGCACCGCCCGCGGTCCCCTGGAACCGGTCGGCCACCGACCGCAGCTCGCGCTCCGCGCCGGCGAGGTCGTTCTGGGCGATCGGCGCCTGCGCCTGGAAGTACGCCGCCTCCGCCCGAGCAGCCTTGCCGTCCGCGCTGCTCTTCCAGAAGAACGCGCCCGCGCCAAGCGCCGCCACGACCAGCGCCCCGATGGCCAGCGGACGGCTCCGGCCCCGGGCCCAGTCCTGCAGCTGGTCGGTGGTGTCCTCGAACGAGGATTCGGAGGGCACGGCGGGGGTGCGGGTGGAGGAAGCCATGGGAGGTGACGCGCGAACTGAGGGTGATGCGCCGGCCGGCGCGACGAGCGCCCCGGATGCCCCCGGCAGGACTCGAACCTGCGGCCAACGGTTTAGGAAACCGCTGCTCTATCCACCTGAGCTACGGAGGCGCCGGGCCGAGCTCGGCCTCGGTGAAGCGGCGAAGCCATTGAAATTAGCCGACCTGGCGGCAGGCCGCCACGGCTGCTCCTACCCCGCGAGGCGCACCAGGCTCCGCTCCGGACGCCCGCCGAGCCGCGCCCGGCCGTCGAGGAAGTCGAGCGCCAGGAGGAAGGCGCACCCCACCACGGTGCCGCCCAGCCCCTCGACCAGCTCGCAGGCGGCCGCGGCCGTGCCCCCCGTCGCGAGCACGTCGTCGACCACGAGGACGCGGTCCCCGGCGCAGGCGTCGAGGTGCGCCTCCAGCCCGTCGGTGCCGTACTCCAGCGCGTAGTCCACCCGGCGCCGCTGCCACGGCAGCTTCCCCGGCTTCCGCAGCGGGACGAAGCCGACCCCGAGCCGCTGGGCTATCGGCGCGGCGAGGATGAAGCCGCGGCTCTCGACCCCGGCCACCCGGGTGACCCCCGCCCCCTCGTACCACGCGGCCATCGCGTCGGTGGTGGCGCGGAAGAGCGCGCCGTCCGCCAGCAGCGGGGTGACGTCCTTGAAGCGGATCCCCGGCTTCGGGAAGTCGGGCACGTCGCGCAGCGCCGCCAGCACGCGCGCCTCCAGCGGTCCGGAATCTCGCATCGGTCAGTCGCGCAGGATGTCGAAGGGTCCGGCCGGCGGCGGGTCGAGCGGCGGCAGGTCGGCCACGGCGGCGACACGGGCGCCCTGGGGGCCACGCGCGAGCGCCGCGCGGAGCGCCGCCAGCGCGTCCGGCTCGCCGGACGCCGCGACCTCGACCGCGCCGTCCGGGAGGTTCCGCACCCAGCCGGCGAGTCCGAGCCGCGTCGCCTCCTCGCGCACGAACCAGCGGAAGCCGACGCGCTGGACGCGCCCCTCCACCCGGACGTGCAGCGCGTCGCTCACCGCCGGCTCACTGCTGCCAGCCGTGGGCGCCGAGCAGCGGGACGAAGCGGACCGGCCCGACGTCGCGCCGCTCCAGCGCCCCGCCGCGCTTCGTGAACACGCACAGGGTCTGCTCCTCCCGCGTCCCGATCGGGATCACGAGCCGCCCGCCCTCCCCCAGCTGCTCGGCGTACGGGAGCGGGACGTCGGGTGAGGCGGCGCCGACCACGATCCCGTCGTACGGCGCGTAGTCGCGCCAGCCGAGCGTGCCGTCGCCGAGGAGGAGCGAGACGTTGCGCACGTCGAGCTGCGCCAGCACCTCGCGCGCGCGGTCGAGCAGCGCCGCGACGCGCTCGATGGAGAACACCTGCTCGGCGAGGTTCGAGAGGAGCGCGGTCTGGTAGCCCGAGCCGGTGCCGATCTCGAGCACCCGCTCGCGCCCCGTCAGCCGCAGCTCCTGCAGCGACCGCGCGTGCACCGACGGCTGCGAGATCGTCTGCTGGTTGCCGATCGGGAGGGCGGCGTCCTCGTAGGCGCGGTGCGCGACCCCCGTCGGGACGAACACGTGGCGCGGCACGAGGTCGAACGCCCGCAGCACCGCGAGGTCGGTGATGCCGTTCGCCTGCAGCGTCTCGATGAGCCGCCGGCGCGCGCCCCGGAACTCCGGCCCTACAGCGCCCGCCACCAGGACTCCGCGCTGCTCAGGCGCACGTAGTGCGTGAGGTCGAGGTGCAGCGGCGTCACCGACACGTACCCGTCGCGGATCGCCTGGAAGTCCGAGTCGGGCTCGCCGCGCCATTCGGCCGACCCGCCGCCGATCCAGAAGATCTCGCGCCCCCACGGGTCCTTCATGGGGGTGATCGAGTTGGAGTAGACGCGACGCCCGAGGCGCGTCAGCCGCACCCCCTTCACCTCCTCCGACGGCACCGGCGGGAGGTTCACGTTCAGGAGCGTGTCCCTGGGGAAGTCGGGGAGCGTCAGCAGGTGCTTCAGCAGGTCCGACAGGAGCCCGACCTGCGACGCCAGGCGCTCGGGGTCCGCGCGCAGGTCCCCCCACGCATACGACACGGCGATCGCCGGGATCCCGAGCGAGAGCCCCTCCATGGCCGCGGCGACCGTCCCGGAGTACAGGACGTCCTCCCCCATGTTCTGCCCGTGGTTCACGCCGCTGAGCACGAAGTCCGGTCGCTCCGGCATCAGCGCCTCGACGGCGAGCATCACGCAGTCGGTCGGCGTGCCGTCCACCTGCCAGCGACGCTCGCCGCGCCGCACCGGGCGGAGCGGGTGGTGCAGCGTCAGCGAGTGGCTGGTCGCGCTCTGCTCGCGGTCCGGCGCCACGACGTAGACCTCGCCCAGCGGCTCGGCCGCCTGCGCGAGCGTCTCCAGCCCGGTGGCGAGGATTCCGTCGTCGTTCGTGCAGAGCAGGCGCATCGGCGTGGGGCGTGGGATCGGGTCGTGGTCGGCGCGAATCTAACCGGTCGGCGCCGCGGTCGCGTTCGCCGCCGGGCGCACGGCGGGGACGCCCGCGGGAGGCGTGGCGGCGCGGACGGGCCGGCGGCCCTCGAGCACCTCGAGGATCTCGCGCAGCTCGCGCTCGACCGCCTCGACCGTGTCCCGCGCCAGCGCCGAGCGGGCGGCGGCGCGCAGCTCGCCGCCCTTCCGGTGCGAGTCGAGCCGCTGGCGCGCGCCCTCGATGGTGTACTTCTCGGCGTACAGCAGGTGCTTCACGAAGAGGATCAGCTCCACCTCGCGCCGCGCGTAGACGCGGTTCCCCGACCGGTTCTTGGCCGGGCTGAGGACGCGGAACTGCGTCTCCCAGTAGCGCAGCACGTGCGGCTTGAGGTCGGTCATCTCGCAGACCTCGCCGATCGAGAAGAACTCCTGGACCGGGTCGCGCTCCGGCTTCGGCATGCGCTCAGTCCTGCTCCGCGCGCAGCTCGCGCGTCATGAGCTCGGCCACCGCGTGGCGCACCGGCGTCCCCTCGAACAGGATGCGGTGCACGGCGTCGACGATCGGCATCTCGATCCCCTGCCGCCGCGACAGCGCCCGCGCGCTCTGCGCGTTCAGCACCCCCTCCGCGACCGTGTCGCGCCCCGCGAGCACCTCGTCGAGCGTGCGCCCGCGGCCGATCTCCTCGCCGACGCTCCGGTTGCGACTCAGCGATCCGGTGCACGTCAGCACGAGGTCCCCGAGCCCCGCGAGCCCGGCGAACGTCGCCGGCTGCGCGCCGAGCGAGACGCCGAGGCGCGTCATCTCGGCGAGCCCGCGCGTGATGAGCGCGGCGCGCGAGTTGAAGCCGAGCCCGAGCCCCTCGAGGATCCCGGTCGCCACGGCCATCACGTTCTTGAGCGCCCCGCCCAGCTCGACGCCCGTCACGTCGCCGTGCGTGTACACGCGGAACTCGGCGGAGCTGAGCGTGCGCTGCACGAGCGCGGCCGCGTCGGCGGCGTCGGACGCGGCGACCACCGCGGTCGGCTGGCGCGCCGCGACCTCGGCGGCGAAGCTCGGCCCCGAGAGCGCCACCACCGGACGGCCCGGCACGCAGTCGGCCACGACGTCGGTCATCAGCGCGAACGTCTCGCGCTCGATTCCCTTGGTCGCCACGGCGAGCACCGCGTCGCGCGCGACGGCGTCGGCGGCCGCGGCGGCGACCGGCCGCAGCACGTGCGACGGCGCGACGTAGACGACCAGCGCGGCGCCGTCGACCGCCGCCCGCATGTCGTCGGTCGCGCGCAGCGACGGCGCGAGCGCGACGCCGGCGAGGAACCGCTCGTTGACGTGGCGGGCGTTCACCCCCTCGACCACGTCGGGCTCGCGCGCCCACAGCGCGGTGTCGTGCCCGTTGCGGGCGAGGAGGTCGGCCAGCGCCGTCCCCCACGCCCCGCCGCCGATGACCGCCGCGCGCGTCGTCACGGCGCCGGCTTCGGGCGGCGGAAGCCGTGCTCCTCGCCGCGGCGCAGCCGCCCGATGTTGGCGCGGTGCGACCAGAACACGAACGCCGCGATCGCCACGCCGAGCGCGAACACCGGCGCGCGCACGCCGACCGTCGCGGCGAGCGCGATCACCAGCACGACGGCCGCCGTGAGCGATCCGAGCGAGACGTAGCCGCTCGCGGCCAGCACGACGGCGAACGCCAGCAGCGCGACGCCCGTCGCCGCCGGCGCGAGGCCGAGGAAGACGCCGGCCGCGGTGGCGACCCCCTTCCCCCCTCCCCCGCCCCGCCCGAGCAGGAAGATCGGCTTCACGTGGCCGACGATCGCGGCCAGCCCGTACGCCATGGCCCAGTGGCCGGGCGCGGCGAACCAGGCCGGGAAGAAGAACGCGGGGACGAACCCCTTGAGCGCGTCGAACAGGAACACGGGGACGCCGACCTTCCAGCCCAGCACGCGCAGCGCGTTGGTGGCGCCGAGGTTCCCCGAGCCGTGCGCCCGGAGGTCGACGCCCCTGGCGCGCCCCGCGAGGTACGCCGCGGGGACGGAGCCGAGCAGGTAGGCGGCGAGGAGGCCGAGGGCGGGGTGCACGCCGGTCACTCGCGGACGCGGCGGTGGTCGGTGTCGGGCGCGTTCTTGTGGCGCATGACGATCCGCAGCGGCGCGCCGGTGAAGCCGTGCGCCGCGCGGAAGCCGTTGTGCAGGTAGCGGATGTAGTGCTCCGCGACCGCGTCGGGGTTGTTGCCGAAGATCGCGATCGTGGGCGGCGCGGACTGCACCTGCGTGCCGTACAGGAGCCGGACCTCGCGGCCGGCGGCCTGCGGCGGCTGCAGGCGCTGCACGAGCGTCTCCAGGGTGTCGTTCACCTGCGAGGTCGGGATCCGCTTGCGCCACTCGGCCTCGACCTCGACGATGGTGTCGAGGACGCGCGTGACGCGCTGCCCGGTGAGCGCCGAGGTGAAGATCCAGGGGACGAAGGCGAGGTACGGGACCTTCTCGATCGCCTCCTTCTTGAACTTGTCGGCGGTCTTGTCGTCCTTCTCCTTCAGGTCCCACTTGTTGACGATCATGATCAGCCCGCGCCCGGCCTCCCAGGCCAGCGTGGCGATCTTGAGGTCCTGGTTCTCGAGGCCGAGGACGGCGTCGATCATCAGCACGCAGATGTCGGCGCCCTCGATCGCGCGGCGCGTGCGCAGCGACGAGTAGAACTCCACCCCGTCGTCGATCTTCGACTGGCGGCGCAGCCCGGCGGTGTCGACGAAGATCAGGTCGCGGCCGTGGTACTTCATCGGCGTGTCGATCGAGTCGCGCGTCGTGCCGGCGACGTCGGTGACGACCAGCCGCTCCTCGCCCAGCAGGCGGTTCACGAACGACGACTTGCCGACGTTGGGGCGGCCGATGACGGCGACGCGGAGCGCCTCCGGCACGTCCTCCTCCTGCGCCGGCAGCCGCTGGGTGATCTCGTCGAGCAGGTCGCCGGAGTTCGTGCCGTTGGCCGCCGACACCGGGATCGGGTCGCCGGCGTTGAGGCGGTAGAACTCGTAGAAGTCGGAGCTCTGCGCGTTGTCGACCTTGTTGGCGACCAGCAGGAACGGCTTCCCCGACGCCCGCAGCAGGTCGACGACGCGGGCGTCGCTCGGGTGCACGCCGACGCGGGCGTCGGCGACGAAGAGCAGCAGGTCTGCCTCGTCGATCGCCTGCAGCACCTGCTTCCGGATCTCGACGTCCATGGGGACGTTCGAGTCCTCGACCAGGCCGCCGGTGTCGACGAGCCAGAAGTGGTGGCCGGCCCACTCGGCGCGCGCGAAGTGCCGGTCGCGCGTGGTGCCCGCCTCCTCGCTGACGATCGCCTCGTGCTCCCCCACCAAGCGGTTGAACAGGGCGGACTTGCCGACGTTCGGGCGTCCGACGAGGGCGACGACGGGAAGGCTCATGCGGCGGTCGGGAGTGCGGGCTCGCCTTCGTGCGCGAGGACGTCGATGAAGTCGTACGACGGATAGACGGGCATCGGGAGCGACTCCCGGACCACCACGAACGGCTCGTCGTCGAGGAAGACGCCGGCCTCGTTGACGCACTCGGCCGGGATCAGCGCCAGGTCGAGATCGGCGCGCCCGTCGAGGGCTCGGCGGATGTCCGCGCCGACGAGCAGCCCGGCGGTGGTGGTGGTCGGCCCGAACAGCGAGTTCTCGACCGGGATCAGCTCGAAGCGCGCCCCGGTGCGCTCGGTGAGCCGGTCGAGCAGCTCCGGCATCAGCGGCGCCATGGAGACGCCGGTCACCACGCCGATGCGCCGCCCGTCGAGGCGCGGCAGGGCGTCGAGCCCCTCGGCCACGCGCTGGCGGAGGGCGGTCACCGCGCCGACGCCGTTCTCGATCTGGGCGAACTCGCCGTAGTGCTCGGGCTCGGGGAGCGGGATGCCGGCCAGCAGGTACAGCTCGTCGGAGCCGAACACCCACCGGTCGTCGCGCTCGGCCAGCGCGCGCGCCTCCCACCGGTGCACGGCGTCGAGGATGCGGCCCGAGTTCACCGCGTCCATGGGCTTCCCCGTGTACAGGTGCGAGAACTGGGTGACGCCGACCGGGACGAGCGCGACCGAGAGCACGGCGTCGCCGAGGGCCCACAGGTCGGCCAGCGACTGCTCCAGCACGTCGCCGTCGTTCAGCCCGGGGACGATCACCATCTGGCAGTGGTACTGGATCCCGCCCTCCTTCAGGCGGGTCAGCTGCTCGACGACGTTGGGGACGCGCGGGTTGTTGAGCAGGACCTTGCGCGCCTCCCACGGCGTGGCGTGCACCGAGACGTAGAGCGGCGACAGCCGGTACTCGATGATGCGCTCGAAGTCGCGGTCCTTGAGGTTGCTCAGCGTCGCGAAGTTGCCGTAGGCGAACGACAGGCGATAGTCGTCGTCGCGCACGTACAGCGGCTTGCGCAGCCCCTTCGGCAGCCCCTCGATGAAGCAGAACTCGCAGCGGTTCGCGCAGCGGCGGATCGTCGGCGGCTCCAGCTCGATGCCGAACGACTCGCCTTCGGGGCGCGCGACCTCGAGGGTCACGCGCGTGCCGTCGGCGTGCGTCGCGTCGACGACGAAGGCGTCCTCGGCGCTGAGGAACTCCCAGTCGATGAAGTCGGCGAGCTCACGCCCGTTGACGGCGTGCAGCTGCGCGCCGGGGCGGATGCCCAGCGCGTCGGCGATGCTGCCGGGCTGCACTCTGGAGACGCGGACCACGTTGTTCGCCTGCTGGACCTCTCGGACATGGAACGGGGAAGGCGCGTCGTCCACGCCTTCCCCCGGGCTCCAGCAAGCTAGGAGATCAGAGAGCCGAAATCAAGCAGCCACTACGACTTACCCCTGCTCGGCTCGGGCCGCCTCGACGGCCGCCCGGGCCAGCTCGGCCGCCGGACGGCCGGTCGCCCGGGCGGCCGCCGCCACGTCGTCGTGCTCCGCCTTGTAGCGCGTCGCGCCGTCGGGCGTGCGGCTCGCCTTCACCGCGATCCGCTGCCCGTCGACGGTCGCGACGACGCGCGTGCGCGGCAGCGCGCGTCGTGCGACGCTCGAGTGCCGGACGCCGATCGTAGTGGTGTGCACGAGGATGCGCGACTCCAGCTCGCGCGCGTCCTCCGGGCGGGCGAGCACCTCGACGCGCACGCCCGGACGCCCCTTCTTCATCACCGTCTGCAGCAGCACCACGTCGAGCGCGCCCGCGTCGCGCAGCGCCTCGGCCGCGTCGGCCAGCGCCTCGCCCGGCATGTCGTCGACGTCGGCGGCGAGCACGACCAGCGACTCGTGCGCGTCCGACGGCGCATCGTCGGCCTCGGCCAGGATCACGCGCAGCGCGTTGGCGCGATCGTCGAACTCCTTGGTGCCGGCGCCGAACCCGCTGCGCCGCGGGACGTACTCGCGCGGGGCCGGCCCCGCCGAGAGCACGCGGGCGAGCGCCGCGCCGGTGGGCGTCACCAGCTCCCCCGCCCCGTCGGGTCCGGGGCGGACGCGCAGCCCCTCGAGGATGCGCATCGTCGCGGGGGCCGGGACCGGGAGGACGCCGTGCGCGGCGCGCACGAAGCCGTCGCCGAGCTGGATCGGCCCGCAGTGCACGCGCGTGACGCCGAGCAGGTGCAGCCCCCACACGCCGCCGACCACGTCGAGGATCGCGTCCACCGCCCCGACCTCGTGCAGGTGGACCTTCTCCACCGTCGTGCCGTGGATCTCGGCCTCCTGCTCGGCGATGAGCGTGAACACGCGGTCCGCCGCCTCGCGCACCGGCTCGGGGACGACCCCCGTGGCCGCGATCATCTTGCGGATCCCCGACAGGTGCCGGCCGTGCGGCTGCGGCGGGATGTCGAAGTCCACCTTCACGCAGCCGATGCCGACGCGCTGCACCGCGCGGACGTCGACCGTCACGCCGTCCAGCCCCAGCGTGGCGGGGAGCGCCTTCAGCCAGTCGGGATCGAGCCCGACGGCGACGAGGGCGCCGAGCAGCATGTCGCCGGCGATCCCGCTATACGGGTCGAGGATCGCGATCGTCCCACGGCTCATGCGGCCGCCGATCGCGGCAGGTCCTCGCCCTCGCGCCGGTACGAGGCGCCGCTGCCGGTGTTGAAGACCACGACCTCCGCCGACGCGTCGAGGCGCCCGGCGCGCACCAGCGCCTGCACCGCGGCCAGCGCGCACCCGCCCTCGGGGGCGGCGTCGATGCCGGTCGCCTCGGCGAGCGCGCGGGTGGCGGCGCGCGTCGTGTCGTCGTCGATCGCGACGGCGTCGCCGGCGCTCTCGCGCAGGGTGCGGAGCAGGAGGCGGTCGCCGAGCGGGCCGGGGACGCGCAGCCCGGCGGCGTACGTCTTCGGGTCGACCCACGGCTCGGCGCGGTCGGCCCCGGCCTCGAAGGCGCGCACGATCGGCGCGCAGCCGGCGCTCTGGGCGACGACCATGCGCGGGAGCTTCACGTCGGCGGGGAGCCACCCCCACTCGCGCATCTCGCCCAGCGCCTTCCAGATGCCGACCGTGCCCTCGCCGCCGCCCGTCGGGTAGACGATCGCGTCGGGGACGCGGCCGCCGAGCTGCTCGACCAGCTCGTAGCCCATCGTCTTCATCCCCTCGACGCGATACGGCTCGCGCAGCGTGCTGACGTTCATCCAGTCGCTCTCGGCGGCGAACGCCGTGGCCAGCTTGCCGGCGTCGCCGATGTGCCCGTCGACGAGCTGCAGGTCGGCGCCGAGCGCGGCGATCGTCATGAGGATCGCGGGCGGCGTCGTGCGCGGGGCGTAGACGCGCACCGGCAGCCCGGCCGCCGCGGCGTAGGCGGCGATGGCGGCGCCCGCGTTGCCGGCGGTGGGGACGACGACGCCGACGGCGCCGAGCGCGCGCGCCCGCGTCAGCGCGGCGCTCATCCCGCGGGCCTTGAACGACGCGGTGGGGTTCTGCCCCTCGTCCTTGACCCACAGGCGGCGCACGCCGACCTGGCGCGCCAGCGCCGGCGCGTCGACCAGCGGCGTCAGCCCCTCGCCGAGCGTGACCGGGGCCTCGCCGTCGCGCAGCGGGAGGACGGGGGCGTAGCGCCAGAGGTTCCAGTGCTGCGGCGCGCGGACGTCGGGGGCGACGCGGTTGTAGCGCGCGAGCAGCGGCTGCCCGCAGGCCGGGCACACCGAGGCCGCGGTGACGCCCGGCTGCGCGTGGTCGCACGCCGAGCAGTGAAGGGTCCAGGAGGGCACGGGCGTGGGGGCTGAGGTCGGCGTGAAGGCTAACCGCGCGCCCCGCGCCCGTCAGGTGCCGCCGGACGGCTTGGTGGGGTCGCTGTCCGCCAGCCCCGCGAGCAGCTTGCGCGCGCTCGCCTCCGTCCAGCCGGGGAGCTCGGCCACCTTCTCCGGCGAGGCCTCGCGCAGCCCCTGGATGCTGCCGAAGTGCTGCAGGAGCTGTCGGCGCTTCACGGGACCGACCCCGGGGATCTTCAGCAGCTCGGAGGTCACCGTGCGCACGGTGCGCCGCTTCCGCTGGAAGGTGAGCGCGAAGCGGTGCGCCTCGTCGCGCGCCTGCTGCAGCATCCGCAGCGCCGGCGAGCGGCGCGGGATGCGCAGCGGATCGCTGCGCCCCACGACGAACACCTCCTCCTCGCGCTTGGCCAGCGAGATGAGCGGCAGCTCCAGCCCCACCGCGTCGAGCGCCTCCCTGGCCGCGTTGAGCTGCCCCTTGCCGCCGTCGATCACCACGAGGTCGGGGAGCGGGCGCTGCTCGTCGACGCGGCGCCGGAAGTACCGCCCCACGACCTCGCGCATCGACGCGAAGTCGTCGATCCCGACGACCGTCTCGACCTTGAACTTGCGGTACTCGGCGCGCTTGGCCCGCCCGTTCTCGAACCAGACGCACGACGCGACGGTGTCGGTGCCCTGCGCGTGGGAGATGTCGAAGCAGACCAGCGAGCGCGGGACCTTCTTCATCCCCAGCTCGCGCTGCAGCTCGTACACGGGGTCGGCCGCGCGCTCGTCGGACTCGAGCGTCGCGAGCTTGAACTCCTCCAGCAGGTGCCGCGCGTTCTGCTCGGCGAGGTCGACGAGCTGCCGCCGCGAGCCGCGCTGCGGGACGACGACGCGCGTGCGCTCCAGCGACTGCTCCAGCACCTCGCGGTCCTCGAAGTCGAACGGCACCAGCAGCTCGGCGGCCCGCTCCTCGCTCCCGAGGTAGCTGCGGGCGAGGAAGGCGGAGAGCACGTCGGCGTCGTGGTCGCCGTCGATGTTCTCGAGGAAGCGGTGGTCGCGCGCCAGGAGCTTGCCGCTGCGGATGCGCATGATCGCCACGCACGCGTCGTCGCCGTCGCGGGCGAAGCCGACCACGTCGCGGTCGCCCCCCTCGACTTCCATGACGACGGTCGGCTCCTCCATCCGCTCGAGGTGACGCAGCGCGTCGCGCAGCTCGGCGGCCCGCTCGAAGTCGAGGTTCTCGGCCGCCTCCGCCATGCGCGCGTTGATGCGACGCCCCACCTCGGCCGTCTTGCCGTCGAGGAAGACGAGCACCTCGTCGATCATCGCCCGGTAGTCCTCGCGCGTCTGGTTGAGGATGCAGGGGGCCTTGCAGCGCTTGATCGCGAAGTCGAGACACGCGCGCTCGGGCATCTCGCGCGGCATGTCGTAGTTGCACGACCGCACGGTGAAGATGCGCTTGACCACGTTGAGCGCGCGGCGCATGGCGCCGACGTCGGTGTACGGGCCGAAGTAGCGCGCGCCGTCGCTCTGCAGCCGGCGCGTGACGAAGACGCGCGGGAACGGCTCCTGGACGGTGACCTTGATGTACGGGTACGACTTGTCGTCGCGCAGCGCGATGTTGAAGCGCGGCCGGTACTCCTTGATCAGGTTCGCCTCGAGGATCAGCGCGTGCGCCTCGGTGGGCACGACGATCGTCTCGAGGTCGCGGACGTTGCGGACGAGCCCGCGCGTCTTGGGGCTGGTCGCGTGGTCGCTGGCGAAGTAGCTGCGCACGCGCGACCGGAGGCGCTTGGCCTTCCCCACGTACAGCACCGTCCCCGCCTCGTCCTTCCAGAGGTAGACGCCCGGGGACTCGGGGAGGTGCGGCAGCTTGGCGGCGACGGATTCGGGCGGCGCGATCATCGGGGTGTAGTACCCGTCGGGGTCGGTCGCGTTCTCGGCACGACGCAGGCCGTCGTCGCTCACGCGCGCCCCCGCCGGCCGCGGCGGCCCTTCAGCTTCGCGACGATGGTCGCGCTCTCCCCCTCCCCGAGCGCCGCGGTCAGCGCCAGGTACGCGGCGCCGAACGTCCCGCAGACGACGGCCGCCACCGCCAGCCGGCCGGGCCCCGTCGCCGGCACGCCGACCGCGCCGACCGCCAGCTTCGCGCCCCACGAGGCCGGGGCCGACCGCGCCGCCGCGTCCCACAGCTTGGCCGTCGCCGCCGGCGGGATGCGCACCGCGCCGACGCGCCGGGTGAGCGCCGCGCGCAGCAGCGAGAACTCGAGCCAGCCGACCAGCCCGGCCGACGCCGTGAGCCCGACCGTCCCCCACCGCGGGTCGAGGCCGACGATCCGCGGCAGGTGGCGCGCCGCCAGGTACCCGAGGACGAGGTTGAGTCCGATGCGGACCAGCGCGAACCGCAGCGGCGTCCGCGTGTCGCGCAGCGCGTAGAACGTCGACGCGTAGAGACGCCCCTGCGTCGCCGCCAGCAGCCCGACGGTCGAGCCGGCGAGCGTGGCCCACACCCACCGCACGTTCTCGGGCGAGAACCGCCCGTAGCCGAACACCGCGCCCGCGATCACGTCGCCCAGCGCGAGGAACGCCGCCGCCGAGGGGATCACGAAGTAGGCGATGCGCCGCAGCGACCGCGCGAGCCGCTCGCGCAGCTTCGCGCAGACCTCGTCGTCGGCGCCGTGGAGGCTGGCCATCGCCGGCAGCTCGGCGGCGGTGACGGCCATCCCGAACAGGCTCCCCGGCAGCAGGTAGAGCGTCTGCGCGTTGGTGAAGATCGTGACCGCGCCGCGTCCGACCAGGCTGGCCAGGCTGTTGTCGATGTAGGCGCTGATCTGCGTGACGCCGCGCCCGACGAGCACCGGGCCGAAGCCGCGCAGCACCTCGCGCACGTGCGGGTCGCCCCCGCCGAGCGACGCGCGCAGCGCCGGCGCGACGCGGCGGACGGTGGGCACCTGCACCAGCAGCTGCAGCGCGCTGCCGGCGACGGCCGCCCACGCCAGCGTCGTCGCGAGCCGCGCGTCGGTCTCGCGCCCGCCCCACCAGAGCAGCGCGCCGATGATCGTGAGGTTCCACGCCACCGGCGACAGGTACGAGAGCAGGAAGCGGCGATGGCTGTTGAGGATCCCGAGGCACCACGCCGAGCCGACGAGCAGCCCGATCCCAGGGAAGACGATGCGCACGAGCTGGATGGTCAGCTCGCGTGTCGGCGCGTCGAACCCGGCCGCCACCGTGCGCACCAGCAGCGGCGTGGCGAGGATGCCGCCGAGCGTGAGCACGGCGGTGACGATCGCCAGCAGCACCCCGACGGCGCCCGCCACCCGGTCGGCCGCCTCGTGCTCGTCGCGGCCGAGCAGTCGCGCGTAGACGGGGATGAACGACGCCGACAGCACCCCCTCGCCGAAGAGGTTCTGCAGGAAGTTCGGGATGCGCATCGCCGCGTTGTACGCGTCGGCCGCGGCCCCCGCCCCGAGGTAGTGGCTGAACGTGCCCTGCCGCACGAGCCCCAGGATCCGCGACGCCAGGATCCCGAGGCCGACCAGCGCCGCCGCGAGCCCGCCGCCCATCTGCGGGCGGGCGGCGCGCGGCGCCGACGGCGTCGGGTCGACCACGCCGGGCGCCTCCCTGGCGGGCGCCGGGCCGCCGGCGCTCACGCCCCGCCGCGCGGGAAGTCGGAGGCCAAGCGGTCTTAGGAAGACAAA
>NZ_JARGEK010000520.1 GCF_029211165.1 Roseisolibacter sp. H3M3-2
TCCCGCCGCCGGCGCGCGCGGCGTCGGCGCACCGCGCGCCGCGCGCGCCGTACTCCGCGAGCAGCGTCCCCGCCAGCGACGGGTCGACGTACGTGCCGCCGGCGGCCACCGTGCGGATCGCGCGCACCAGGTCCGCCGACGCGCTCCGCTTCGACACGTACCCCGTCGCGCCGGCGCGCAGCAGGCGCGTCACGTAGCCGCGCTCCTCGTGCATCGAGAGCGCGAGCACGCGCACCGTCGGGCAGTCGCGCGCGATGCGCTCGGCCGCGTCGACGCCGCCGACGCCGGGCATCGAGAGGTCGAGCAGCACGACGTCGGGGCGCAGCTCGCAGGCGCGCAGCCACGCCTCCTGCCCGTCGGCCGCCTCGCCGACGACGGTGAAGCCCGGCTGCACCTCGAACAGCGCGCGCAGCCCGTCGCGCACGATCGCGTGGTCGTCGGCGATGACGAGGCGGATGGCGGCGCCGGGCGCGGCCTGGGGCGGGGTCGGGCGATGCATGGGACCCTATCCTATCCGGCGCCAGGCCGGCCGCGCCACGCGCCGGCGCGCGTCCTCGGCGTCCTGCAGCAGGCGGCGGCGCGCCGCCAGCAGCGACCGGCGCTCCTCGGCGAGCCGCCGCCGCGCGACCACCAGCGCCCGCCGCGCCGCGAGAAGCTCCGCCGCCCGTCGGGCGAGCTCGGCGGACTGGACCGCGGGAGAGAGCCGGAACGGCATCGCGCGCTAGGGGAACGGCCCGATCGCATCGGGGACCTCCCGCACGATGCGGGGCGCGCGCCGCGGGCGCCAGCACCCGCACGCTCCCGCCGGCGCGCCTCGTGCGCCCTCCGACTCCGACCGCCACGCCCCCTTCCGCCCGCACCGCCATGACCGCCCGGGATCCGATCGTGATCGGCGCGTCCGCCGGCGGCGTCGAGGCGCTCGCGGCACTCGCCGCCGGGCTCCCGCCCGACCTCGCCGACGCCGTGTGCGTCGTCGTGCACCAGCGCCCCAGGCCCGAGTCGCGCCCCGCCCAGGTCCTGCGGCACGCCGGCCCGTTGCCGGCGGCGTCGGCGCGCGACGGCCCCCCGCGCGCGCGGAGGGCGATCGTCGTGGCCGTTCCCGACTGCCACCTGCTGGTCGAGGGCGGCACGGACGGCGAGGTGGGCGTGGTGCGACTCGCGCGCGGCCCGCGCGCGAACCGCGCGCGTCCCGCCGTCGACCCGCTCTTCCGCTCGGCGGCGCTGGCCTTCGGCCCGCGCGTGATCGGCGTGATCTGCTCGGGCGCGCTCCACGACCGGCCCCACCAGCAGCACGGGCGCCCCGGCGTCCCGGCGTCCCGTCGCGCTTCGCCTGCCCCGACTGCGGGGGCGTTCCGTGGGGCGCCGACGAGCCCGGCCCGGTGCGCCTGCGGTGCGAGACGGGCCACGCCTACTCCCCCGCGGCGCTCGCCCACCAGCGGGTCGAGGCGACCGAGGGCGCGCGGTGGGCCGCGCGGCGCGCCTTCGAGGACCGCATCGCGCCGGCGCGGCCGTGGGCTCCCCGACCACGCCCGGCGCTTCCTGTCCCAGGCGGCGGCCCGGCGGCACGCCACCGCGCGGCGCGCGCTGCTGCGCCTCGACGCGCGGCCCGAGGCGCGCCTTGACGCGCCCGAGGCGGCGGGCGGGGCGCCGGCGTGGTAACCTCCACCGCCGCATGGCCAACCGCGCCCCCGACCCCCCGCCCGAGGGCGACGACGTCGCCGCGCTCATCGCCTACCTGCGCCGCGCGCGCGGACTCGACCTCAGCGGCTACAAGCGCGCCGGGCTGCTGCGCCGGCTCGGCAAGCGCCTGCGCGCGACCGGCGTCGACGGCTTCGCCGCCTACGCCCGGTACCTGCAGACGCACCCCGCGGAGTACGCCCGCCTCCTCGACACCCTCCTGATCAACGTGACCGCGTTCTTCCGCGACGACCTGCCCTGGGAGTACCTGCGGGCCGAGGTGCTCCCGCGCGTCCTCGCGCAGAAGGAGGACGGCGCGCCGATCCGCGTGTGGTGCGCCGGCTGCGCGACCGGCGAGGAGGCCTACACGCTGGCCATGGTGCTCGCCGAGTCGCTCGGCGAGGACGCGTTCCGCGAGCGGGTGAAGATCTACGCCACCGACCTCGACGAGGCGGCGCTGCTGCAGGCGCGGCTCGGCGCGTACCCGCTCGACGCCGTGGCGGGGATCCCCGCCGAGCAGGTCGAGCGCTTCTTCGAGCAGCGCGGCGACCAGGTCGCGTTCCGGAAGGACCTGCGGCGGGTGATCATCTTCGGACGCAACGACCTGATGCAGGACGCGCCGATCTCGCGCATCGACCTGCTGGCGTGCCGCAACACGCTGATGTACTTCGACGCGCCCACGCAGTCGCGCATCCTGGCGCGCTTCCACTTCGCGCTGGTCGAGGGCGGCTACCTGCTGCTCGGCCGCGCCGAGACGATCCAGACGCACGGCACGCTGTTCGTGCCGGTGGACCTGCGCCGGCGCGTGTTCACCAAGGCGCCGGGGAGCGCGGCGCGCGTGCGCCCCACGGCGCCCCCGCGCGCGGCGCCGCCTCGCGCGGGGGCCGACGGGGCGGAGGGGCC
>NZ_JARGEK010000521.1 GCF_029211165.1 Roseisolibacter sp. H3M3-2
CCTCGCCGATCACGCGCAGCGCGAGCCGGTCGAGCCCCATGCGCGCGGCCAGCGCGGCGACGGAGCGGAACGGGCCCGCGACGCGCGCCGCCTCCAGCTCCGCGCGCGCCCGGCTCCCGAGGCCGCGCACCAGGCGTAGTCCCAGGCGCACCGCAGGAGCCTCCGTGCCGCTCGGCGCTCGGCGCTCGGCGCTCACGTCGTCCCGCGGGGACGCCGAGCGCCGAGCGCCGAGCGCCGAGCACTCGTCGGAGTCGTGCGGCTCGAGCGTGGAGTCGAACGCCGACCGCGTGACGTCCACCGGCAGCACGCGGACGCCGTGCCGCTTCGCGTCCTCGATCAGCGTCCCCGGCGCGTAGAACCCCATCGGCTGCGCGTTGAGCAGCGCGCACAGGAACTCGGGCGCGTAGTGGTACTTGAGGTACGCCGACGCGTACACCAGCAGCGCGAAGCTGGCGGCGTGGCTCTCGGGGAAGCCGTAGTCGGCGAAGGCGTTGATCTGGTTGTAGATCCGGAGCGCCGTCTCCTCGGGGATCCCGTTCCCGCGCATCCCCGCCACCATCCGCTCGCAGATCTCGGCCATCCGCTCGCGGCTCCGCTTGTGCCCCATCGCGCGGCGCAGCGCGTCGGCCTCGCCCGGCGTGAAGCCGGCGGCGGCGATGGCGACCTGCATCCCCTGCTCCTGGAAGAGCGGGACGCCGAGCGTGCGCTTCAGCACGTGCTCGACCGAGGGGTGCGGGTAGGTGACCTCCTCGAGCTTCGCGCGGCGGCGCAGGTAGGGGTGCACCATGTCGCCCTGGATCGGGCCGGGGCGGATCAGCGCCACCTCGACCACGAGGTCGTAGAAGCAGCGCGGCTGGAGGCGCGGCAGGGTGTTCATCTGCGCGCGGCTCTCGACCTGGAAGACGCCCACCGTGTCGGCGCGGCAGAGCATCTCGTAGACGTCGGGGTCCTTGAGGTCGAAGTCCGCCAGGTCCATCGCCACGCCGCGCGTCGCGCGCAGGGACTTGAGGCAGTCCTGCAGCACGGTGAGCATGCCGAGGCCGAGCAGGTCGATCTTGACCAGGCGCACCGGGTCGAGGTCGTCCTTCTCCCACTGCACGACGGTGCGCCCGGGCATCGACGCCGGCTCGACCGGCACGACGGTGCACAGCGGCTCGGCGGTGAGCACGAAGCCGCCGACGTGGATGGAGCGGTGGCGCGGCAGCTGGTGCAGCCCGTCCACCACGTCGGCGAGCGCGCGCACGCGCGGGTCGCGCGCGTCGAGCCCCGCGCGCGCGAGCACGGTGTCCTCGGGCGCCGCCGGCGCGGTCGCGTGCAGCGCGGTGGTGGGGTTGCGGCGCTCCTCGGGGGTCTGGGCCGCGTGGGGGTCCTGCCAGGGCGCGCCGAGCGCGGAGCGCCGAGCGTCGACGGCGCCGTACTGTCCCGCACGCGCGCTCGGGTTGCCGGCGGGCTCGTAGCCGGCGTGGATCCGTCGCGGCGCCTTCGCCTCCTCCTTCACCGCGCGCGCCCTCGTCGTCGCCTCGGTGCCGCGCACCATCGCGCCCGAGGCGGCGCGCACGGCGGCGGCGTCGGAGGCCTCGGCGGTGCCGGCGCGCAGGGCGTCGGCGGTGGCGCGCGCGGAGAAGCGGTCGCTGAACGCGCTCAGCGCGTCGGCCTGCGCGACCGAGAAGCCGAGCGCGCGCGCGGCGTCGCGCACCGCGCTGCGCCCGCGCCAGGTGATCTGCTCGCACACCATCGCCGCGTGGTCGCGCCCGTACTTCTCGTACACGTACTGGATCACCCGCTCGCGCTCGCGGTGCGCGAAGTCGAGGTCGATGTCGGGGGCCTCGCGCCGCTCCTCGCTCAGGAAGCGCTCGAACAGCAGCTCCATCGCCACCGGGTCGACCGCGGTGATGCCGAGGCAGTAGCACACGGCGCTGTTGGCCGCCGAGCCGCGCCCCTGGCAGAGGATCCCCTCGCGGCGCGCGAAGCGCACGATGTCCCAGACGATGAGGAAGTAGCCGGCGAGCCCCATGCGGCGCACCACCGCCAGCTCGTGCGCCAGCTGCCGGTCGTGCGCCGGCGTGCGGCGCCCGTCCTCGGGCGGCCCCCACCGCGCCCGCGCCCCCGTCTCCACCAGCTCGGCGAGGTAGGCGTCGGCGTCGACGCCCGGCGGGAGGGGGAAGGCGGGGAGCGTCGGCTCGAGGTGCGCGACGCGGAACGCGCACCGCTCGGCGATCGCCACGCTCGCGCGCACGCCCTCCGGCGCGTGGCGCCAGCGGCGCGCGACGGCGGCGGGGCCCTTGAGGTACCACTCGCCGTTGGGCGGGAGGCGCGTCCCCATCGCGTCGAGCGGGCGGCCGTGGCGGAGCGCGCACAGCACGTCGTGCGCGACGCGCCCCGCCGGCTCGGCGTAGCGCACGTCGTTGGTCACGACCCACGGCACGCCGGCGGCGCGCGCCAGCGGGCGCAGCCCCGCCACCAGCGCGCGCTCCTCGGGGAGCCCGTGGTCCCAGCACTCGACGGCGACGCGCCCGTCGAAGGCGTCGCGCAGCGGGCCGAGGGCGGCGCGCGCGCCGGCGCCGTCGTCGCGGGCGAG
>NZ_JARGEK010000522.1 GCF_029211165.1 Roseisolibacter sp. H3M3-2
GAGGCCGACGGGCCGCCGCTCCGGCTGCGCTCGGGGCTGTGGCGCGGCGGCGCGCTGCTCGGCGCCGGGCGCGCGGTGTGGGCGCAGGGGTACCGGCAGCAGCTGCACGCCGACGCGTGGCGCGCGCTGGTCGACTCGCTGCGCGCGCTGCCGCCGGCGCCGCGCGCGGGCGACGACTACGGCAAGGGCTACGGCGCGCTGAAGGCGTACGTCATCGGCACCGCGGAGCCGGGGCGCAGCACGCCCGAGTTCCTGGCGCCGGTGCTCGACGACTTCTGGCGCCGCGGCCAGACGCCCGAGGGCGACGTGGCCGACCTGGCGCGGCGGCAGTTCGCGTTCTACGCCGCGATGCTCCCCGACACGAACCCGTTCCCCGAGGCGCAGGACGCGCCGCTGGTGGCGAAGACGCGCGGCTACCTCGCCGGCTTCGCGGGGGCGGAGCGCATCTACCAGAACATGCTGGTCGAGGCGTCGAAGGCGGCGCCGGCGGCGCGGCTGCTCGACATCGCGCCGGCGGCGCCGGGCGTCGTGAACGCCCCCGCCGAGGTGGCGGGCGCGTTCACCGCGAAGGGGTGGCAGTTCATGGACGGCGCGTTCAAGAACGCCGACCGCTTCTTCGAGGGGGAGACGTGGGTGGTGGGCGAGGGCTCGGCGGCGACGACGACCGACAAGAAGGCGGTCATCGACTCGCTGCGCGCGCGCTACCGCGGCGACTACGCCGACGCGTGGCGCCGCTTCCTCGCGGGGACGACGGTGGCGCGGGCGCGCGACCTGCGCGCGTCGTCGCTGCTGCTCGGCACCGTCGGCGGGGCGCAGTCGCCGCTGCTGGCGGCGTTCTCGCTCGCGGCGCGGCACACGATCGTCGACTCGGCGATGGGCGCGGCGTTCCAGCCGGTGCAGGTGGTCACGCCGGGCGCGGTGACCGACAAGTTCGTGAGCGAGAAGAACCAGCCGTACGCGAACGCGCTGCTGGCGCTGCAGAGCGCGATGGAGCAGGTGGCGATCATGCCGCCGGGCGGCGACTCGGCGAGCGTGGGGCAGCGGCGCGCGGCGGCGCAGCAGGTGATGCTGCTGCAGGCGGCGCAGGCGAAGAGCGCGGCGCGCCAGCTCGCGGGGCAGGCGGCGATCGCCGACCCGACGGCGGCGCAGCTGGCGCCGGTGGTCGAGCAGCTGCTGGTGGCGCCGATCGGCAGCGCCGAGATGGCGCTGGCGCAGGTGAGCAACACGCCGCTGCCGCGCGCGCCGCGCGCCGCGCCCCCGCCGGCGGCGATGAGCGCGAAGGAGGTCGCCGACCTGAAGGCGGCGCTCAACGAGCGGGGGAAGGCGCTGTGCACGGCGTTCACGCCGCTGCTGTCGCGCTTCCCGTTCGACCCGAACGCGACGAGCGAGGCGACGCTGCAGGAGGTCGCCGCGCTGCTGGCGCCGTCGTCGGGCGCGCTGTGGCAGTTCCAGCAGGATCGGCTGGAGGGGCTGCTCGAGAAGCAGGGGGCCCAGTGGGCGCCCAAGGCCGGCGCGCCGGTCGCGCTGTCGGGGGAGTTCGTGCAGTTCTTCAACCGCGCCGCGCGCGTGTCCGACGCGCTGTTCGAGGGCGGCCCGGAGCCGCGCCTGGCGGTGACGGCGCGCGGGATCCCGACGGGCGCGGTGAAGGTCGTGACGCTCGGCGTCGGGACGCAGCGCACCGCGTTCACGGGCAACACGGCGCCGGCGCAGTTCGCGTGGCCGTCGGCGAGCGGGCGCGACGCGCGGCTGTCGGTGGTGCGCGACGTCGCCGCGCGCCGCGACCGCGAGACGGTGGTGAAGCAGGCGTCGGGCGACTGGGCGCTGTTCCGCCTCGTCGCGCAGGCGACGAAGGTCGAGGGGGACGGCCCGATGCGCGCCGAGTGGGGGAGCGGCGCCGGCGCGGTCGCGGTGGAGTTCGGGTTCCCCGAGGGGATGCCGGTGCTGAAGCGCGGGTGGCTGGGCGCGGTGGGGTGCACGCCGCAGGTCACGCGCTGATCCTCTCTCTCGACTCTCTCGATTCTCTCGACGTGTCGCGCGGGGGCGGACGCCGGTCGGCGCCGCCCCCGCGGTGCGTTTGACGGCGAGCTCGACCGTACATACGTTCTCCCGGCCGGCCCCCTGCGCGCCGGCCGCGATCTCGCGGCGGCGACGACGTCCCGCGGCCCGCGACGCCGACGCGCCATCCGCGCGCCGGCGCTCCACGTGTGGCACGGGACGATGACGAACGACGGACGGGTGGGCGTCGCGCTGCGCGCGGCGCTCGCGGCGCTGGTGCTGGCCGCCTGCGGGCGCGAGGGGACGACCGAGGGCGTGGACGCGCCGGCGCCGACGCACGAGGTGCCGGTGGCGGTCGCCGGCGACGGGCGCGGCACCGTGCGCGTGGCCCCCGCGGGGCTCGACTGCGCCGCGGGCGCCCCCGCCTGCGCCGCGACGCTCGCGGCGGGGACGGTGGCCTCGCTCACCGCGACCCCCGAGGCGGGGAGCACGTTCGCCGGCTGGGCCGGGACCGAGTGCGGCACGGCGCCGACGTGCGCGATCCGCGGCGACCGCGCGCGCGCGCTGGCGGCGACGTTCG
>NZ_JARGEK010000523.1 GCF_029211165.1 Roseisolibacter sp. H3M3-2
CGTGGCGCCCTCCGGGCGCCGGCCCGGCCGGGCGCACGGGGGTGGTCGTCGGCACCGCGCTCGCGTTCTAGGTCGGCACGCGGGCGCCGCGCGGCGCGGAGCCGGCGGCCGGGCACGCGCCACCGTGCGGGGCTATCTTGTCGCGAAGCCGCCGCCCCCCGGCGGGGCGGCACGCGCACACGGACGAGAGCATGGCGGACCTCCAGGGGGCGATCGAGGCGCGGCTGGGCGACGGCGCGGACGTCGCCGAGCTGACCAACGAGTACGAGCTGCGCGGCGAGCTCGGACGCGGCGGCACGGCGATCGTCTACCGCGCGCGCGACCGCGCGCTGCGCCGCGAGGTCGCCATCAAGGTCGTGAGCCGCCGCGCCGGGCAGGACGACGCGGTCGCCCGGCTCGCCCGCGAGGCGCGCACGGTCGCGCAGCTGCAGCACCCGAACATCGTCTCGGTGTACGCCGTGCGCCGGCTGCGCAGCGGCGGGCTCGCGCTCGTGATGCAGTACGTCCCGGGCACGACGCTCAAGGACCTCGTCCAGACCGAGGGCCCGCTCCCCGCCGACCGCGCCGAGCGGATCATGCGCGACGTCGCGCAGGCGCTGGCGTACGCGCACGCGCGCGGCGTCGTGCACCGCGACGTGAAGCCCGAGAACATCTTCGTCGACGCCGACACCGGGAACGCGCTGCTCGCCGACTTCGGCATCGCGCGCTCCGCGCAGCAGGAGCAGCTCACGATGACGGGGACCGCGCTCGGCACCCCGTCGTACATGTCGCCCGAGCAGGTGAGCGGCGACCCGCTCGACGGCCGCTCGGACCTCTATAGCCTCGGGCTGGTGACGTGGGAGATGCTGACCGGCCGCCGCCCGTGGGACGGCGAGTCGCTGTACAGCGTCATCCACAAGCAGAAGCACGAGGAGCTGCCGCCGGTCGAGGCGCTGCGCCCGGGCGAGGTGCCGCTGCGGCTGCAGTATCTCGTCGACCGCATGCTGCAGAAGCGCGCGGCCGCGCGCTGGGCGGGCGCCGACGGGCTGCTCGCGCAGCTGAACCACGCGGTGCTGCCGAGCGACTTCGGGAAGTGGCAGGCCGCGATGCGCCCGCGCGTCGCGCGGTGGCGCGAGCGGGAGCTGGCGCGCGAGCGCGAGGAGGGCCGGGATCTCGCCGCGCGCGCCGCGCTCAACGCGTCGACGGTGCAGTTCCGGCGCAACCCGGACGGCCTCCCCGAGACGCCCGCACTCGGCGGGGACGCGGGCGCCGGCTTCGCGCGCGACGTCGCGCGCGCCCGTCGCGCCCGCGAGTCGAACGAGGCCGACACCGCCGCCGTCACCTTCGACGCGGCGGGCAACCCGGTGGCGATGCCCGTCGCCGCCGTCCCGGTGGGCGACGGCGTGGTGGTGGACGCCCCAGTTGGGAAGAGTGCACCCGTGGACGCCGGCGGCGCACCGCTCGCCGAGGAGTCGGTGCAGTACGACGTCGCGGAGCCCGACGCCGCCGAGGCGCGCGACGACGCGCTCGCGCGCGAGCTCCGGCGCCGCGTGCTGCTCGTCGCCGCCGCGGTGAGGGCGACGCCCGCGGTGGGCGTGGCGGCGTTCGTGTGGCGCGAACCGCTGCAGCAGGCGCTCGGCGTCGCGCCCGCGGCGCCGGCCGGTCCGCCGTCGCTCGCCGACGCCGCGGCGCCGCCCGGCGAGTCGGCGCCCGCCGAGGGCTATCCGGTGGGCGCGTCGTCGTCGGTGTTCGCGAGCGGCGCGCGGCACAGCTGCGTGCTGACCGGCGCCGGCGTGGCCACCTGCTGGGGCGCCAACCAGGCGGGCCAGCTCGGCGACGGCACCGAGCGGTCGCGCGGCGAGCCGGCGCCGGTCGTCGGCGACCTCACGCTCGCGCAGCTCTCCGCGGGGCGGGCGCACACCTGCGCGACCACCACCGACGGCCACGCCTACTGCTGGGGCGCCGACGACGAGGGGCAGCTCGGGGACGCGGCCACCGCGGAGTCGCGTACCGCGCCGGTGCCGGTGGAGGGGGGCGTGCGCTTCGCGTCGGTGCACGCCGGCGGGGCGCACAGCTGCGGCCTCACCTTCACCGGCAACGTCTGGTGCTGGGGCGCCAACGCGCGCGGACAGCTCGGCGGCGGCGGCGACGCGCCGCGCCACACGGCCCCCGTTCCCGTCCCACTCCCCGAGGGCACCCGCGCGGCGGCGCTCGCGCTGGGTCGCGACCACAGCTGCGCGCTGTCGACCGACGGCCGCGCGTTCTGCTGGGGCGCCAACGACGAGGGGCAGCTGGGCGACGGCTCGCGCGAGGACCGCCGCGCGCCCCGCATCGTGTCGAGCGTCGTGCCCTTCCAGTCGCTGGCGGCCGGGCGGACCCACACCTGCGGCAGCACCTCGGACCGCCGCGTCGCCTGCTGGGGCAGCAACGAGGACGGACAGCTCGGCGTCGCGGACGCCCGCGAGCGGAGCACGACGCCCGCCTTCGCCGCGCTGCCCGGCACCGCGCTCGACGTGCACGTCGACGCCGGCGCGCGCGTCAGCTGCGCGCTCGCGAGCGCCGGCGAGGCCTGGTGCTGGGGGCGGGCGCCGGTCG
>NZ_JARGEK010000524.1 GCF_029211165.1 Roseisolibacter sp. H3M3-2
GCCCCGCGGCGGGCGTCGCGGCGGGCGCCGCCGCCGGCGGCGGTCTCGATCTCCATCCGCCGGCGCGCGCCGCGCGCTCGAACGCGCGCCGGGCGGGCCGGTCGTCGTGTCCGCCGCCCGCCGTCGCGCCGCGCCAGTGCGCACGCGCGAACGGGGGGGCAGCGTTGCCTGCACGCCGCGGGCGTCACTCGGAGCGCGGACGAGGCACGCGCGTGCCGGTCACCGAGTGGCGACGACGCGTCCGGTCGCGCGGGGAGCGGAGAGAGCCCTGCGCGGCGCCGCGTCGGCGCGGGAGCGAGTGCGGGGCGGCGACGCGTCGCGAACCGTCGCCGGGCCCCGCGGGGGCGGACCGCTTCGGCCCGCCCTGCCCGTGGCGCTACGAATGTGAACGGTGGCGCGACGCCGCGCAACTGGCCCTCCGTCGATCCGCCGTCACGCCGCGGGGCCATGCGAGTCGCGTGCCCCGCCGCCCGCGCCCCTCCCGTGCGCCGCTAGCTTTCCCGGATGCCCGACACCCCGACCCCCCCGTCGCCGCTCGCCGCCGCCGTCGCCGACGCCGCCGCGCGCTACGAGGAGCAGCGCGACGTCGTCGCGCTCCACACCCGCCTCGCCGAGCTGGCCGACGGCCCCGACGCCGACGCCGACGCGCTCATCGCCGCCGCCGCGCCGTTCGCGCAGATCCCCGAGATCGCCGGCCCGCTCTACGAGCGCGTGGTCGCCCAGCGCCCCGACGACGCGCGCGCCCTCGTCGTCCTCGGCAACGCCTACTGGCTGCACGGCCGCGGCCCCGACGTCGTCGGCGAGCTGGCCACCCGCGCCATCGCCGCCGACCACACGAACCGCGGCGCCTGGCACCTCTGGGCGCTCACCGAGTCCGACCCGCGCCAGCGCACCGCGCGCTGGCAGCAGGTCACCAGGCGCTTCCCCGACGACCAGCTGGCCAAGGCGCTGCTCGCCGACAACGCGGCGTCGCTGGCCGGCGCCGAACACGACGACGAGGCGCTCGTCCTCGCCATCGCCACCTACGAGGAGCTGCTCGCCGACGCCACGCGCCCCGAGCAGCGCGCGGCGCTGGAGCACGCCCTCGACACCCTCCGCGGCTGGAAGCTCTGATGAGCCCCGACCATCCGAACCACGCCGCCCCGGCCGACGAGGCCCCGGGCTCGCTCGAGGAGTTCCGCCGCTTCCGCGAGCGCATGAACGCCGAGATCCTCGGCGAGAACAACCTCGTCGTGAACCGCTTCTTCGCCCTCGACGGCCGCGCCTACGAGGCGGGCGCCCTCGACGTGAAGACGAAGGAGCTCCTCGGCCTCGTCGCCTCGCTCGTGCTGCGCTGCGACGACTGCATCACCTACCACGTGATCCGCTGCCGCGAGGAGGGCGTCACGCGCGCCGAGGCCTTCGAGGCCATGTCCGTCGCGCTGATCGTGGGGGGCTCCATCGTCATTCCGCACTTCCGGCGCGCGGTCGACCGGTGGAGCGAGGTGGAGAAGAAGAGCTGATCCTACGACCTGCGACCTGCGACCTGCGAGAGCACCCGGTCGCAGGTCGCAGGTCGCAGGTCGCAGGCTCACTCCCCCTTCGCCTTGGCCTGCACCGGCGTCACCGCCGCCGGCCGCGCGACCGTCTTCGGATCCCCGTCCGACACGTACCGCCCCGCCGGCCCCTCCTTGTCGAGCCGGTTCAGCGTCGCCTCCAGCGCGTTCTTGAACATGATCTGGCGGTTGACGCTGTTCTTGTTCCAGGCCGGGTCGTACGGGCTCTCGTTCGGGTTCCCCGACACCTCCAGCACGGCGTCGTAGTCGTAGCGGACCGTCTTCTTCGACTTGGGGTCGGTCCAGCTGCCGGCCCACGCCAGGTTGCGCTGCTTCGGCCACATGCCGAGCGGCAGGGCGAAGGTGCGCACCTTGTAGCCCGGGATCGCCGAGTCGATCGCCATGTCGCCGCGGGCGATGAACTCCTGCACCTTCTCCCCGGCCCGGTCGAGGCGCGCGTGGTAGAGGGTGTGGTTGCACAGCTCGTAGCCCTGCTTGTGCAGGAACTGGAGCTTGGGGAAGCGCCACTCGGTCTTCTGCCCCTCGATCCCCTTGTCGCCGAAGAACGAGCGCCCGACCTGCGCCGCCGGCAGCATGCAGAACACCGCCTTGCGCGGCCAGTCGGCGTGCTTCGCCGAGAAGTCCTCGAGGATGCCGACCGCGCTCGTCGGGTCGATCACCAGCTTCCCGCCGCGCTCCAGGTAGCGGAACTGCGACGGCGAGGCGTCGTCGAACACGAGGACGACCGGCGAGATCCCCTTCGGCAGGCTCTGGATCTTCTTGTCCAGGACGTCGGTCATGTTCACCGGGCGGTACCCGCGCTTGTAGAGCTCCTCGAGGTCCTGCCGGAGCCGCTGCGGGGTGCGGGTGAACTCGTTGGTCTCCTGCGGGACGATCAGGTGGTACTCGAGCACCGGGATCCGCCCCAGCTCGTTCGGCTGGCGGGTCGCCGCGCCGGGGTCCTCGGCGGGCGCGGCCGCGGCGGCCGCCGCGGCGACCTCGCCGCCGGCGGCGGCGCGCGTCTGGCC
>NZ_JARGEK010000525.1 GCF_029211165.1 Roseisolibacter sp. H3M3-2
GCCGTCGCGGCGGCGCTGCGCGCGCGCGGCGTCGACGCGGCGCGGTGGCGCGAGGTCGGCGTGACGCTCGTCCCCCGCCCGAACCGCGTGGACGCGGCGGTGGAGTGGGAGGACCCGGCGGTCGCGCTGCCGGGCGGGGCGCGGGCGCGCGTGGTCGCCGACGTCGTGGGCGCCGAGCTGGTGGACCTGCGCCGCGACGTGCGCCTCCCCGAGGCGGTGGAGCGCGCCAACCGCGAGCGCGCGAGCCGCCGCCTGGTCGCCGGCTCGGTCGGGGGGCTGGCCGCCGTCGGGCTGGGCTTCCTGCTGGCGGTGCGCGCGCTGCGCCGCGCGCCGCACGAGGACGTCCCGGCCGGCCGGATGCGGCTGGGCCGCCGCGGCGCGCTGCTCGTCGGCGCCGCCGGCGCCCTGCTCTCGATCGCGACGGCGGCCAACGGGGTCGACGCGGTGCTCACCAACTGGCCGACCGAGCAGCCGTGGGGCGTCTACCTGGCGTCGGCGGCGCTGACGACGGTGTTGGCCGGCGCGATGTTCGGCGGCGTGCTGGCCGGCGGGTGGAGCCTGCTCGACGCGCTGCGCCGCCGGGCGGCGCTCCCCTGGGCGCCGCCGGGCGGGCCGGCCGAGGCGCTGGTCGCGGGGCTCGGGCTGGCGGGGGCGCCGGTGCTGGCCGGGCTGCTCGCCGAGCGGTTCGGCCCGGAGGTCTGGCCGGCGGTGCCGGCGACGGTGCTCGGGGAGCGGATCGCCTGGCTCGCCCAGGCGCTCGACCCGGCCCGCGCGCTGCTCGTCCAGCCGCTCGGGCTGATCGCGGTGCTGGCGATCCTGCTCGGCGCCCGCACGACCCGCGGCCGGCTGGCCGTGCTCGCGCTGATCGCGCTCGGCCTCACCCCGGTCGCCCTCGGCGACCGCTCGGTGCTGCCGATCCTGGCCGCCTCGGTCGGCGGGGTCGCGGTCGCGGCGGCGCTCGTCCAGGCGTTCGGGCGGGGGAGCGTGGCGACGTGGGGGATGGCGGGGCTGGTCGGCGCGGCGCTGTCGGCGCTGCGCGAGCTGCGGACCGCCGGCTCGACCGACGACCGGGTGGCCGCTGGCGTCTCATTGCTCCTGTGTGGCGTCCTGCTGGCGCTCGCATGGCGCTTGATCCAGCGCACGACGTCGGGCGCCGAGTTCTCGGAGTTTCGGGATTCGTTCGGTATGGATCCTGCCCTGACGCGGGCGGACTCTCACCAGTGAGGACGGATGACGAAGCCGACGAAGCAGGACCGCCCGGACGACGGCAACACGCAGAAGGACCCCGACGCCTGGGTCACCGGCGACGAGACGATGACAGGGGCGCAGGCCTCCTACCTGCAGACGCTGTCGGAGGAGGCGGGGGAGGAGTTCGACGGGTCGCTGTCGAAGGCCGAGGCGTCGAAGAAGATCGACGAGCTGCGGGAGCGGACGGGGCGGGGCATCGATCATTGACGCCTGGGCTCGGCAGGGCGTAGACCGGGGGACGGCGAAGATCCGGATACGGCGCAGAGCGGGGTGATTCGAACGGAGGGGTGGAACGAAGACCGGGGTACCGCGAACCTGCCAGGCTGAAGCCGGTGGGTTCGCGGTACCCCGGTCTTCGCCGTTCCCCTGTGTTCGGTTCACCCCG
This sequence comes from Roseisolibacter sp. H3M3-2, assembly GCF_029211165.1. Classification (GTDB taxonomy): domain Bacteria; phylum Gemmatimonadota; class Gemmatimonadetes; order Gemmatimonadales; family Gemmatimonadaceae; genus Roseisolibacter. The sequence continues at coordinate 1,634 of NZ_JARGEK010000525.1, forward strand.
CTCTGCGCCCCATCCGGGGGTTCGGGTCACCCCGATCTTCGCCGTGAGCGGTAAGCTGTAGGACCCTCGCGCAACCGTTTCGGCCCTCCCCGTGTCCATGGGTCACCACGACGGACGCGGCGGCCGCACCCGCCCGACCCGCGTGGGCCGAGCCTGGAGCCCGTGACCGACCCGTCCCTGATCTCCCGCGCCGCCGCCGGCGACATGGCCGCGCAGCGCTGGATCTACGAACAGCACGTCGACCGCGTCTACCGCCTGGCGTTCCGCATGGCGGGCGACGAGGACCTGGCGCGCGACTTCACCCAGGAGACGTTCGTGCGCGCCTTCGACCGGCTCGGCGACTTCCGCGGCGACTCGGCGCTCGGCACCTGGCTGCACGCGATCGGCGTCTCGGTGACGCTGAACGGGCTGCGCAAGGTGAAGCGGCACCGGAGCCGCGAGGCCCCGCTCGACGACGCGCTGGCGATCGGCGTGTCGACCCGCGAGGCCGAACCCGACCTCAAGGAGCGGCTCGCGCAGGCGATCGCGGCGCTCCCCGACGGCTACCGCACGGTGTTCCTGATGCACGACGTGGAAGGCTTCACGCACGAGGAGATCGGCGCCGCCCTGGGCGTCGCCTCGGGAACGTCCAAGGCGCAGCTCTTCCGCGCCCGCGCCAAGCTGCGCGCGGCGCTGAAGGACTTCGCCGGAGAGTGGGTCTCATGAGCGACGACCGCGACAACCGCATGCTTTCCGACGACGGGCCGGACGACGCGCTGGATCGACTGATCGTCGACGCCGCGCGCGACTACCACCGCCCCCCGTCCACCGTCCCCCGCGACGCGATGTGGGAGGCGATCGTGGCGCAGCGCGCGAGCCGACGCACCGGCGCGCCCCCCGCCGCGGCCGCGCCGGCCGCCCCCTCGCTCGAC
>NZ_JARGEK010000526.1 GCF_029211165.1 Roseisolibacter sp. H3M3-2
CGCGTCCGGCGGGCGCGGGCCGCGGCCGCGCATGCCTGCGCCCCGCCGGCCCGGTTAGATTGCCCGGCCGCCGCGCCCCCGTGGGCCCCGCCCGCCCCCGCCGCCGCGCCCCGTCCCCTCACCGTCATCTGCGCATCATGGCCAAGAAGGCGCTCGTCACCGGCGGAGCCGGCTTCATCGGCTCCCACGTCGCCGACCTCTTCCTCGCCGAGGGGTACGAGGTCGCGATCGTCGACAACCTGTCGAGCGGGCGGCGCGAGAACCTGCCGGCGGCGGCCACCTTCCACGAGCAGGACATCGGGGCCGCGGAGACGTCGGCGCTGGTGCGGACGGGCGGCTTCGACGTCGTCTGCCACCTCGCCGCGCAGATCGACGTGCGCAAGAGCGTCGGCGACCCGCGCTTCGACGCCACGCAGAACGTCCTCGGCTCGCTGAACGTGCTGGAGGCCGCGCGCCAGGCGAAGGAGGACGGCGGGAAGGCGCCGCGCGTGGTGTTCGCCAGCACCGGGGGAGCGCTCTACGGCGACTTCGTGCAGCCCCCCGCGCGCGAGACCGACCCGAAGGACCCCGAGTCGCCGTACGGCATCGCGAAGCTGAGCGTCGAGTACTACATGGCGTACTACGCGCGGCAGCACGGGCTGGAGTGCGTCGCGCTGCGCTTCGCCAACGTGTACGGGCCGCGGCAGGACCCGCACGGCGAGGCCGGCGTGGTCGCGATCTTCTGCAACCGGCTGCTTGACGGGCGCGCGATGACGACCTTCGGCACGGGCGAGCAGACGCGCGACTACGTCTTCGTGAAGGACGTCGCGCGCGCGAACTTCCTCGCCGCGACGCGCGCGCTGCCCGCGGTGGGCGCGCTCGACGCGCGGGCGTTCAACGTCGGCACCGGGATCGAGACGAGCGTCAACCGGCTCGCCGAGCTGCTGCAGCAGGCGGCCGGCACGTCGACGCCGGTCGAGCGCGCGCCGGCGCGCGCGGGCGAGCTGCAGCGGAGCGCGCTGGTGGTGGACAAGGCCGGCGCGCAGCTCGGGTGGACGCCGCAGGTGCCGCTCGACCGCGGGCTCGCCGAGACGTACCAGTTCTTCGCCGAGCGCCGCACGCGCACCGCGGGGGCCACGGCGTGACCGCGGCGTTCGTGCAGGACCCGCCGCCGCTCTCCGGCCCGGGCGGCGCCAACGCGCCCGCGGTGCCGTCGGACGTCATCGGGCTGATCGGCGCGGCGTCCACCGAGACGAAGGTCGTCCTCGTCGTGCTCGTGGTGCTGTCGCTGATCAGCTGGGGGATCATGCTCGCGAAGTGGCTCGAGTACTCGCGCGTCGAGCGCGCGGGGCGCGCGTTCGTGCGCGAGTTCGAGCACGCGGGCTCGCTGTCGGAGGCCGAGCGGGCCGCGGGGCGCGCGACCGGGAGCCCGTTCGTGGACGTGTTCCGCCGCGCGATGCTCTTCCTGTCCGAGACGCGCCCCGCGCTTCCCGGCACCGCCGACCGCTCGGCGCGCCTCTCGGGGTCGCAGGTCGAGGCGCTGCGCCTCGTGCTCGACTCGGAGAGCGACGCGGGGCGCGACCGCCTGGCGCGCTTCGTCTCCTGGCTGGCCACCATCGGCTCGGTCAGCCCGCTCATCGGGCTGCTCGGCACGGTGCTGGGCGTCATCTCGGCGTTCACCGGGATCGCGCGCGGCGGGGCGGGGAACCTCGCGGCGGTCGCGCCGGGCGTCGCCGAGGCGCTGGTGGCGACCGCCGCGGCGCTGGCCGTGGCCATTCCGGCGGTCTTCGGGTACAACGCCCTGGCCAACCGGCTCAACCGCCTCGACGGGGAGCTGGACGGCTTCGGCTCGGAGCTCATCGCGCTGCTGGTGCGCGAGGAGCGGATCTGATTCCCCGGAGCGCCTGACGTGAGCCGCCGCCGCCGCGAGCGCCTGCACCTGAACGCGGAGATCAACGTCGTGTCGCTGATCGACGTGATGATGCTCCTGATGGTGATCTTCATGATCACCGCGCCGATGATGCAGGGCGGGATCGACATCGCGCTGCCGACCGCCAAGGCGCGCCCGCTCGAGGCGAAGCGCCAGCTCGCGGTCTCGGTGACGCGCGACGGGCGCGTGTTCGTCGACGACACGCCGCTGTCGCTGGCGGAGTTCGAGGGGAGCTTCAGGACGCTCGCCGACCAGAAGGGGACCGAGGGGGGCGTGTACCTGCGCGCCGACGCCGGGGTGCCGTACGGCACCGTGGTGCGGGTCCTCGGCGTGATGCGCGCGAGCGGCGTGGGCGACGTGGGCCTCGTCGCGGAGCCCGAGACGCCGTGACGGCGGCGCCGGCGCCGACCCCCGTCGGGCGCTACGTCCCCCGCCGCGCGCGGCGCGCCGACTCGACGACGCGGCTGGGGCGGGGGATCGCCGCGTCGGCGGTCGTACATGCGGCCGTCGTGGCGGCGATCGCGTTCTGGCCGCGCGAGGCCCCGCGCCCGCTGCCGCCGGTGTACCGCGTGTCGCTGCAGGCGGCGCCGCCGGGGCCGCGCGCCGAGGGGATCGTGACGCCCACGCC
>NZ_JARGEK010000527.1 GCF_029211165.1 Roseisolibacter sp. H3M3-2
CGCGGCGCGGGCGGCGGCGCGCTCAGGACGCCGCGCGCGCCAGCGCCCACGGCGCGTGCGCGCGCACGGCCCGCACGAACGCCTCCGCCACCCGGTCGATCTGCGCCGGCGTGTGCTCGGCGGTCATCGACAGCCGGATGCGGCAGCTGTTCGCCGGCACCGCCGGCGGCACGACGAGGTGCACGAACACGTCGTCGTCGAACAGCGCGCGCCAGACGCGCATCGTCGCGTGCATGTCGCCGACCGTCACCGGCAGGATCGGCGTGGCCGCCGGCCCGGGGTCGAGCCCGATCTCGCGCAGCCGCGCCGCCATCAGTCGCGTGTTCTCCCACAGCCGCGCGCGTCGCTCCGGCTCCTCCGCCATCACGTCGAGCGCCGCAAGCGTCCCCGCCACGCTCGCCGGCGGCATCGACGCGGTGAAGATCAGCGCCCGCGCGTGGTGCCGCACCCAGTGCAGCACCTCCTCCGGCCCCGCCAGCACGCCGCCGACCGACGCCAGCGACTTGGAGAACGTCGCCATCACCAGGTCCACCTCGTCGTCGAGCCCGAAGTGGCGCGCGGTGCCGGCGCCGTCCTCGCCCAGCACGCCCAGCGCGTGCGCGTCGTCGACCAGCAGCGCCGCGCCGTGCGCGCGCTTCAGCGCCACGAGCCCCGGCAGGTCGGCGACCGTCCCCTCCATCGAGAACACGCCGTCGGTGGCGATCATCTTCCCCGCCCCCTCGGGCGCGCGCTCCAGCTGCCGCGCCAGCGCCGCGAGGTCGCCGTGCGGGTAGCGCACCGTCTCCCCGTGCGCGAGCCGCGCGCCGTCCACGATGCACGCGTGGTCCAGCTTGTCGAGGTACAGCACGTCGTCGCGCCCCACCAGCGACGCGATGGCGCCGAGGCTCGTCTGGTAGCCGGTGGTGAAGACGAGCGCCGCCTCCTTGCGGTAGAACGCCGCCAGCCGCGCCTCCAGCGTCTCGTGCAGGTCGAGCGTGCCGTTGAGGAAGCGGCTCCCCGTCGACCCGCTGCCGTAGCGGCGCAGCGCCGCCGCGCACGCCTCCAGCACGCGCGGGTGGTGCGTCAGCCCGAGGTAGTTGTTCGAGCCGAGCATCACCTTCCAGCGCCCGCGGATGCGCGCCTCCGACGGCGTCGACTCCTCGATCGGCGCGAAGTACGGGTACACGCCGGCCGCCTGCGCGACGCGCGCGCGGTCGTCCGTCAGGCACTTGGCGAACACCCCGGGGAGCGCCGGGCGCGCGGGCGCGCTCATGCGACGGGCCCCTCGTACAGGCGCCAGCGGCGGTACGGCGTCGCGCCCATCGCCGCCAGCGGTCGGTTCATCAGCACGTTGTCCTCCAGCACCCACGACGCCTCGGCGCCCGTCATCCCCGCCTTCAGCCCGCGCGAGATCAGCTCGTGCGCGAACAGCGCGAAGATCCCGCGCGTCCGGTACTCCTTGCGCACGCCGAGCACCATCATGCGCAGCGTGCGGATCGAGCGCTTGCCGGTGAGCAGCGTGAACAGCCCGGTGGGGAACAGCCGCCCGCTCGGGATCTTCTTGAACAGCAGGTGGAAGTCCGGCAGCGCGATCGCGAACCCCGCCGGCCGCCCGTCGATCTCCGCCGCCACCGCGAAGCGCGGGTCGACGAGCATCTTGAGGTCCTTCGCGAGGTGGCCGAACTCCTCGCGCGTCATCGGCACGAACCCCCAGTTCGGCTCCCACGCGTCGTTGTAGACCTGCCAGCAGGTCTCGACCTCGGCGTCCAGCCGCGACGGCTCGAGGTTGCGGAAGGCGAGCCCCGTCTGCTCCAGCGCGCGCGCGGCGTGCGACGCGTACGCCGGCGGCAGCGTGAACTCCTTCCCGCCCTCGCCGAAGCGCTCCAGCCACCACCCCAGCAGGTCCTTCGCGCCGTCGACCCCCGCGCCCCGGAGCAGCGCGTCGTAGTACGGCGGGTTCCAGGTGGTCATCAGCACCGGGTGGTGCTCGTAGCCGTCCACCAGCACGCCGCACTCGTAGTTCGTCGACGGGCTCACCGGGCCGCGCATCGCCGTCAGCCCGCGCGCCGCGAGCCACCCGCGCGCCGCGTCGAGCAGCGCGCGCGCCGCCTCCGGGTCGTCGGCGCACTCGAAGAAGCCGAAGAACCCCAGCCGGTCGCCGTGGAAGGCGTTGTGCGCGCGGTTCTCGATCGCCGCCACGCGCCCCACCGGCCGCCCGTCGCGCTCCGCCACGAACAGCGCCCGCTCGGCGTCGCGCCAGAACGGGTGCTTGCGCACGTCGAGCGTGTCCTTCACCGCGACGCGCAGCGGCGGCACCCACTGCGGGTGGCGCGCCTGGTCGAACAGGCGCCACGGCACGTCGACGAAGCGGCGGAGGTCGCGCGGCGAGTCGGCGGGGCGGATCCGCAGGGTCATGGGCGCAACATAACGCGCCCTGGCGGCCGCGCGGACGGGGCGGCGACATTGCGGGCCGCATGCTCCCCGCCGCCGCCCGCCCGGCCGTCGCGCTGCTCGCCGCCTGGCTGGCGGCCTCGCTCCCGCCGCTCCTCCTCGCCCC
>NZ_JARGEK010000528.1 GCF_029211165.1 Roseisolibacter sp. H3M3-2
CGTGAGCCGCCCGCCCGCGCGCGGCCGACCCGGCGGCCGCGCGCGCGGCGGCGCCCCGGAGGTCCCGTCGTTCGTCGCGGCTCGGGGCGCGCCCGACGCGGAGGCCGCCGGGGCGCTTCCGTATCCGCCCCCCGGCACCCCGTTCCCCCCGGGCTGGTACGACCGCGATCCCCGCCTCGTCGCCCGCGCCCTGCTCGGCGCGGTGCTCGAGTGCCGCACGCCGCAGGGGATCGCCAGCGGCCGGATCGTCGAGACCGAGGCGTACCTCGGGCCGCACGACCCCGCCTGCCACGCCGTCGCCGGGCGCACCGCGCGCACCTGGCACCTCCACGGGCCGCCGGGCGTCGCGTACGTCTACCGCATCTACGGCATGCACTGGTGCGTCAACGCCGTCACGCTCCCCGAGGGCGTGGGGAGCGCGGTGCTGCTGCGCGCGCTCGAGCCGATCGACGGCGTGGCGCTGATGCGCGCGCGGCGCCCGAACGTCGTGCGCGACCGCGACCTCGCCAACGGCCCCGGGAAGCTCTGCACCGCGCTCGGCATCGACGGGCGCCTCGACGGGGTGCCGCTCGACGGGAGTGCGCGTGACGCGGCGGGGAACGACGCGGGGGCGCTGACGCTGCGCGCCGGCGCCCCCGTTCCCGACGACGCGGTGGTGGCCACGCCGCGCATCGGGATCACGCGCGCGGCCGACTGGCCGCTGCGCTACCTGCTGGCCGGCAGCGCGCACGTCTCGCGCACGCCGCCGGCCTTCCCGCGCGTCCCCTACTCCTCGCGCGACGGCGACAGGTTGTAGCGGAACCCCGCCTCGAGCTGCATGACGCCGCCGCGGTTCCACAGCGTGCGCGTCTGCGCGGGCGTCCCGTTCCCCTGCACGAAGAAGGCGGCGCGCCCGAACTGCACCTGCCCGCCCGCGAGGAGCAGCAGCGAGGCCTTGCTCGACCCGTCGTCCATCTCGTCGCGCAGCGCCGAGGCGTGCGCCGCGCTCGCGACGTCGCCCCGCGGCGTGACCTCGCGCATCACGTCGAGCGCGAGCCCGACGCCGGCGTACGGCCGCACCGGGCCGAGGCGCCCCGGCACCGCGAGCACGCTGGCCGAGAACCGGCGCGCGTTCTTCAGGTCGACCACGCGCGCGAAGCCGGGGCTCCCCGGCTCGGCGACCGCCGACGTGTGCGAGAAGAACGACTGCTCGGCGCCGATGAGCAGCGCCGCCTTGCTGCGCGTGATCAGCCAGTCGAAGCCGGCCAGCCCGGCGATCTTGTTCCCGTCGGTCACGGTGCCGAAGCGGGCGGCGCCGCCCTTCACGCCCCAGAACCAGGAGTCGGCGAAGCCGCGCCGCGCGGCCGCGACGGAGTCGGCGCGCGACGGCGACTGCGCCTGGAGGGCGGGGGCGGCCGCCGCCAGCAGCACGACGCCGGTCGGCGCGACGCGGGCGAGCGGGGAGGGGCGGCGGGACATGCGGGCTCCGAGCGAGGGTGGCGCGCACGCGCGGATGACCCGCGCGGGACGCCGAATAGACGGGGGGCGCGGCGTCCCCGTCACGCCGCGCCCCCCGTCGCACATCTATATATGGCGAGCGTCGCGCCGCTCGCCGCACCCGTCACATCGCCGGCCGCGCGCCGCTCGGCGCGTTCACGATCGCGTTGAACAGCATCCGGAACGTCGCCAGCGACTGCCCGCGGTACTGCGGGCGGAAGCCGAACATCACGACCTTCCCCTGGCCCAGCGGCACCTCCGCCGCCGCCGTCTGCCCGGCGATCTGCGCGGCGCCGCTCAGGAAGCCGCTCATCAGGATGTCCTCGCCGCGCGCGGGGTAGCGCGCGAGCACCCGCGCCCCCGGCGCCTGCGTCACGTCGAGCGTCGTCGAGTTCGTGAAGTAGACCGCCGTCGTGTCGGCCATCCCCGCCGCGATCGGGTGCGACGTGTCGACCAGCGTGCGCAGGATCGAGCCCGGCGCGTACAGCGCCTCCTGCGCGGGATCGCGCGCCAGCGCGTCGGCGGCGTCGTCGCCGCCCCCCGCCTCGCCCCCGCGCCCGGCCGGCGCGATCCGCCGCACCGCCAGCCCGAGCGGCCCGCTCGCCAGCTCCGACGCGCGGTCGAACAGCAGGAGCGTCCCCCCCGCCTCGACGAACGCCTTGAGCGCCGCAGTGCCGGCCGCGCCCAGCCCGCCCGTGTACTGCGCCGCGGCCGCCGTGGCAGCCAGCCCGCGCTCCGCCTCGCGCAGCGGCATGTCGGCGACCACCAGCACGTCGTAGCGCGCGCGCAGGTTCCCGGCGCGCATCGTCGAGTCGGTCACGCTCGCGTACGGGACCTTGAACGCGTCGAACACCCAGCGCGTCCACCCCTCGTCCATGTTCGCGGTCCACGGCTTGTACAGCCCGACGCGCGGCGCCGACGCCAGCGTGCGCCCGGCCGGGAGCGTCGCCACCGCGCCGCCGTCGGCGCACGCCTGCGCCGTCGCCGGGTCGGCGCGCTCGAGCACGAACGAGCCGGCGGCCGCCGTCCCGCCGCCCGCCAGCGACACCGG
>NZ_JARGEK010000529.1 GCF_029211165.1 Roseisolibacter sp. H3M3-2
CGGCGTGCAGGGCGCGCAGGAACGCCGCCAGCGCCGCCGCCACCCGGTCGCGCCGCGCCGGCGGCAGCCGCCGCCACCGCGCCCCGGTGAGCGCCGCCCCGCGCGCGGCGTGGTGCACCGCGAACGCGCACCCCGGCTCTGGCTCGGCGAGGGCGGGGCGCGGCGCGGCCAGGGCGAGCGCGCCGGCGAGCCCGGGCACCACCGCCGCCTCCCGCCGCAGCGCCACCGCCGCCTCGGCGTGGCGCGCCACCCGAACCACCCGCCCACCGGCGGCGGCCAGCGCGTGGCAGTGGTCGCCGCGCCCGAGCGGCGCCAGCGGGGCGAGGTCGGGGCGGACGGCGGCGGCCAGGGCCGCCGCCTCGGCGTACGTGCGCGGCCAGCGGGGGCCGCGCCCGCCGGTCACGCCGGGCGCCCGGCCAGCTGCGCCGCGACCTCGTCGACCTGCTTGGCGTGGCGGGCGTCGTGGTGCGCCGCCAGCTCGATCCACCCGCGCAGCGTCACCGGCCCGATGAACGGGTGCGGGTGCACGCGCCGGTCGAGCACGTCCGGGGTGGCGGCGCGGTAGGCGGCGACCAGCGCCTCGCGCGCCCGCGCCATCTGCTCGCGCACCGCGTCCTCGGCGAGCCCGCCGGCGGGGCGCACGCGCTCCGGGGCCTCGACGCGCTCGTTGCGGGCCCGGACCCACCCGGCGCGCCGCTCCCCCAGCACCGCCGCCTCGCACGCCTCCGGGTCCACCGCCGGCTGCTCGGCGTACGTGGCCAGCATCCTCGCCACCCCGGCGTCGATCCGCGCCACGTGCTCGGCGACCTCGAGCGCGGACCAGCGGTCGGGGGCCGGGCGCTCGGCGCGGCGGTCGGCGGGAACGCGGTCCACGGCGGCGAGGAAGGCGGCGCGCTCCTCCACGAGGAGCGCGAGGAGCGGATCGGGCTCGGCGGCGGGCGTCGTCATGCCCGCCAAGCTACCCGGCGCCCGGCGGTGCCGCATCAGCGGCGGCGGACCCGCTCCCAGGAGGCGTGGATCCGGTCGACGTTGCGGTCGAACCGCTCGCGCTGGGCGGCGGTGAGCAGCTCGCGCTCCTCGGCCATCATCCGGTCGATGCTGCGGAACAGCTCCTCGCGGACCGCCGGCTGGGTGGCGCGCTTCGGGTCGCCCTTCGTGATCGCGGCGCGCTCGTCGGCGAAGCGGCGGTTGATCGCGCGGACCAGCACCTCCTGGCCCGGCGTCAGCTCGATCCCCTGCATGACGAAGCCGCCGACCGCGCGGCGGGGGGCGGAGCGCGCGGCGACCGGAGAGGCCGGGGCCTGGGCCGCCGCGTGGGCGGCGGGCGCCGCCAGCAGGAGGGCGGCGGTCAGCAGGGAGACGGGGGCACGACGCATGACGGGGAGACGCTCGGGGAGCTGGGCGGGGGCCCCGGTGTGACGAGGGGTCCCCCGCCCCGGCAACCGGAAACCGCCGCCGCGTCCATCCCGTAGGAGCGCCCATGCAGCAGCCCCCCGCCGACGTCGTCCCCGCCGCGCAGCCCGCCCCGCCCGCCGCCCCGCCGCCCCCCGCCCCGCCCGCGGCCTCGGCGCCGGTGGCCGTCCAGGTGCCCGGGCTGGAGCCGATCGCGTTCGACCAGCTCCCGAAGAACGCGCAGGAGCTGCAGGGGCTGCGCGAGCGGCGGGAGATCCTGCGCGACCAGCTCGAGCGCGCCTCCAACCGCCGCGACGAGCTGGTGAACCAGCTGAACGGCGAGGAGGGGCAGGAGCGGCTCTCCGCCGAGGCGCGCGTCGGCGTGCAGCAGCGGCTGCAGGTGCTCGACGAGCGGATCCTGCAGCTGGAGCGCGACCAGGCCGCGACGGAGCGGCTGCTCAGCAACGCGCCCCCCGCCGTGCTGGCGGAGGTCCGGCAGAACGAGCGCGACCAGTCCAACCGCGTGGACGAGGACGAGGCGGTCGGCGTCGCCTTCTCGACGTTCGGGCTCGGCATCGTGCTGACGCTCGTCGTCTCGCGCGTGCGCGCCGCGATGCGGCGGCGGCGCGGCGGGGCGGCGACGACCGCCGCCGCGGCGGCCGCGGACGACCCGCGCATCGACCGGCTGGCGCACGCGGTCGAGGCGATCGCCGAGGAGGTCGAGCGCATCGGCGAGGGGCAGCGCTTCGTGACGCAGCTGCTGGCGTCGCAGCAGCGCGAGACGGCCGCGCTCAGCGGGCGGTCCGACCGGCCGTAGCGCGCTCCAGCAGCAGCGCGGCGAGCACCCCGGCCGCGTAGGCCGCGAGGTCGCGCGGGTCGAAGCCGCTGCCGAGCACCAGGCGCAGGGGGCCGCGCCGGGCCGCGTCGAGCGCCGGGGTGTGCACGAGCTGCGACAGCTCGACCGCCACGCACGCCGCGTAGGTGGCGGCGGCGCGCGCGGCGGCGCGCGCGGCGGGGGCGAGCGCGCCGACCCACCAGGACAGCATGAGCGCCCACAGCGCGTCGCCGGCGACGCCGCGCGCGGCGGCGCCGAGGAAGTCGGCGCGCGTGTGCACCGCCAGCCCGACGGC
>NZ_JARGEK010000053.1 GCF_029211165.1 Roseisolibacter sp. H3M3-2
CGCGGCGAAGCGCGGCGCCGACTCGGCGGCCTCGCGCGGCGTCGGCCCCGGCACCGGCGTCGGGTCGCTGTAGGCGACGGTGATCCGCGCGAACGGCTTGGGGATCTCGAACCGGTCCCAGCTCCCGAGCCGCCAGGCGCGGTCGACGTGCGCCGCCACGTCGCGCTGCGGCACGCCGGCGCGCTGCGCATCGACCAGCGCGCCGGGCGCGAAGGTGTGCCGCGGCCCGCGCGGCCCGTCCGGCGTCACGCACACCTCCCGCCCGCGCCGCAGCACGCCCACCAGCTCCAGCAGCGCGCGCCCGCCGCCGCGCGAGGTCGAGCCGCGCACCGTCTCGTAGCCGAACGCCCGCACCACGCGCGCGATGATCTCGCCGTCGCGGTGCTCGCTGATGAGGACCGCGACCCCCTCGTCGCGGTGGTGGGCGACCAGCGGGAGCATCTGCCCGTGCCAGAGCGCGACCACCACCCCGCCCTCCCCCGACGCGCGACGCGCCCGCCACCCCTCGCGCCCCACCTCGCGCACCCGCCACGTGCGCGCCAGCAGGCGCAGCACGCGCGACCCCGCCGCGACGGCCCACCGCACGCGCGCCGGCACGGGCGCCGGCGCGGCGTCGCTCACCGCGCCATCTCGCTGGCGATCTGCGCCACGCGCCCGGCCGCGCCCGGCCGGCCGAGCGACGACCGCACGCGTCCCAGCGCGTCGCGCATCCGGTTCCGCTCGGGCGACGTGCGCAGCAGCGGGAGCAGCGCCTCCGCCATCGCCGCCGGCTGGACGGCGTCCTGCACGAACTCGCGCGCCACCTCGCGCGCCGCGACCACGTTCACGAGCCCGATGCGCGGGATCTCGACCACGCGCCGCGCGATCTCGTACGTCCACGGGTTGGTGCGGTAGGCGACGATCAGCGGGCACCCCGCGACCGCCGCCTCGAGCGTCGTCGTGCCGCTCTTGCACAACGCCGCCGTCGAGCCGCGCAGCAGCATGAGGGAGCCCGACTGGACGAGCGGGTACGGGCAGCGCGCCGGGTCGATGGTGACGGTCGGCGCCACGCTCACGGCGACGCGCAGCCCCTTCACCTGCTGCTCCAGCCGGCGCGCCGTCTCGACGAACGGGTCGAGGTGCCGCTCGATCTCCTGCGCGCGGCTCCCGGGGAACAGCGCGAGCAGCGGCCCCTCGGCCGCGAGCCCGAGCCGCGCCCGCGCCTCCTCGCACGACGGCAGCCCCTCGGCGCGGTCGAGCAGCGGGTGCCCGACGAAGGTCGCGTCGATCCCGTGGTCGCGCAGCAGCTTCTCCTCGAACGGCAGGATCACCGCGGCGCGCGTGATGACCTCGGCCATGCGCGCGAGCCGGCTCTTCCGCCACGCCCACACCTGCGGCGTGATGAAGTAGAGCACCGGCACGCCGGCTCGCCGCGCCTCGGCGGCGACGCGCATGTTGAAGCCCGGGTAGTCGACGAGGACGAGCAGGGCGACCCGCCCGCTCCGCAGCCGCGCGCGCAGCCGCCGCAGCAGCGCGTAGTGCGCCGGGACGTGGCGCAGCACCTCGACGAAGCCCATGACCGCCATCCGGCTCGTGTCCTCCACGAGCTCGACGCCGGCCTGCCGCATGTGGTGTCCGCCGACGCCGGCCAGCGTGAGGTCGGGGCGCAGCGCGCGCAGCGCCGTCGCCACGCCGGCGGCGTGCAGGTCCCCCGACGCCTCGCCGGCGACGAACAGGACCTCGCGGGCGGCGCTCACGGGGCGGTCGCGCCCGCCGCGGCGTCGCGCAGCGCCGGGAGCGTGCGCTCGATCTCGCCGACCATGCGCAGCGCGACGTCGGGCGCCTCGCGCCCGTCGCCGCCCGACACGACCGGCGGCGCCTCGCCGCGCACCGCGGCCACGAAGCTCTCGAACTCCAGCCGCAGCGGCTCCCCCTCCGGCGCCTCGAGCGGCACGCGCTCGACGAACGCCGCCAGGTCCAGCGGGCCCGCGGGCGCGCCGCCGCCGGCCGCCATGCGCATCGCCAGCGCCGCGAGGTCCACGTCGCCGCGCAGGCGGAAGAACTCCCCGTTCCCCGCCGCCAGGTCGAGCGACAGGTAGCCGCTCTGCTGGAAGATGCGCACCTTGCGCAGCCGCTCGCGCGACACCCGGCTGGCCGTGATGTTGGCGACCGCGCCCGACGCGAAGGCGAGGCGCGCGTTGGCGATGTCCACCGTCGGCGTGAGCACGCCGACGCCGGTCGCGCGCACCTCGCTCACCGCCGACCCGACCAGCGTGCGCACCAGGTCGATGTCGTGGATCATGAGGTCGAGCACGACCGCGACGTCGGCGCCGCGCATCGTGAACGGCGCAAGCCGGTCGCTCTCGATGAAGCGCGGCGCGTCGACGTACGGGAGCGCGGCGCGCACGGCGCGGTTGAAGCGCTCGACGTGCCCCGTCTGCACGACGGCGCCGGTGCGCGCCGCGATCGCCAGCAGCTCGTCCGCCTCCTCGAGCGTCGTCGTGATCGGCTTCTCGATCAGCAGGTGCCTGCCGCGCTCCAGCGCCGCACGCGCCACCGCGTGGTGCGCCGGCGTCGGCACGACGACCGTGAGCGCGTCGGCGGCGTCGAGCAGCGCGTCGAGCGAGTCGAACGCGGGGACGCCGAGCTCCGACGCCACCTGCGCGCGCCGCGCCTCCGAGCGCTCGTAGAAGCCCGCGAAGCGCGCGCCGGGGAGGTCGCGCAGCAGCCGCACGTGGTGGTAGCCGAGCGCCCCGGCGCCCACCACGCCGACGCGCGGCTCGGCGGCCACCGTCAGAACCCCACGCCGCGCGGGCTCGACTCGACGAAGTCGAGCAGCACGCGCACCTCGGCGTTCGACGCGTCCACCTCGCCCCCCCGCGCGCGCTCCAGCGCCGCGCCGAGGTTGAGGTCGGAGCGGAACAGCAGGCGGTACGCCTTCTTGAGCTCCGACAGCGTCTCCTCGGTGAAGCCGCTCCGCTGCAGCCCGACCGAGTTCAGCCCGTAGAGCTTCACCGGGTTCCCGACCGCCTTCACGAACGGCGGCACGTCCTTCACCACGCGCGAGCAGCCGCCGACGAACGCGTGCCGGCCGATGCGCACGAACTGGTGCACCGCGGTCAGCCCGGCGACGATGACCCTGTCCTCGACCGTCACGTGCCCCGCGAGCTGCGTCCCGTTCACGAGGATCACGCCGTCGCCGACGTGGCAGTCGTGCGCGAGGTGCACGTACGACATGATGAACGCGCCGCGCCCCACCGTCGTCTTGTACGACTGCTTGGTGCCGCGGTTGATGTGCGAGTACTCGCGGATCGTGGTGTCGTCGCCGATCTCGACCCACGTCTCCTCGCCGCCGAACTTCAGGTCCTGCGGCTCGCCCCCGAGGATGGTGCCGATGCCGACCTTCACGTTCCGCCCGAGGCGCACGTTGCGCTCGAGCGTCGCGCGCGCGGCGATGACGCTCCCGTCGCCGACGGTGCAGTTCTCGCCGACCATCGCCCACGGCCCGACCTCGACGTTGTCGCCGAGCACCGCGTCGGGGTGGACGATCGCCGACGGGTGGACGCGCGTCCCCGCGGCGGCGGCGGGGGCGCTCATCGGTCGCGGACCATCGCGGCCATGTCGGCCTCGCACACGATCTCCCCGTCCACCCGCGCCACGCCGTGCATCTTGCACACGGGGCCGCGCACCTGGACGATCTCGAGCTCGAAGCGGAGCGCGTCGCCCGGCTTCACCGGCCGGCGGAACTTCACGTTGTCGAGCGACATGAAGTACACGACCTTCTGCGACGGGTCGGGCACCTGGCCGAGCAGCAGCATCCCCCCCGTCTGCGCCATCGCCTCGACGATCAGCACCCCCGGCATGATCGGGTGCCCCGGGAAGTGCCCCTGGAAGAACGGCTCGTTGATCGTGACGTTCTTGAGCCCCACCACCCGCTTCGCCTCCATCTCGACGATCCGGTCGACGAGCAGGAAGGGGTAGCGGTGCGGGAGCACCTTCATGATCTCTTCGATGCCGAGCACGGGCGGTCTCGCGGCGGGTGGGACGGCGGGGGGGAGCGCTGACGCGGGAGCGGTCGTCGGGACGGGGGCGGCGTGGCGCAGCAGCTCGCGCACGAGCGTCACGGTGCCGCGGTGGCTCGGCTTGTGGGCGACGATCCGCGCCCGCACGCGCGCGCCGGCCAGCGCGAGGTCGCCGACGCAGTCCATCGCCTTGTGCCGCACGAACTCGTCGGGCCAGCGGACCGCGTTCTCCACCACGCCCCGCTCGTCGAGCACGACGGCGTTGGCGGTCGACGCGCCCCGGATCAGCCCCTTCGCGCGCAGCCCCTCGACCTCGCGCACGAAGCCGAAGGTGCGCGCCCACGCCAGCTCGGCGGCGAACGACGCGGGCGTGACAACGTAGCGGCCGCCCTGGGCGCCGATCAACGGGTGCGGGAAGTCGATGGTGACCTCCAGCGACAGCGCGTCGGCCGGGTAGGCCTCGTACACGCTCTCCCCGTCGATCACGCGCACCGGCTCGGTCAGCGTCAGCGGCGCCGGCGCGGGCCCGGCGTCGGCGATCCCGGCGTCCAGCAGCGCCACGAGGAACGGCCCCGCGCTCCCGTCGGCGATCGGGGGCTCGGCGGCGTCCATGTCGATGACCAGGTCGTCGATCTGGAGCCCCGCCACCGCGGCCAGCACGTGCTCGACGGTGTGCAGCGCCTCGTCGCCGTGCCCGATCACGGTGCGGCGCTCGCTCGCCACGGCGCGCGACACGTGCACCGGGATCTCCGGGGTCCCCGGCCGGTCGACGCGGCGGAAGACGATCCCCTGCCCCGCCCGCCCCGGCCGGAAGGTCAGCGTGCACTCGGCGCCGAGGTGCAGCCCCAACCCCGAGACGGTGACCGGCGCCGCGATGGTCCGGCGCCCCGTCGGCGCCGGCAGCGCCGCGACGCGGGCGTGCACGCGGGCGATCTCCTCGGCGGCGGGCGCCGGCGGCAGCACCGCCGTCATCGCGCGTCCTCCGGCGTCCCACCCTTGAGCAGTCGCTCCAGCGCCCGCCCGCCGATCCCCGCCAGTCGGAACAGCGTGGCCTGCGCGCGCAGCGCCTCCTTGTGCGGGCGCGCCGGGTAGCCGCTGTACGTCGCGCCGGCCGGGACGTCGCCGAACACGCCGGCCTGCCCCCCGATCCGCGCCCCCTTCCCGACCGTGATGTGCCCGCCGAGCCCGGCCTGCCCCGCCAGGATGACCCCGTCCTCGATGCTCGCCGAGCCGGCGACGCCGACCTGCGCCATGACGAGGCAGAGGCGCCCCAGGCGGACGTTGTGCCCGAGCTGCACGAGGTTGTCGATCTTGGTCCCGGCCCCGATCACCGTGTCGCCGATGCTCCCCCGGTCGATGGTCGTGTTGGCGCCGATCTCGACGTCGTCCTCCACGAGGCAGCGGCCGACGTGCGGGATCTTGCGGTGCTGCCCCTCGCCGAAGACGTAGCCGAAGCCGTCCGAGCCGAGGCGCGCCC
The DNA here is from genome assembly GCF_029211165.1 of Roseisolibacter sp. H3M3-2. Lineage (GTDB taxonomy): Bacteria > Gemmatimonadota > Gemmatimonadetes > Gemmatimonadales > Gemmatimonadaceae > Roseisolibacter. The sequence goes on from NZ_JARGEK010000053.1 coordinate 5,479, forward strand.
CCGCGTGCACCGCCACCCGGGCGCCGAGCTCGGTGCCCGGGTACAGCGTGGCGTGCGGGAAGACGCGCGAATCGGGCCCCACGCGCACCCCGGCGCCGAGCACCGCGTGGGCGTCGATCCAGGCCCGGTCGCCGAGCACCGCGCCGTCGCCGATCACGGCGTACGGGCCGACGGTCACCTCGGCGCCGAGCGACACGCCGCGGCCGAGCACCGCCGTCGGGTGGACGCCGGGCACGCGGGGCGCCGGGCGGTAGAGCGCCGGGAGGACGCGCAGCATCGCCTCGTGCGGCTTCGCGACCACGACCCGCGCCGCACCGTCGGCGCCGGGCGCGTCGGCCAGCTCCGGGCTCACGAGGACGACCCCGGCCCGCGTGCGGGCGAAGGCGTCGGCGTAGCGGCCGTTCGCGTAGAAGGTCACGTCGTCGGCGCCGGCCGCCTCGAGCGTCGCCATGCGCCGCACCGGGCGGTCGGCGTCGGCCGCGTCGCGCAGCGCACCGCCCACCATCTGCGCGACGGCGGCGGCGGTGAGGACCGGAGCCTGCCGGTCCTCACCCCCGCCGCGCGTCGCGTCGCGGGCCGTCCCCGGCTGGGGCTCGGCCCGCGGCGAGTCAGCCGTCACCGACCGCGATTACGGGCGGCGCGTGGCGCCCGCGGGCGCGGCCACGGGCCCGGCCGGGGCGGCCGCCGGGCGGGTCGCCGGCGCCGGCTGCGCCGCGGCGATCGTGCGCATGCGGGCCAGCACCTTGTCCGTGACGTCCATCGACTTGTCGGCCGAGAGCAGCGCCGAGTTCGGGCCGTACGCGAACACCATCGTCAGCCCCTCGGCCGTGCGCACGTCGTTGATCGCGTCGCGCACGATCTTCTCGAAGCGGTCCACCAGCTCCTGCTCGCGCGAGGCGCCGCGCTCCTGGAGCTGCTGCGCGCGCTGCTGGTACGACTGCTGGCGGTCCTGCAGCGTCTTCTCGCGCGTCTGGCGCACGGCGGCGGTCAGCGTCGCCTGCTCCTTCTGGTACGCCTGCACGGCGTTCTGCAGCGAGTCGCTCATGCGCTGCATCTCGGCGCGGATCCCCTCCGCCTCCTTCTGGAAGGCGGCCTGCGCCTCGGCGCGGCCGGGGACCTGGTCCATGACCTGGGACACGTCGACGTAGCCCATCTTCGGGGCGGTCTGCGCGGCGGCCGGCGACGCGGCGGCCCCGAGGCCGAGCGCGAGCGCGGCGACGGCCGCGCGGAGGGAAAGACGCATTGCGGGGGAACTCCTGCCTACGAGGAAGAAGAGGATGTGAACCGCGGTGGGACCGTTCCGGGCGCGTCGGCGCTCAGAACATCATCTGGCCCAGGCGGAAGTGCAGCTGCCATTTGGGGTCGGGGCGCAGCCGGCCCGTGTTCGGGTCGCGCGAGAGGCGGTCGAAGCCGTACGCCCAGTCCAGCCCCAGCGGGCCGAGCGGGGTCACCACGCTCACACCGAGGCCCGCGCCGCGGAACAGGCGCGTCGGGTTGAACTCCTTCGCGCGCGCGAAGTTGTTGCCCGCGTCGTAGAACAGGTTCGCGTACAGCTGCTGGCTCAGGCGGACGCCCAGCTCCGCGGTCATCGCCAGGTACGCGTTGCCGAAGGCGTCGCGCCCCGACGTCGCGTTGAACTGCTCGGCGTCCGGGTCGAAGCCGCGCGGCGTGATCGAGAACTCCGGGTAGCCGCGCAGCGGCTGGCCGTACTGCACGCCGCCGAGCGCGAAGCCCTGCTGCAGGAAGAAGGCGCCCGGGGAGCCGAACAGCGCTCCGGCGCGCGCCGACAGGCCGAGGACGAACTGCTTGGGCTGCGAGCCCGGCGAGCCGCCGCCGAACTGCCCCACCGTCACGTACGAGCGGAAGTCGCCGGTGTAGCGCTGGAACGCCGTCGTGCCGCCGAGCGGCCCGCCGCTGAAGTCCGCGGTGAACGACTGCAGCCCGCCGGCCGCCGGGAACGGGAGCCCGATGCGCGTGTCGTGCGTCAGGTCGGCGCCCAGGTTCGAGCGGAAGCAGTTGCTCGTGCAGGTGCCGAGGCCGAACACCGTCGGGTCGACGTCGCGCAGCGTGATCGCGTCGGCCGTGTACGACAGGCCGAGCGTCGTGAAGTACGAGCCGGGGACCGGGAGGCCGACCCGGAGCGTCGAGCCGGTCGTCACGTTCTGCCCGAAGCCCTGCACGAAGAAGCGGCTCTGGCGGCGGTACGCGCTCACCGTCCCCGACACGCGCGACTTGCGGATCGCCGGGTCGGAGTAGCTCAGCTGGAAGTCGTTGAAGAAGCGCCCGAAGTTCCAGTTGAGCGAGCCGCGCTTGCAGAGGCCGAACAGGTTCGGCTGGTCGACGCCGATGAAGCCGCCGACGCCCACGCCGGCGCCGCCCATCGACGCGCCGAAGTTGAACGAGCCGGTGCGCTTCTCCTTCACGCGGAAGGTCACGTCCAGGTCGCCCTGGTCGTTGGCCGGGCGCGTGTCGGGGAACGGCAGCGGCGTGTCGAAGAAGCCCAGGTTGCCCACGCTCTGCCACGAGCGCAGCAGGCGGTCCTGGTTGAAGACGTCGCCCGGGACGAGCACCAGCTGGCGCCGGATGCACTCCTCGGTCGTGTAGTCGTTCCCCGCGATGTCGATGCGGTTGATGATCGCCGGCGTGCGCTCCTCGATCTGCCAGCGCAGGTTCACCGTCGGCACCGAGTCGGCGCCGGTGCGGGCGCGCTCGACCACCGGGTTGATGCGGGCGTAGATGTACCCCTCGTTCCGGTACGCCGTCTGGATCTTCTCGGTCGCCTCGTCCCAGCGCGAGCGGTCGAAGACGTCGTTGTCCGGGCCCGAGAACCGCCCGCGCGCGATCCCCACGACGCGCTGCGTGAGCGTCGGCCCCTCGCCGTTGAACGGGTAGTACCGCTCCAGCTCCTCCTTCGAGAAGCGCCGGTTGTCGACGATCTCGAACGACCCGATGCGGTACTGCGCGCCCTCGCGCACCGTCAGCTCGACGAACGCCTTCCCGCGCTCCCGGTCGACGACGACCGTGTCCTTGAGGAGCTGGAAGTCGATGAACCCCTTGGACGCGTACAGCGCGGGGAGCCGCTCCGACAGGTCGCCCTGGTAGGCCTCCTCGTCGAACTCCCCCTTCTTCCACCAGAAGAACCCTTCGGGGCTCGTCTTCATGGCGCCGACGATGTCCTTGTCGGACAGCGCCTGGTTGCCGTTGACGCGCACGCCCGAGATGGCGAGGTGCCGCCCCTCGTCGACGCGGAACAGCAGGCGCACGCGCCCGTCGTTCGTGAACGTCGACTCGGGCCTGATGCGGGCGAGGTAGAAGCCCTTGCTCTGGTAGACGGAGTCGATGCGCCGCACCGCCGCCGCCACCTTCGCCGGGTCGAGCGGCTGCCCGACGAGCAGGTCGACCTTCGACGAGATCGTCCCCTCGGACTGCGCCTTGGTCCCCGTCACCGCGACGTCGGAGAGCAGCGGGCGCTCCCGGACGGTGAAGACCAGGGTGGCGCGCGCCCCGCCGTCGGACACCTCGCACCCGGCGCGCACGTCCTCGAACTGGCCGCTCCCGTACAGGCGGCGAATCGCGCCCTGCACCTGCGGGCTCGCCAGCTCGGCGCGCGGGGTCAGCCCGAGGTCGCCGAGGGCGGCGCCGAGCGTCACGCGCGACAGCCCGCGCACCGCGATCGAGTCGGGGGCGGCGCAGCGCGCCTGCGTCTGCGCGCGGAGGGCGGTCGGAACGGCAAGCACGGCAACGACCCCGGCCAGGAGGGCCGGGAGCCGGGAGGGCACGAATCGCATGGGCGCAATATACACAGGCGGGGACGGCGTAGGTCCACGTCCCCAAAGGAGTTCCGGGCGCCCCCGTGAGACACCCGGGGGGCCCGCGAGGGTTGTCCCCCTCCGGGAAAGGCGAACGCGGGAGGCGCGAACGCGGGAGAGGCGAACACGGGGAACGCGAGAACCCCCGGCTGGAAGGCTCCCAGCCGGGGGTCGTCGATGTCTCCGAGCTCGCGGTCCCGAGTTCGCCGTACCCGAACTCGCGGTACCCGCCTTCGCCCTCAGGACGCCTTGGTCGTGCTCGTCAGCGTCCGGAACTCCAGCCGGTCCTTCTCCGACGGGTGGACGTCCACCTCGATCTCGTCCCCCTTCGAGAACTCGCCCAGCAGGATCTTCTCCGAGAGCGGGTCCTCGATGTAGCGCTGGATCGCCCGCTTGAGCGGCCGGGCGCCGAACGCCTCGTCGTACCCCTTCCCCGAGAGGAAGTCGGACGCCGCGTCGGTGAGCACCAGCTTCATCTCCTCCTCGCCCAGGCGCTTCTGCACGTCGCGCAGCAGCACCGAGACGATCTGCCCGATCTGCTCCTTCGAGAGCGGGTGGAAGACGATGACGTCGTCCAGGCGGTTGAGGAACTCGGGGTTGAACACCCGCCCCATCTCCTCCTTCACCTTCTCCTGGATCCGCTCGAAGTTCCGCACCGAGGTGTCGCCCTGCGTGAAGCCGAGCGAGCGCCCCCGCGTGATGTCCTTGGCGCCGACGTTCGACGTCATGATCACCACGGTGTTCTTGAAGTCGATCACCCGCCCGTAGTTGTCGGTGAGGTGACCCTCGTCGAGCACCTGCAGGAGGATGTTGAAGACGTCCGGGTGCGCCTTCTCGATCTCGTCGAGCAGCACCACGCTGTACGGCTTGCGCCGCACCGCCTTGGTCAGCGTCCCCGAGTCCTCGTAGCCGACGTAGCCCGGGGGCGCGCCGATGAGCCGCGACACGGAGAACTTCTCCATGTACTCGCTCATGTCGACGCGGATCAGGGCCGACTCGTCGGCGAACAGGAACTTCGCCAGCGAGCGCGCCAGCTCCGTCTTCCCGACGCCCGTGGGGCCCGAGAAGATGAAGGTGCCGATGGGGCGCTTCGGGTCCTTGAGCCCCGCGCGGCTGCGGCGGATCGAGCGGGCGATCGCCTTGATGGCCTCGTCCTGCCCGATGACGTTCTTGTGGAGCTCCTCCTCCATGTTCAGCAGGCGGGCCGTCTCCGCCTCCTGCAGCCGCGTGACCGGGATCCCCGTCCAGCGGCTGACGATGAAGGCGATCTCCTCCTCGCCGAGGACCGGGCGGTGCGACTGGCGCCGCTGCTCCCACTCCTCCTGCTGCTTCCGGATGTCGCCCTGTAGCTCGCGCTCCTTGTCGCGCAGGCTGGCCGCCTTCTCGAAGTTCTGGTCGCGGACCGCGGCCTCCTTCTCGCCGTTGACCTTGTCCAGCTCGTCCTTGAGCGCGGCCACCTCCGGCGGCGGCGCCTGGCTGGCCAGCCGCGCGCGCGCCCCCGCCTCGTCGATCACGTCGATCGCCTTGTCGGGGAGGAAGCGGTCGGTGATGTAGCGCTCCGAGAGCTTCGCCGCCGAGTAGAGCGTCGTGTCGGGGATCGTGACGCGGTGGTGGTCCTCGTACTTCTTCCGGAGCCCCTGGAGGATCTGCACCGTCTCGTCGATCGACGGCGGGTCCACCACGACGGTCTGGAAGCGGCGCTCGAGCGCGCCGTCCTTCTCGATGTACTTGCGGTACTCGTTGAGCGTCGACGCGCCGACGCACTGCAGCTCGCCGCGCGCGAGCGCGGGCTTCAGCATGTTGCTGGCGTCGATCGCGCCCTCGGCGGCGCCGGCCCCGACGAGCGTGTGCAGCTCGTCGATGAACAGGATGATGTTCTTGTTCTGGGCGATCTCGTTCATGACCGCCTTGAGCCGCTCCTCGAACTGGCCGCGGTACTTCGTCCCCGCGATCACCGCCGCCATGTCGAGCGACAGCACGCGGTGGTCGCGCAGCGAGTCGGGGCACTCGCCCGTGGCGATGAGCTGCGCCAGCCCCTCGACGATGGCCGTCTTGCCCACGCCCGGCTCGCCGATCAGCACCGGGTTGTTCTTCTTGCGCCGCGTGAGGATCTCCATCACGCGCTCGATCTCCTTCGCGCGCCCGATGGTCGGGTCCAGCTGCCCCTCGGCGGCGAGCGCCGTGAGGTCGCGGCAGAAGTGGTCGAGCGCCGGGGTCTTGGACTTCTTCTCGCCCTTCGGCGACGGCGACGACGGCGTGGCGCCGCTCCCGCCCTTGTCGGCCGTCCCGCCGGCGTTCGCCTGCGGCGTCTCGTTGCCCAGGAGGCGCAGCGTCTCCGCCCGCGCCGCCTCGAGGTTCACGCCCGTGTCGGTCAGCACCTGCGCGGCGATCCCCTTCTCCTCGCGCAGGAGGCCGAGCAGCAGGTGCTCGGTGCCGACGTAGCTGTGGTTCAGTTCGCGCGCCTCGGCCATCGCCAGCTCGAGGACCTTCTTCGCGCGCGACGTATAGGGGAGGTCCGGCCCGGTCGCCTGGGCGGCTTTCCCCTTCTTGACGGTCTCCTCGATCTTCTGCTGGATCTCGTCGAGGTCGACGTTGAGGTTCTGCAGCACCGCGGCCGCCACGCCCTCACCCTCGCGGATGAGACCGAGCAGGATGTGCTCCGTCCCCACGTATTCGTGGTGGAGGCGCGCGGCCTCCTCGCGGGCCATCGCGAGGACCTTCCGCACACGCTCGGTGAAGTTGTAGCCGTTCATGGTTCCCCTCGTTTCCGGGTGGGACCGCCCGGGGTCGTCTCCCGGTCATCCTTGCGGACTATCGCGCCCCGCGCCTCGTCACAGCCCTCGCCACCGGTCGCACCCTGCGCCTGCCGGCGGGACCCGCGGTTCATCCCGCCGACCCCGCCTCGCTGGTGAGCGCCTGTCGCACGTACCGTGCACGCGCCACGTGAGCCTCCGCTTCCGTCAGCGCCCGCCCCTCCAGGTAGGCGAGATGCGCCGGCTGACTAAAGATCAGGAGCTTGTTGAGGGTGTATACACTGAGGCCACTGATGAGTTTCAGCCCGACCGCCAGCCGCACGCCCGAGAGGTAGTTCATCGCCTCCTCGAACGTGAGGCTGCGGGCGTACCGCAGCGTCCCGTAGGCGCGCCACAGCTTGTCCTCGATCACCGTCCCCGCGTCCCGCAGGAGGACGCGCCGCGCCTCCTCCTCCTTCTCTATCACACGCCGTACCACCTGAGCCAGGTGGTCGATCAGCTCCTCCTCGGAGCGCCCCAGCGTGGTCTGGTTGGAGATCTGGAAGAAGTTGCCGACGACCTCACTCCCCTCGCCGTACAGCCCCCGGTAGGTGAGCCCCATCTGCTGCAGGCTCGCCAGCACCTTCTGGATCTCCTTGGTGAGCACCAGCCCGGGCAGGTGGATGAGGACGCTCGCGCGCAGCCCCGTCCCCGTGTTGGTCGGGCACGCCGTCAGAAACCCGAACTCGGTGTGGAACGCGTACGGCACGCGCCCCCCGAGGTCCTGGTCCAGCCGCTCCACCGCGCGCCACGTCTCCGACAGCTCGAACCCGGAGCGGAGCGCCTGCAGCCGCAGGTGGTCCTCCTCGTTCACCATCAGCGACACGTCGTCGCCCAGCAGCACGGCGGCGCCCGTGCGCACCCCCTGCGGCCCGTCGAAGCCGGCCAGCTCCTTCGACACCAGGTGCCGCTCGTGCAGCAGCTGGCGGTCGAGCGTCGGCAGCTCGTCGACCCGCAGCAGCACCCCCGCCTGCAGCGGCCGGAGGTGCTGGGCCGCCTCGCGCACCTGCGACAGCACGCGCAGCCGCTCGCCGTCGCGGGCGCGCGGCGTGAACGCGTACCCCTCGACGTTCCGCGCCAGGCGGATCCGCGTCGAGAGCACGATGTCGGCGTGGTCGCCGGACGCGTCGAGCCAGCCGACGCCGCCGTCCGGCAGGAGGGAGAGGTCCAACGTCATCGCCCCGGAAGTCGCCCGGAGACCGGGCCGGGTGGGTGGTCGGGACGGCACCGGCGCCGCCCGCGACCGCTGAACGTGGCCGCGCGCCCCCCGCGCCGCGACCCGCCCGTTCGGGCGAGCGCCGCGCCGGCGCGCCGGCCGCCCGTCATTCGAAGGTGCGCAGCCGGTCGCGGAGTTCCGCCGCCAGCTCGAACTGCTCCGCCTCGATCGCGCGCCGCAGCCGGTCGCGCAGCTGCCCGACCAGGCTCGCCGCCTCGATCAGCTCCGGCGCCGGCGGCTCGTAGCGCCGCCCCGCGTGCTTCGAGTTGCCGTGCAGGCGCCGCAGCAGCTCGCGCAGGCTGCGCTCGAACGCCCCGTAGCACCGCGCGCACCCCAGCCGCCCCGACGAGCGGAAGTCGCGCGTCGTCGCGCCGCAGAAGTGGCAGGCCCCCTGGTCCCCGGGCACCGTCAGGGACTGCTGCTGCACCGCCTGCAGGAAGTCGCCGATCGGGCTGGCCTTGGGCGCCACGCTCGTCTCGACCCCCTGCTCCTCGGCGCACTGCTGGCACAGCGGCCGCTGGGTCACCGCGTTGTTGCGCACCTGGGTGACCGTCACGACCGCGTCGCGTTCCTTGCAATTCTCACAGAGCATCGTCACCTCGTCCGGCGCGGCGCCCGTCCGGCCGCGCCGCCCACCCCAGGAAATTGCCGTCCGGGGCCCCCCGGCGCCATCCGGTCGCCCGGCCGCGCCGCGTCAGGCCCCCGCCTCGGGCGGCGCGTCCACCAGGCGGCCGTCCTCCAGCAGCAGCGTGCGGTCCGCCCGCTGCGCCAGCGACCGGTTGTGCGTCACCACCACGAGCCCCAGCTCGAGGTCCCGCGCCAGCGTCGCGAACAGGTCGTGCAGCCGCTCGGCGTTCGCGTGGTCCAGGTTCCCCGACGGCTCGTCGGCCAGCAGCACCGCCGGGTCGGCCGCCAGCGCCCGCGCCACCGCGGCCCGCTGCTGCTCGCCCCCCGACAGCGCCCCCGGCCGGTGGTGCATGCGCGCCCCGAGCCCGACCCGCTCCAGCAGGGCAGTCGCCCGCGCGGCCGCCTCCGCCGGCGCGTGCCCGCCGATGCGCAGCGGCATCATCACGTTCTCTAGCGCGCTGAACTCGCGCAGCAGGTGGTGGAACTGGAACACGAACCCGACGGCGCGGTTCCGCAGCGCCGCCAGCGTGTCGTCGTCCCGCCCCGCGATCGGCGAGCCGGCCAGCCAGACGTCGCCGCGCGTCGGGCGCTCCAGCGCCCCCAGCACGTGCAGGAACGTGCTCTTGCCGGCGCCGCTCGCCCCCACCACGGCCACCATCTCGCCGCGGCGCACGGCGATCGACACGTCGTCGAGGATGCGCAGCACCGCGCCGTCCCCGCCGCGGTACTCCTTCACCACCCCGCGCGCCTCGACCACCACGGCGCCCGCGCCCTCCTGCGACGTCCCGTCGCTCATTCGTGCCGGATCGCCTCGAGGGGATACAGCTTCGCCGCCTGCGTCGCCGGGTACAGCGTCGCCAGCGCGGCCACCAGGATGCTCGCCCCCACCGTCAGCAGCACGTCCATCGGCTCCGTCGCCACCGGCAGGTGGTCGATGAAGTACACCGACGGGTCGAGCTTGATGAACTTGTAGTGCTCGAGCGCCACCGACGCCGCCATCCCGAGCAGCAGCCCGCCGAGCGTCCCCACGAGGCCGATCACCAGCCCCTGGAGGAAGAAGATCCGGCGCACCGAGCGCGCGGGGAGCCCCATCGCCTTCAGGATCCCTATCTCGCGCGTCTTGTCGGTGACGACCATCGTGAGGGTGCTGACGATGTTGAACGCCGCCACCAGCACGATCAGCAGCAGGATGACCCCCATCCCCAGCTTCTCCAGCTTGAGCGCCTGGAAGAGGGAGCTGTTCTGCTCCTGCCAGTCGCGCGCGAAGTAGGGGAACTGCAGCTGCTTCTCGAGCGAGCGCGCCACCTGGTTGGCGGTCCAGCGGTCGCGCGTGCGCACCTCGATCCCGGTGACCGCCTCGCCCAGCCCGGCCATCCGCTGCGCGTGCGTCAGCGCGACGTAGATGTACGAGTTGTCGTACTCGAACATCCCCGTCTCGAAGATCCCCGTCACCACGAAGTCGTCGAACACCGGCGTCAGCTCGCCCGTGATCGGGTTCACCGACCCGGGGGCGCTGGTGATCATCGTGATCGTGTCGCCCGGCCACGTGCTCAGCGTCTCGGCCAGCCGCCGCCCGACCACGGCGCCGCGCATCTGCCCGTCGTTGGTGACGAAGCGGAAGTTGCCGAGCACCGCGTGCTGGCGGATCGAGGTGACGTCGGCCACCCCGGGCCCCGCCGGCTCGATCCCCGCGATCTGCGCCGCCGTCGGGAAGACGCGCGACGCCTTCTTGCGCGCCACCCCCTGCGTCAGCACCACCGGCGCCGCCGCCGTCACCTGCGGGTTCTTCTTGACGGTGGCGAGCGTCTCGCGCCACCGGTCCATGCTCAGCCCCTCCCCGTGCGTCAGCACGCGGATGTCGGGGCTCCCGATCAGGATCTTCTCGCGCAGGTCCCGCTGCAGCCCGTTCATGACCCCCATGATGAGGATCAGCGCGCTCACCCCGACCATCACGCCGCCGATGGCGATCATGCTGATCAGGGACAGCAGGCTGGAGCCGCGGCGGCTGCGCAGGTAGCGCCACGCGATCGCCAGCTCGAGCTTCCGCAGCGCGCCGGCCGGCGCCGGCGCGGGCGGCCGCACCGGCGGCGCCGACCGCCTCGGGGTGGTCATCGTGGTCACGGGCGGGACCGGTGGGCGCTCACTCGGGGCGCATCAGCGGGAACAGGATCGCGTCGCGGATGTGCTGCGTGTCCGTGAGGTACATGAAGAGCCGGTCCATCCCGATCCCCACCCCGCCCGTCGGCGGCATCCCGTACTCCATGGCGCGCAGGTAGTCCTCGTCCACCTCGACCGCCTCCTCGTCGCCGGCCGCCTTCAGGCGCGCCTGCGCCTCGAAGCGGCGCCGCTGGTCGATCGGGTCGTTGAGCTCGCTGAACGCGTTCGCCAGCTCCCGCCCCTTCGCGAACAGCTCGAAGCGCTCGGTCAGCCCTGGCGCCCCGCGCTTCGGCTTCGCCAGCGGCGACAGCTCCACCGGGTAGTCCACGACGAACGTCGGCGTGTCGATCTTCCGCTCCACCAGCGCCTGGAACATCTCGTCCAGCACCTTCGGGCGACTGAGCGTGCCGACCTTTTCAACCCCGACCCGCGCGGCCGCGTTCCGCAGCGCCGCGTCGTCGAGCGCCATGAGGTCGGCCCCGAACGCCGCGTTCAGCGCCCCCACCCACTCGATGCGCGGGAACGGCGGGCGCAGCTCCGGCACCCGCGCCGCCACCGCCGGCACCGTGCGGATCGCGTCGGCCACCGAGGCGATGAGCGCCTCCACCCGGTCCATCATGACCGTGTAGTCGGCGTACGCCTCGTAGAACTCCAGCATCGTGAACTCGGGGTTGTGCGTGCGGTCGATCCCCTCGTTCCGGAAGTCGTGCCCGATCTCGTACACGCGCTCGAACCCGCCCACGATCAGCCGCTTCAGGTACAGCTCGTCGGCGATCCGCAGGTACAGCGGCATGTCGAGCGCGTTGTGGTGCGTCGTGAACGGCCGCGCCGCCGCGCCGCCGTACAGCGGCTGCAGCACCGGCGTCTCGACCTCCAGGTACCCCAGCCCGTCGAGGAACCGCCGCACCTGCGAGATCATGCGCGCGCGCGCCACGAACGTCTCGCGGATCTCCGGGTGCACGGCCAGGTCGGCGTAGCGCTGCCGGTAGCGCTGCTCCGGGTCGCTGAACCCCGAGTAGCGCACCAGCTGCCCGTCCACCACCTGCTCCTTCCCGAACGGCAGCGGGCGCAGCGACTTGGCCAGCAGCTCCACCTGCTCCGCGCGCACGGTGACCTCGCCGGCGCGCGTGCGGAAGCACGGCCCCGCCACGCCCACCACGTCGCCGATGTCGACCAGCGACTTGAGGAGCTCGAACGTCTCGTCGCCCAGCACGTCGCGCCGGAAGTAGCACTGCAGGCGCCCCGCGCCGTCGGCGAGGTGCGCGAACGCGGTCTTCCCCTGCGAGCGCCACGACGTGAGCCGCCCCGCCAGGCGCACCGACGGCCCCTCGGCCTCGGCGCGCGTCGCCTCCGGGGCCGCGCCCTCCAGCGCCGCGAACGCCGCCGCGGCGCCCGCGCTGTCGTGCGTGCGGTCGTAGCGGTACGCGAACGGCGGCACCCCGCGCGCCTCCAGCGCCGCGAGCTTCTCGCGGCGCGCGCGCAGCACGAAGTTCAGCTCCTCCCCGTCGTCGGGCGCCTGGCTCACGCCGCCCTCCCCGACGAGCCGCCGGCCCCGTGCTCCTTCAGGTATGCCTCGATGAACGGGTCGATCGCGCCGTCCATCACCTTCTGCACGTCGGGGTTCTTCAGCTCCGTGCGGTGGTCGTTCACCATCGTGTAGGGCTGGAAGACGTAGCTGCGGATCTGGCTCCCGAAGGAGACGTCGCTCTTCGTGGCGTCGAGCGCCGCCTTGGCGGCCATCTGCTTCTCGAGCTCGATGTTGTACAGCTTGTTCTTCAGCATCTTCATCGCGGTCGCGCGGTTCTTGAACTGCGACCGCTCCTGCTGCGACGACACGACGACGCCCGACGGGGTGTGCCGGAGCCGCACCGCGGAGGACGTCTTGTTGACGTGCTGCCCGCCGGCGCCGCTCGCGCGGAACACCTCCATCACGATGTCCTCCTCGCGCACCTCGATGTTGATGTCCGTGTCCACCACCGGGTAGACGAACACCGAGGCGAAGCTCGTGTGGCGGCGCGCCTGCGCGTCGAACGGCGAGATGCGCACGAGGCGGTGCACGCCGGTCTCGGCGCGCAGGAAGCCGAACGCGTACTGCCCCTTGATCTCGAGCGTCGCGCCCTTGATCCCCGCCTCCTCGCCCTCCGACAGGTCGAGGATCTCGATCCCGAACCCCTTCCGCTCGGCCCAGCGCGTGTACATGCGCATGAGCATCTGCGCCCAGTCCTGCGCCTCGGTCCCGCCGGCGCCGGCGCTGATCTCGACCTGCGCGTCGCGGTGGTCGTCGGGCCCCTGCAGCAGCGACTTCACCTCGAAGGTCGCCAGCTCTTCCTCGGCCGCGTCGATCTCGCGGGCGACCTCGCCCTCCATCTCGGCGTCGGGCTCCGTCTCCAGCAGCTCCAGCAGCTCGCGGGCGCCGCGCACGCGCGCGTCCAGCGCGTCGTACGGGTCGAGCCACGCGCGCAGCGTCTTCACCTGCTGCACGATGTCCTGGGCGCGCTCCTGGTGGTCCCAGAAGCCCGCCTCGCTCATCCGCGCTTCGTGCTGCTCGAGCTGGTCGCGCTTGCCGTCGACGTCAAAGGTACCTCCGCAGCTCGGCGACCCGGTCGGTCTGCCTGTCGAGCTGCCGCACGCGCTCCATGTCCATCGCGGGCGATCCTCGGGGGTTCGGGTGGGGCGGCGCCACGTGTGCGACGGGCCGCCCTCCCCGCGGGGAGGGCGGCCCGGTCGCCCGGTCGCCAGGTGCGGCGAAGTATAGCGGGTCCGTCCGGCCCGCGCGCCGCCTAGAACACCTTGCGCCCCCCCGCCAGCAGGTCGTTCAGCGCGTCCTGGAAGTGCGGCGTCGACTCCGCCAGCGGCGCTCCGACCTGCTCGACGTACTCCTCCCAGCTCTTCCGGATCTCCTCCCGGAACAGCTGCTTGAGCGTCCCCGCCCGCAGCCCCTCCTCGCGCTTCTGCGGGTGGTAGGCGATCAGGTCCGACACCAGCGCGCGCGCCAACCGGCGTGCTTTCTGGTTCGGGTCGTTCGACAGGTAAGGGTTCACCGGGCGGCGCGGGGCGGCCGGCGCCGCCAGCGCCGCGGGCGCCACCGGGGCGGGCGCGACCGGTTCGGCGGCCGG
>NZ_JARGEK010000530.1 GCF_029211165.1 Roseisolibacter sp. H3M3-2
TGGCCGCGGCCGGGGCGGGGGCGGCGGCGGGGGCGGCGTCGGTCATCGCCTCACTCCGGCGGCGGCGCGGGCACCGCGTCGAGGCGGCGGCGCGCCCGCTCGCGCAGCGCGTCGGCCTGCGCGTCCGAGCGCACCACGCGCGGCGTCACGAAGATCGCCAGCTCCGTGCGGTTGCGCGTCACGCTCGTGCGCCGGAACAGGTTGCCGAGCCACGGGATGTCGGCCAGCAGCGGGACGCCCGTCTGCTCGACGCTCCGCTCGTCGCCGATCAGCCCCGCGATCACGACCGTCTGCCCGTCGCGCAGCACCGCGCGCGTCGCCGCCTCGCGCGTCGTGATCACGGGGGCGTTGAGCGCCGACGGCAGCGTCTGCGAGGTCAGCGCGCTCACCTCCTGCAGGATCTGCACGCTCACGTAGTCGTCGTCGTTCACCGTGGGGACGATCGTGAGCGTCGTGCCGACGTCCTGGTACTGCACCGCCTGGTCGCGCGAGAAGTCGCCCAGCCGCGACGACGCCACGAACGGCACCTTGCTGCCGACGAGGATGCGCGCCTCGCGGTTGTTCATGGCCAGGATCTCGGGCGTCGACAGCACGTTCACCTGGTTGCGCGTGCTCACCGCCCGCAGCAGCGCCCGCACGTCGAGGTCGTCGAAGCGCAGCAGCCGCCGCACCAGCAGCCCGGGGTTGGCCACGGGGAGCGTGTCGGCCACGCGGTTGTTCTGCTGCACCGCGGTGTTCGCGACGCCCCCGGTGACCGCGCGGCTGCTCGCCGCCCAGTCGATCCCGAACTCGCTCCCGCGCCCGAGCGCCACCTCGGCGACGGTGACCTCCAGCAGCACCTGCACCGGACGCGCGTCCAGCGCCTCGATCGTCTCGCGCAGCAGCGGGAAGTTGGGCGGCTGCGTGCGGATCACCAGCGCGTTCGTGGGCGCGTTGGCGACGACGATCGTCTGCCCCACCAGCGCCCCGGGCTGCGCGGGGCCGCCGCTGTCGGGACGCGCGCCGACGCCCACCGGGTCCGACGCGGCCCCGGCCGGCTGCGGCGCGATGGGGCGCGTGGCGTCGGTGGTCACGGCGTTGGGCACCAGCGACCGCTGGCGGAACTGGTCCTGCTCCCGCTGCCGGAAGGTGTCGAGCGCGCGCCCCAGCGAGCGGTCGCCGAGCGACCCGCCGCGCGGCGCCGCGGTCTGCACGCCGAACAGCTGCCCGAGCGTCGCCGCCAGGTCCTCGGCGCCCGCGTACTTGAGCGGCACGACGTAGGTGCGCAGCCCCGCCTCGCCCTGCGCCGGCGTGTCGAGCCGCGCCAGCACCTCGAGGTAGCGCGCGACGTTGGCGCCGCGGTCGGTGATCAGCAGCGCGTTCGACCGCGCCACCGGCTCGATGCGCGCGCTCGGGGCGGCGAGCTGGCGGAGCGCGGCCGCCCCCTCGTCGGCGCGGATCCCCTGCAGCGGCACCAGCTGCGTCACGAGGCCGAGGGGCGGCGGGTCGGGAAGCGTGAGGCCGACGCCCACCGGCCCGGTGGCCGGCGCGCGCTCCGCGGGGAGCACGCGCGCCACCGCGCCCTGCTGCACCAGCACCAGCCCGTGCGCCTCCAGCAGCGACTCCAGCACCGCGCCCACCTCGCGGGCGCCGAGCGCGGTCGCCGAGGTGAAGGTGACGCGCCGGTCGGGGACGTCGGACAGCACGACGTTGAGCCCGAGCGCCGCCGCCAGCGAGCGGATCGCGTCGGCGAGCCGCGCGTCGACGATGTTCAGCCGCGCCGCGGGCGCCGCGGGCGCCGGCGTCTGCGCACCGAGCGGCGCGACGGTCGGGGCGGACAGCAGCGCGCCCGCGAGGAGCGCACGGCGGAGGGATCGGGCCACGACGGGTGGGTGCGAGGGGAGCGACCGGCGGACGTTGACGCCGGCGCGGGGCGTCGCGGAAGGGGCGCGCGTCATCTCGGCGCCGCGAGGCGGCCCAGCCGCAGCGTGACGCGGCGTCCGCCCCGCCCCCCGACCGCCAGCTCGCCGGCCTCGATGCGCGCCACGCGCCCGCCGCGCGCCTCGGCGCCCTCCGCGTACAGCTGCGCGCCGGGGATGCGCGGGTCGAGCCGCAGGAGCGCGCGCGGCCCCTCGGCGGCGCCCATCATGATCCCCTGCAGCGCCGGCGTCGCGCGGTCGCGCTCCCGCGCGCGCGCCTCCGGGTCGGGCGCGGGCGGCGGGGCGGGCGCCGCCCGCGGCTCGCCCGGCACGCGCACGGTCGGGTCGGGGAGGAGACCCGGCGGCGTCTGCGCGGTGGTGACGGCGCCCATCGGGTCCATGGCGTCGGCGGCCGCCCAGCGCGCGCGCGGCGCCTCGCGCGTCGCCGAGAACGGGTTGCGCGACGCCATGCGCAGCGCGCGCGTCGGGTCGGGCACGACGGCCGCCGCCGGAGCGGGCGGTGCGGGGATCGCGGGCGCCAGCGGCGCCACGCGCTCGCGCGCGGGCCACAGCCACGCGGCGGCGCCTCCGGCCCCCAGCACGAGCGCGAGCGCCG
>NZ_JARGEK010000531.1 GCF_029211165.1 Roseisolibacter sp. H3M3-2
GTCTTCCTAAGACCGCTTGGCCTCCGACTTCCCGCGAGCGGCGGGTCGGCGGCCGCCGCGGGGACGGCGGCGGCGGCGCCGCGCGCCCCGGCGCAGGCGGCGAGGGCGAGGAGCAGCAGCGCGACGGACGTGCGGCGGACGGGCGTGACCATGCGGGAGCTTCGACGGTGGACGGCCGCGTCGTCGCGGCGGTGCCCATCCTACCATGCGTCCAGCGGCCGCGCACCTGGCCCCGTGTACTCGGCAACAGCCGGGAGAACGGATGAGACGGATGAATCGGATCCGTTGCATCCGGCCGATCCGTTCTCCCTCCCGTTCGCCGGCTGCGCTCCGAGGAGGGGCGATTGCCGGGACGTTCCGGGACGCAGCGCTTCGGGGCGTCGGTGCTCGAGCTCGGGGCGAGCCCGCCGGGCACGACCGATCCGTCGGGGCGACCGCTCCGCCTTCCCGCGCCGCGCCCGTTCGTCGCGGGACGGCGCTGAGCAACGGCCAGGAATCGGATCGGAGGGATCCGATCCGATCCTTCCGATCCGATTCCCCTGCTCTCTGGAGAGGAACTGGTGATCGACTGGTGATCGCGCGGGCGCATGGTGGGGGCGTCATCGCCGCCCACCCGCTCCCGTCACCGGAGATCGCTCATATGCCCCGCCCGTCCCTCTTCATCCTGCTCTCGCTCGCCGCCGCGCCGCTCGGCGCCCAGGCCGCCCGTCCCGCCGCCGCCGATCCGGCGTCCTCCGTCTCGGCGGACCTCGAGATGATGCGCGAGGAGCAGGCGTTCGGCGCCCTCGCCACCGAGTTCCTCGCCGCCGCGGCCGCGGGCGACTCGGCGCGTGTGGTGCGAATGATCAGCGCCAAGCTGCAGGCGCAGGCCGGCGCGGCGCAGGTGGCGCAGGTGGTCCGCACCCGGGTGCTGCCATTCTTCGCCGAGCGCCCGGAGCCGGCGGGGGCGTCCACGGTGACGCGCACGACGACCGGGTTCGGCGACCAGGGGTTCGCGTACTACCGGTACGCCGCGCGGCGCGGCGGCGCGGACGCGCGGCCGTTCGTGCTCTACGTGGTGCGCGAGGGCGGGAAGCTCGTCGTCGCCAACGTCGTCGTCGACTACCACGTCGAGGGGCGGCACCGCTAGGGCACGGTCGAGTCGGCGGCCGAATCCGCGGCCGCCGACGTATCCGCGGGCGGGGGCGGCTGGGGCTCGGACACGGGCGCCCAGCCGCCCCCGTCCGTCTGCCGCTCCCAGGCGCGGCCGTCGCGCGTGCGGTAGGTGCCCCCCGCGGCACAGCAGCCGCCGGCGCCGAACGCCGTGCGCCCCAGCGTCACCACCACGTGCGCCCCCTCGCGCGCGACGCGCTGGCGCGTGCAGGAGCTGAACCACGGATACGGGTCGGGTGTCAGCACCGGCTCGCGCGCGCCCTCGTCATCGGGCGGCGCCGTGAGGTCGTACACGCGACACTCCTCCGCCAGCAACGCGACGGGCCGGCCGTCGATCGTGTCGCGCACCGCGCGCCCGTCGCGCGCCGCCTCCGCGAAGCGGTCCGCCATCGGGTCGGGGGGCGGGCCGCACGCCGCGACGCCGAGCGCGAGCCCGAGCGTCGCCGCGACGGCGCGGATCATCGAACGGACGGGTCGCATCGACATCCGGAGTGGTGCTCGATGTCGTGGGAAGACGGAGGCTCGCGCGGCCCCCGGACGCCGGCGGCCGCCGCGACCCGAGCGCCGGGCGCCAAACGCGGCGCGATCCTCGGCGCCCGGCGCCCGGCGCTCGGGTCGCGATCCGACGACGCCCGCGTATCCACGCGGACCGCCGCCCCACGCGATCCCGAACCGTTCTAGTAGAGGTAGACCGGCGTCCCCACCGGGACGAGCGGATAGAGCGCCGAGATCGTCGCGTTGTCCAGCCGGATGCAGCCGTGGGTCACGGCCTTCCCGATCGAGCCGGGCTCGCTGGTGCCGTGGATCCCCAGCTCCCCGCCCAGCGCGAGGCGGCGCGGGCCGAGCACGCCGGGGTAGCGGCGGGCGGAGGTGCCGAGCGGGGGCACGAGGATCGCGCCGTCGACGACGATCTCGCGCCCCGAGCGGGCGGACAGTCGCTCGACCGTGCCGTCGGGGGACTGGGCGACCACGTGGCCGCCGACGACGCGCACCGTCCGCCCGTCGCTGGTGGTGTATCCGCCCCCGCCCAGCCGCACCAGGCGCCGCCCGCGCTTCCGCGCCTGCTCGGCGTAGTGCCAGTCGGGCGGCACCCACTGCGGCATCGAGTCGCGCCGCTCGACCACGAACCGTCCCGACGGCGTCGCGAACGTCGGCCGGGGGCGGTCGGGGTGCGCCAGCGCGCGCGGCGTGTTGCGCCCGACCGCGACCGGCGCCTCGAAGCGCACCGTGTCCCCGGCCACCAGCCAGAGCCTGCGCTCGCGCAGGCTGACGACCAGCCGCAGCGGCTCGGGCGCGACCGCCCCGATGCGCGACAGCTCGGCGACCGCGGCGCGCGCGTCGGCGGACAGCACCGCCG
>NZ_JARGEK010000532.1 GCF_029211165.1 Roseisolibacter sp. H3M3-2
CGACCTGCGACCTGCGACCTGCGACCTGCGACCTGCGACCTGCGACCTGCGACCCAGGAGCGGCCGTGAGGTCGCAGGTCGCAGGTCGCAGGACCCCCTCCCCCATTCACCCCTCCTCCTCCCCCCCGTTCTTCCGATGGCCCGGGGATCCGGCCGACGGCACCGTGAGGACAGTCCCCGACCCCACCTCCGATGCCCACCCTGCTCGAGCAGCTCTCGACCGACCTCGCCGACGCCACCGACGCCGCCGGGCGCTCCGTCGTCGCCGTCCACGCCCGGCGCCGCATCCCGGCGAGCGGGATCCTCTGGCGCCCGGACGTCGTCGTCGCCACCCACCACACCGTCCACAAGGACGAGGACGTGGGCGTCACCCTCCCCGACGGACGGAAGGTCCGCGGGAACGTGGTCGGCCGCGACCCGGGCACCGACCTGTGCGTGCTGCGGGTCGACGACTCGGCCGGCGCCGAACCGGCGCGCCTGGCCCGCGACCCGCTGCGCGTCGGCCAACTGGTGCTCGCCGTCGGTCGGCCGGGGCCCGAGCTCTCCGCGGCGCTCGGCGCGGTCTCGGCCGTCGGGCCGGCGTTCCGCACCTGGCAGGGCGGCCAGATCGACCGGTTCGTCCGCCTCGACGTCGCGATCCACGACGGCTTCTCCGGCGGCCCCCTGGTCGACGGCGCCGGCCGAGTGGCCGGGGTCAACACCTCCGCCCTCGCCCGCGCCGGCGCACTCACCATCCCGGTGCCGACGGTCGAGCGCGTGGTCGACCACCTGCTGGCCGGCGGCCGCACCCGCCGCGGCTGGCTCGGGATCGGCGCCCAGGCGGTCAAGCTCCCCGAGGCGGTCCGGCGCGAGCTGGCCGACGCGGGACGCCAGCAGGCCCAGGCGCTGATGCTGGTCGCCGTCGAGCCGGGCTCGCCGGCCGACCGCGCCGGACTCCTCCTCGGCGACGTCGTCCTCCGCCTGGGCGACACCCCGACCGAGGACGTGACCGACGTCCTCTCCGCGCTCGGCGCCGACTCGGTCGGCCGCGCGATCGACGCGGAGGTGCTCCGTGCCGGGGAGCGCCGCACGGTCCATGTCACGGTGGACGAGCACCCGGGGCGCCGCTGACTATGACGGCCCTCGACGACGAGCTGGATCGGATCGCGACAGCACTTTGCCAGAGCACCGCCATCGTGCGGTCCGCTGGCCGCCGCAACGCCGCCAACGGCCCCGAGGGGCAGGGCGCCGCGGTGGTCTGGTCGGCCGACGGGCTGCTGGTCACCAACCCCCACGTCGCCCGCGCCGACCGCACCCTGGTCGACCTGGCCGACGGGCGCCGGCTGGCCGCGCGCACGGTCGCCCGCGATCCGGCGCACGACCTCGCGGTCCTCCGCGTCGACCCGGGGCCGGCGCCCCTCGTCCCCGCCCCCGTCGGCGACCCCGCCGCGCTCCGCCCGGGCGGGATGGTGCTCGCCTTCGGCCATCCGCTGGGGATCTCGAACGCGCTGGCGATGGGCGTGTACCACGGCACCCGGGCGCCACTCCTGCGCCACCTCGGCGCGGACGGGAAGCAGCGGCTGCTGTGCGCCGACATCCGACTGGCGCCCGGCAACTCGGGCGGGCCGCTGGCCGACGCGGCGGGGCGGGTAATCGGGATCAACACGCTCATCGCCGGCGGTCTGGGGTACGCCGTCCCGATCGACCGTGCGCGGGCGCTGGCCGACGCCCTGAACCCCCGACTGCGGCTCGGGGTGACGGTGCGGACGGTGCGGGTCCGGCCGCGCGACGGCGAGGAGTCGCCGGCGCTGCTCGTCCTCGAGGTGGCGCCCGGGCTCCCCGCGGAGTCGGCGGGCGTGCTCCCCGGCGACGTACTGTTCTCGCTGGACGGGCGCGCGCTGCGCGAGCCCGGGGACCTGGCCGCGGCGCTGGCGACCGTCCCGGCGGGGCGGGCGCCGCGGCTGGCGATCGGGCGGGCCGGGCGGCAGCGCACGCTGACGCTCCCCGCGACGATCTTCACGCATCACACGAGGTGGGCGGCGTAAGCCCCGATGACATCCACGCTTGCCCCTGAGCTGCCGTCGCTCCGCGACGACCTGCGCGGCGAGGGCGCGCCCGTGATCCGGGTGGCGCTCCTCGCCGGCTCGCCCGTCGTGCGCGCGGGGCTTGAGGCGCTCCTGGCCGACCGGGTGGGGCTCGTCGTGGTCGGCGCCGGGGTGGCCGACGGTGGCGCCGACGCCGTGGACGCGGCGTTCGACCGGGCGGCCGACTGGGACGCCGACGTCGTCGTCTGGGTGCTGGACGCCGCCGGGGCGGTGGAGCCGCTGCTGCGCCGCGGCGTCGAGCCGCTGCGGGAGGGGGCGCCCCCGCCGGCGCTGGTGCTGCTGGTGGACCGGGGGGATCCGGCGCCGGCGCCGCTGGCCGACCCCCTGGCCGCGCTGCGGGCGGGGGTGCGGGCCGTCCTGCCGAGCGACGTGGGGGGCGGGGCGCTGTCGGCGGCCGTCGAGGCGGCGGCGGCGGGGGTG
>NZ_JARGEK010000533.1 GCF_029211165.1 Roseisolibacter sp. H3M3-2
GGCGCTGCTCGCCGAGGTCGACGGCGCGCGCGACGTGGTCGCGCTGGCGGCCGCGCTCGGGCGCGACCCGCTGGAGCTCGCGCGCGAGCTGGCGGCGCTGGTGCGCGAGGGGGTCGTCTCCTGCGCGGCCACCGCCGTCACGCCCCCGGCCGCAGCCGGCGCCGCCGTTCCGTCGTCCGCGCTCGATCGTCCGTGACCTGACGCCACGCCTGCCGCGACGCCACCCGGGATCCCGTGCCGCTCGTCAACTACGTCACCCGCGAGATCACCTGCAAGATCGTCTACTACGGGCCGGGACGGTCCGGGAAGACGAGCAACCTGCGGCACGTCCACGACCGGCTCCCCGCGGGGCGCGCCGGCCAGATGGTGTCGCTGGCGACCGAGGGTGACCGCACGCTGTTCTTCGACTTCCTCCCCGTCGACCTGGGCGTCGTCGCCAACTTCGCGACGCGCTTCCAGCTGTACACGGTGCCGGGGCAGTCGTACTACGCGGCCACGCGCCGCCTCGTGCTGCAGGGCGCCGACGGCGTGGTGTTCGTCGCCGACAGCCGCCGCCGGCAGCTCGAGGAGAACCTGGCGAGCTTCCAGGACCTGCACGAGCAGCTGGCGACGCACGGCGTCGACCCGCGCACCATGCCGATGGTGCTGCAGTGGAACAAGCAGGACCTGCCCCCCGAGCTGCTGATGACGCCCGAGGAGCTGTCGGAGCAGTTCAACTTCCGCGGCGCCCCCGAGTTCGCGGCCGACGCGCTGGGCGGCGTCAACGTGTTCGAGACGATGCGCGCGGCCTGCGCGCTCGTGCTGAAGCGCATCGCGAGCGGCGCCGCCCCCGCGGCCTGAGCCCGATGCGCGTGGCCGCCGACGAGCCGACCGCGCCCGCCGCCGCGTCCGGCCCCCCGCCGGCTCCCGCGCCCGCGACCCCGCCGGCCGCGCCCCCGGCCGCGCCCCCGGCCGCGTTCACCGCGTTCACCTCGCCCGCGCTGGAAGGCGACGCGCTGTTCGACGACCTGATGGCCGACGGCGCGAGCGCCGCCGCGTCGAGCGTGCCGCCCTGCTCCGTGCGCCTCGGCGAGGCGGCGGCGCGCTGGCAGGCGGAGGGCGTCGCCACCGGCGTGATCGAGCGCGCGCTGCGGCTCGAGAAGGAGCCGGACGTCGACGGCCTGCTCGCCGCGTTCGCGCAGGTGGTGGCGCCGCTGCGCGCGCTGGCGCGCGAGGTCGCCGCGCTCGACCCCGCACTCGGCGCGCACGAGGCGTTCCGCGACCCCGCGCGCATGGCCGAGGCGCAGGCGCTGGTGGACCGAGCTGCACGCCCCCGCGGCGGCGCCCGCCCGCCGCTGCGCGTCGACCCGGAGGTGTGGGTCGCGTGCTGGCCCGACGTGGCCGGCCTCCTCCCCGACGCGGCGTAGCGCGCGATGGCGATCCGCGGCTCCCTCTCCGAGGCCGGCCTCTCCGACGTGCTGCAGCTGCTGGCGCTCGGGCAGAAGACCGGGTGCCTCAGCGTCGCGCGCCCGGGCGACTTCGGCTCGATCTTCTTCGAGCGCGGGCGCGTCGTCTCGGCGTCGCTCGTCAACCGGCGCGACCGCCTCGGCCAGTCGCTGGTGCGCGTGGGCGCGGTCGACGAGGCCGACGTGCGGGCCGCGCTCGCCGAGCAGGCGGGGGAGCCGGGGACGCGCCTCGGCGAGGTGCTGCTGCGGCGCGGCGCCATCGACCAGGCGACGCTCGACCGCCACGTGCGCGAGCACGTCGAGGACGCGGTCTACACGCTGCTCGCGTGGACCGAGGGGACGTTCTCGTTCGAGGCGGACGTGCGCGCCGACCCGCGCGACCGGCTGCTCGCGCTCGACCCCGGCGCGTTGCTGCTCGAGGGCGCGCGCCGCGCCGACGAGCTGACGCTCATCGCCACCGAGGTGCAGGGGAGCGACGCCGTGTTCGCCGGCGTGGCCGCGCCCGTGGACCCGGCGACGCTGACCCCCGAGCAGCAGCGCGTCCTCCCGCTGCTCGACGGGCGGCGCGACATCGCGCGGCTGGCCGACGACGCGGGGCTCGGCGAGTTCGAGGTCGCGCGCGCGCTGTTCGACCTGCTGCGGCGCGGGCTCGCGCGCCGGATCGGCCGCAGCGTCCCCGCCGAGGCGTCCAACGCGCCCGCCCGCCTCGACGAGCACCGCA
Organism: Roseisolibacter sp. H3M3-2; assembly: GCF_029211165.1. Taxonomy (GTDB): domain Bacteria; phylum Gemmatimonadota; class Gemmatimonadetes; order Gemmatimonadales; family Gemmatimonadaceae; genus Roseisolibacter. The sequence goes on from NZ_JARGEK010000533.1 coordinate 2,167, forward strand.
ACCTCGGGCGCGCCTTCGCGCGCGCGGGGATGCTCGACATCGCCGCCCGCGAGTTCCGGCGCGTGCTCGAGCTGCACCCCTCCGACGTCGACGCGCGGCTCCAGCTCGGCCTCCTCGCGCTGCGCGAGCGCCGGTGGTCGGAGGCCGCCGCGGTGCTCGGCGAGGCCAGCGCGCTCCCCGCGGCGTCGGCGGCCGTGTTCCACGCCCTCGGGCTGGCGCGGCACCGCATCGGCGCGCTCGCCGAGGCGGAGGAGGCGTTCGAGGAGGCCGCGCGCCGCGAGGGCGCGCGCGACCCGAGGCTGGCCACCGCCCGCGCCGCGCTGGCCGTGACGCGGGGC
>NZ_JARGEK010000534.1 GCF_029211165.1 Roseisolibacter sp. H3M3-2
GTCGCCGGCCGGGCGCAGCGCCGGCGCGCCCGCCCCGTAGGCCGCGGCGGCCGCGACGGCGCCGGCGGGGCGGGGGAGGACGGTCGGCATCTGCGCGTGGGGCGTGGGGAGGGGCGCCATCTATCGGCCTGCCTCGGGGGTCGCGGTGAGGGGCATCGCCGCCGGGACGTCGCGCAGCGGGAGCGGCTGCGGCGCGGGCGTCGTCGGCGCCGGTTCGGTCGGAGCGGCCGCCGCCCCGCTCTCGCGAGCGAGCCGGCCGCGCAGGTGCTGGTAGATCGCCTCGCCCAGCCCGCGCCCCCACGCGTGGGGAGTCTCGGTCGCGAGGTGCTGATCCATGAGTCCCGTGAACATCTCCTCGCCCGCGCCGCCCCCGACCGCCCCCTCGCTCTGCGGGACGGTGGCGCGCATGGCCTTGTAGAGCTCCTGCACGAAGACGCCTTCCATCTGCCGCGCGACCTTCCGCAGCCTGGCGTCGTCGCCCTCGCGTGGCGCGGACGCCACGGGGGAGCCGGGGGCGTTGACGACGCGCATCAGCGGACCACGACCTCGGCGGCGATCGCGCCGACCTCGCGCAGCGCGGCGAAGATCGCCGCGATGTCCGACGCCGGCGTCTGCACCGCGTGCAGCGCCGCGGCCAGCCGCTGCACCGACGTCCCGGGCGCGATGCGCACGTCGCCCGGCACCGCGTCCTGGCGCGCCGCGCCCGCCGCCGGCGCGGCGGTCGAGTCGCCGCCGATCGTCAGCGTCACGCCGCCGTGGCTCACCACCGCCACGGCGACCGTCAGCGCGCCGCCGGCGACCACGGTGCCGTCGCGGGCGTCGATCACCAGCCGCGGCGCGCGCTCGGCGCGCACCGGCAGCGCGGCGATGCGCCCCAGCACCTCGGCGCGGTTGCCGCTGTCGGGGAGCGTCAGCGCCACCGCGCCCGGGTCCTCGACCCGCGCCGCCGTGCCGCCCAGCGCCTGGTTCACCGCCGCCGCGATGCGCGACGCGGTGGTCACGTCGGGCTCCTTGAGCAGCAGGCGCGTCCCGCCGGCGAACTGCGGGCGCGGCATGTCGGCCTCCAGCTGCCCGCCGCTCGGGATGCGCGCCGTCGTCTCGGGGGTGCGCGCGGCGCCGTACGCCGCGCGCCCGTCGGCGGCCTCGCTCAGCAGCAGCGCGCCCTGCGCCACGCCGACCGGGCGCCCGCCCGCCTCGGCGACCAGCGGCGCCATGTACAGCACCCCGCCGCGCAACGACCGCGCGTCGCCGAGCGACGACACGTGCACCTCGAAGCGGCCGCCGGCGCGCAGGTACGGCGACACCTCGGCGGTCACCAGCACCACCGCGGCGTTGCGCGTCCGCACCAGCTCGGGGGGGATCACGACGTTGAAGTTGCGCAGCAGGTTGACGACGCTCTGCACCGTCATCCCGCCGCCGCGCGTGCCGCCGCCCATCGTGCGGTCGCCCGTGCCGTCGAGCCCCACGGCGATGCCGTAGCCGGTGAGCCGGATCGGCGCCGCGCCCTCGGCGATCGTGAGGTCGCGGATCGTCGTCTGCGCCGGCGCGGCGGCTGGCGCCGCGAGCGCCGCGCCCAGCGCCGCGCCCAGCAGCAGCGCGGGGAGGAAGTTGCGCCCGCCGCGGCGGCGGATCCCCTCGAAGCCGATCGGCGGCGTGAGGCGCGACTGGTCGGCGACGCCGGGGACGCGCAGCAGCTCGGTCACCGCGGCCTCCTTGGCGCCGAGGTTGCGGGCGTCGGCGGCGCGCAGCACGTCGCGCAGCTGCGCGGCGCGGCGGGCGTCGCCCGCCTGGTGCGCCGCCAGCTCGGCGGCGCGCGCCAGCGCGTCGGTGGCGCGGCGCGTCGTGGGGCGCGGCGCGGGGCGGCCGAGCAGGCGGGAGAGGAGACGCCACATGGGACGGGTCCCGGTCACGGCCAGACGAGGCCGACGATGCGCGTGAGCAGCCCGCTCTTGGTCTTGCCGAGCGGGCCGGGGGACTGGTAGGCGATCTGCGCGTCGGCGAGGCGCGCCGACTCGACCGTGTTGTTGGTCGAGACGTCCTGCGCGCGCACCCAGCCGGTGACGACGACGTCCTGCTTCCCCTTGTCGACGTCGATGAGGCGCGTGCCGCGCACCTGGTAGGTGTCGTTCGGGCCGGCGGCGACGATCCGGACGCTCATCTCGCTCTGGAAGCGGTTCTCGCGCCGGGCCTCGCCGCGCTGCTGCGTGTTGCCGTCGTTGCGCGTCCCGATGCGGGCGTCGATGCTCGTCGGCTTGGAGCCGGAGTTGATGTCGACGCTGGCGCCGAGGTCGCGCGTGCGGCGCTGCTGCGCGAGGTCGTCCTTGACCGCCGACGAGATGGTGTAGTCGTCGACGAGCACGGTGATGATGTCGCCGACCGCGAACGCGCGGCGGTCGCCGAGCCACGACCCCATCCCCGGCCGGTTGGCCGCGGGGGTGGGCGTCCAGGCGGGGGCGGCCGGCGCCGCGGGGACGGCGGCGGGCGCCGCGCCGCG
>NZ_JARGEK010000535.1 GCF_029211165.1 Roseisolibacter sp. H3M3-2
CCGGCGCTGGCGGCGCTGGGGCTCGGGCTGGGCGCGGCCGCGTGGCGCGGGTCCCGGCGCTGGCCGCCGACGGCGTGGCGCGCTCGGAGATCGCGCGCCGCACCGGGCTGTCGCGCGACGCGGTGGCGCTGTCGCTGAACCTCCAGGCGGCCCGGCAGGTCTAGCCGGGGCGGCAACTCCTGCCGACCGCCGGGCGCCCCGGGCGGCGCCGGGACGCACGACGCAAGACGAGCAACGACAACGACTTGGGCGGTTTCGATCGGCGGGCTCCGGCAGGGCCCGCCGGTTGCTTTTCCGGGATGGTGGAAGCTCCCCCCTCTCCCCTCCCGCCATGCCCCCCACCACCGGCCTCGCGAGCGCCGCGGCCTCCCTGCGCTACTGGGAACGCCGCTCCGAGATCGTGGCCCACAACCTGGCCAACGCCTCGACCGACGGCTTCAAGGCGGAGCGCGTGTTCGCGCGCCTGCTGGGGAGCAACGGCGCGGCGCTGCCGGCCGCGCAGACCGCGACCGACCTGACGTCGGGCGCGCTCAAGCCGACCGGCAACCCGCTCGACGTCGCGATCCAGGGCGACGGCTTCCTCGTCGTGCAGACGCCCGCCGGCGAGCGCTTCACGCGCGGCGGCTCGCTGCAGCTCGACGCGGAGCGGCGGCTGGTGGACGGCGCGGGCAACCCGCTGCTCGGCGAGCGCGGGCCGGTGGTCGTCCCCCCGGGCGCGACGCTCGCGGTCGCGAACGACGGCGCCGTCTCGATGGACGGGAAGCCCGTCGACCGGCTGCGCGTCGAGCGCGCGGGCGCGGGGGCGGAGCTGCAGCACGAGGGGGGGACGCTGCTCGTCCCCGACGCCGGGCGCGCCGCGGTGCCGCCGGCCGACCGCCGCGTGCGCCAGGGCGCCGTGGAGGAGAGCAACGTGAACCCCGTGAGCGCGATGGTCGACATGATCGCCGTGCAGCGCGCGTACGCGAGCGTGCAGAAGGCCGTGACCACGCTCGACGAGGTGCGCGGGACGGCGGCGTCGGACCTCGGCAGGCCCGTGTAGCGCGGACCTCCTCGCGCCCGACGCTGCGGACTGCGGGCAGCGGGTCGGACCGACGCACGAATCCGCAGCCCGCATCCCGCAGCGCCCCGCACGACAGACCCATCCCCACGAGACACCACCATGGATCCGGCCCTCCGCGCCGCCGCGAGCGGCATGATGGCGCAGCAGCTCCGCACCGAGGTCATCGCCAACAACCTGGCGAACGTCAACACGACGGGCTTCAAGCGCAGCCGCGCGCAGTTCGAGGACCTGCTCTACCAGACCGTCCAGGGCTCGGCCGTCATCGGCGACCCCGAGAACCAGACCGCCCCGGCGATCCAGATCGGGCGCGGGACGCGGCTGGCCGGCGTGCAGCGCCTGCACAGCCAGGGGACGATGGAGACGACCAACCGCCCGCTCGACCTGGCGATCGAGGGCGAGGGCTTCTTCCAGGTGCAGACCGGGGGCGGGCAGACCGCGTACACGCGCGACGGCTCGTTCCAGATCAGCGACCAGGGGACGCTCGTCACGTCGCAGGGCTACCCGCTGCAGCCGGCGATCCGCGTGCCGAGCGACGCCTCGACGATCACGATCTCGCGCACCGGGATCGTGACCGCGGTGCGCGGCAACCAGAGCGCGGAGCCGCAGGAGATCGGGCGCCTCGAGCTGGCGCGCTTTGCCAACCCGGCCGGCATGCAGGCGCTCGGCGAGAACCTGTATCAGCCCACCCCCGCCTCGGGCGAGCCGACCGTCGGCTTCCCGCAGGAGGAGGGGATGGGGCGCGTGGTGCAGGGCGCGCTGGAGGGGAGCAACGTCGAGATCGTGCAGGAGATGGTGGACATGATCACGGCGATGCGGGCGTACGAGATCAACTCGAAGGCGATCAAGAACAGCGAGTCGATGCTGGAGATCGCGAACAACCTGGTGCGGTGATGACGGGAGCGTCGAGCGTGGAGCGTCGAGCGTCGAGCCGGGCGCTCCTGGTGGCCGCCGGCCTGCTCGTGGCGGGTACTCCCGTGCGCGCCCAGACGGTGGCGGCGCGCGATCTCCCGCGTGGGCACGTGCTGGCGAGCGAGGACATCCGGGACGGCGGTGCGCGCTCGACGCTCGCCGCTCGCCGCTCGCCGCTCGTCGGCTGGACCACCCGCCGCGTGATCGCCGCCGGCGAGGTCCTCCGCACCCCCGCCATCGCGCCGCCCGCGGCCGTGCGCGCCGGCGAGAAGGTCGCCGTCGTGTGGCGCGACGCCGGGATCGAGCTGCGCATGGCCGGCACGGCGACGCAGGACGCGCCGGTGGGCGCGCGCGTGGCCGTGAAGGTCGACGCCCGCCGCCGGCTCGAGGGGACGGTCGCCGCCCCCGGCCTCGTGAGGATCCAGTGACCGCGCTGCGCTCCCCCGCCCTCCTCGCCGCGCGCGTCGCGGCGGCCGCCGCGCTCGTGTGGGCCGGCGTCGCCGGCGCGCAGGAGCT
>NZ_JARGEK010000536.1 GCF_029211165.1 Roseisolibacter sp. H3M3-2
AGCGCCTCGACGCGCGCCCGCGGCGCCGCGTCCTCCAGCGTCCCCACCCGCGCGCCGACGGAGGCGCGCGCCTCCGCGGCGTCGGCCGCGTCGCCGCCGTGCAGCAGCCACGCCAGCGGCGACGTCTCGAAGTCGGTCGCGGCGCCCCACCACAGCGTGACCTGGTGGCGCGCGCGCGTCAGCGCGACGTAGGCGAGGCGCAGCGACTCGGCGAACCGCTCGTCCTCGACGCGCGCCCCCGCCGGCGTCTCGCGCGACGCGCGCAGGTCGATCACGCGCGCCGAGTCGCCGTCCGCCGCCGGGACGCACGGGTAGAGCAGGTCGGCGTCGGGCGCCGAGCGGCCGTCCCACAGGTAGGGGCACCACACGGCGCCGTACTCCAGCCCCTTGCTGGAGTGCACCGTCACCACCTGCGCCGCCGCGGCGTCGCTCTCCAGCCGCAGCTGGCGCGCGGCGTCGTCGCGCGCGGCGCCGCAGTTGGCGACCTGCTCGCGCAGCCACGCCAGCGTCGCGCCGGGGGCGAGCGCGCGCTCGGTGGCGGCGACGTGCAGCAGCTCGGCGAGGTGCAGCAGGTTGGTGAGCCGGCGCTCGCCGTCCGCCAGCGCCAGCAGCCGCTCCGGCAGCGCCAGCTCCTCGAGCAGCGCGCGCACGAGGCGCACGGCGCTCGCCGCCGTCGGCGCGCCGGCGCGCCCCGCGCCCTCGACGCGCCACGCCGCGCGCCAGCGGCGCAGGCGCTCGGCCCACAGGTCCGCGTGCGCGTCCGCCCCCTCGTCGAGGCGCGCCAGCACGTCGCCGGGCCCGATCCCCTCGCCGGGCGCCAGCTCCTCGGCGGCGGCGACGCCGAGCAGGTCGGTCGCCAGCGCGGCGCGGGCCAGCGGGGCGGACGCCGGCTCCAGCACGGCGGCCAGCACCGCCGCCAGCTCCTCGGCCTCGCGCGACGCGAACACGCTCTCGGCGCCGTGCATGACCGCCGGCACGCCGGCCGCGCGCAGCGCCGCCAGCACCGCCAGCGCCTGCCGGTTGGTGCGCACGAGCACCGCGACGTCGGCCGGGCGCACCGCGCGCCGCCGCTCCGCGCCGCCGACCCGCTCGGCGATCGTCGCGCCGCTCCCGAGGAAGCGCGCGACGTCGCTCGCCACCAGCGCCGGGAGCCGCTCGTCGAGGCGCCCCTTGGTGATCCGCGTGCGGGTCCCCGTGGGCGTGAAGGGGCCCTCGCCGGTCAGCAGCCGCACGCGCAGCCCGGCGCCGGCGCCGGCCAGGCGCCGCTCGCCGTGGTGCGCGGTGATCGGCCGCCACCCGATGCCCGGACGCGCGAACGGCGCCGGGTGCGCCCCCCACAGCGCCTGCAGCGCGTCGACGAGCGCGCGGTCGGTGCGCCAGTTCACGTCCAGCGCCCACCGCGTGGCCGCGGCGCCGCGCGCGCGCAGGTACGTGTCGACGTCGGCGCCGCGGAAGGCGTAGATCGACTGCTTCGGGTCGCCGATGAGCACCAGCCGGTGCGACGGCGAGTCGGCGAACGCGCGGCGGAAGACCTCCCACTGCACGTCGTCGGTGTCCTGGAACTCGTCGATCAGCGCCGCGCGGTAGCCGGCGCGCAGCGCGTCCACCAGCGCCCCCTCGCCGCCGACCGCGTCGCGCACCAGGCGCAGCAGGTCGTCGAAGCCGTGGCAGCGGGCGAGGCGCTTGCGCCGCGCCGTCTCCTCGCGCGCGAACCGCGCGCACGCGTGCCGCAGGCGCAGCGCCTCGTTGACCGCGCAGGCGTGCACCGCGCGGTCGGCCTCCAGGAGCGCGTCCACGTGGTCGAACAGCGGGTGCTCGGGCGCGGTCTTGTTCTTGTTCGCCGCTCCCTGCAGCGCCGCGGTGCCGAAGTAGGCGAGCTCCTTCTCGGGCAGCTCGGCGGTCGCCGGGTCGCCGGCCGCCCAGAGCGCGACCGCGCGCCACCGCGTGACCGCCGAGTCGGGCTTCCACTTCACCCCGCTCAGCCGCTTCTCCGCGCGCGCCTCCTCGATCGCGTGCAGCGCCTCGCTCACCACGTCGCCCTCCCACTGCCCCGCGAGGTCGACGGCCAGCCGGGCGCGCTCCTCGACCGCGACCTCCAGCGACGCCTCCTCGAGCGCGTCGGGGGCGGGGACCACGGCGGCGTCGGGGTGCCGCACGGCGCGGCGCGCCAGCGCGCGCAGCGTGTCCAGCCCGAGCTTCCCGCGCGTCACCAGCGCCTCGACCAGCGCCACCGGGCGCCGCGACGTCTCGCGCGTCCAGAAGTCGCGCACGACGGCGTCCAGCAGCTCGGTGTCGTCGGTCAGCAGCTCGGCGTCCAGCTCGGCGCCGCAGTCGAGCGCGTGCTCGCGCAGCACGCGCAGGCAGAAGCCGTGGATGGTGGTGATCGCGGCGTCGTCGAAGCCGGCCAGCGCGTCGCGCACGCACGGCGTCGCCTCGGCGGTCGTGCCGGCGGCCAGCGCGCGCGCCGCCACCGCGTC
>NZ_JARGEK010000537.1 GCF_029211165.1 Roseisolibacter sp. H3M3-2
GCGCGTACGCCGCACGCGCCGCGGCCATCCTGCGCGACGCCGCGCGCGCCGACCTCGGCGAGGCGCGCCTCGTCGAGGACGCGACCGGGCGCGTGCACCTCGCCGTCCACGTCCGCGGCGCCACGCCGGGGCGGCACGGGCTCCACCTGCACGCCGTCGGCGCCTGCGTCGCCGCGGGCGGCTTCGCGTCGGCGGGGGGGCACTACAACCCCACCGCGCGGGAGCACGGCCACGACAACCCGCTCGGCTTCCACGCCGGCGACCTGCCGAACGTCGAGGTGACGCCGGCCGGCGAGGGGCGCCTGGTCGTGGCGCTCGGGCAGTTCGCGCTCGCCGCGCTGGCCGACGCCGACGGCACCGCGCTCGTGCTCCACCAGAACGAGGACGACCGCCGCACCAACGCCGGCCCGGCGGGCCCGGGGAACAGCGGCGCCCGCGTCGCCTGCGGCGCGCTCCGGTTCGAGTGAGCGACCGACCCCACCCCGCACCCGAGCCGACGCCCATGCGCCCCACCGTCTTCCTCTCCAGCGCCGCCGCGGCGCTCCTCGCTCTCGCCGCCCCGCCGGCCGCGGAGGCCCAGCAGGTCGCCACCCGCGCCGACCTGGCCGCGATCCTCGGCGCCACCGCGCGCACCGAGACGTTCGACGACGTCACCGACCCCGCGCGCGGCGTGTACGCGGCCACCACGCACGGGACGACGCCCGGCGCCGGCCTGCCGCTCACCGGCGAGACCGTCCTGCGCGACCGCGGCGCGGGGCTGATCGAGCCCGGACTCGCGTTCTCCAACGCGAACAACGGGCACTGGTTCTGGCCCGCCGGGTGGGGCTCGTACGGCAACGCGAGCACCGTGTACTCGGGGAGCCACGCGACGCAGGACGTCGCGTTCACGACGCCCACGCGCGCGTTCGGGCTCGACCTGTACGTCTTCGCGAGCCAGCCGATCGGCACCACGATCTCGGTGTTCGACCTGGCCGGCGCGCTCGTCGGCTCGGCGACGCTCACCCCGACCGCCGGGCAGTTCTTCGGCTGGCGGCACGACGCGGGGATCGGGCGCGTGCGGCTGCAGGGCGGGACCAACGACGCCGCCGGCATCCGGATGGACGACGTGACGTTCGGCGCCGGCCCCGCCGCCACCACGACCGCGCCCGAGCCGGCGACGGTGACGCTGGTCGGCGCCGGGCTCGCGCTGGTCGCCGCGGCCCGCCGCCGCGCGCGGCGCGCATAGGTCGGTCGCACTACGCGCGCGGCGCCCGCGACGCCGACGTTGCACGCCCACTCCCTCCCGACGCACGGGTATCCCATATGAAGTCCACGATCCGCCTCGCCGCCGCGCTGCTCGCGCTGGCCGCGATCCCACAGGTCGCGGAGGCGCAGTTCGGCGGCCTCCGCAAGCGCCTCGAGCAGAAGATCGGCCTCGCCGAGGGCGGCGAGCGCGCGCCCGCGTTCTCCGACCGCGTCCTCGAGATCACCGACGCGCGCCTCGACCAGCTGGTGAAGGGGCTGCGCGTCGAGGCGGGCGAGGCGGCCGCGCAGGAGAGGCGCGACGCCGCCGGGCGCGCCCGCGACGCCGAGCGCGCGAAGCAGGACGAGGCGTACGCCGCCTGCTCGCAGCCGTTCGCCAAGGAGCTGCTCCGCTACACCGGCATGACGATGGGGCTCGCCTTCGCCGCGAAGCGCGAGCAGGACAAGAGCGGCAAGGCCGGCGGCCCGATGCAGGATTCGCTCAAGGCGGTCACCGACCGGATGGTGAAGACGAAGGACGCGATGGTCGCGAAGTGCGGCGCGGAGCCGCCCGAGTCGTCGGACTCCTCGTTCGACGCGATGGCGGCCGACGAGGGGCGCGACCCGCAGGCGCTCGGCGCGCGCGCGGCGGGGCTGACGGCCGACCAGTACGCGGTGCTGCGCGAGCGCGCGGCGGCGTTCGTGCTCGCGCGCGGCGGGCGCACCGGCTCGTACGTGTACGCGGCGGGGGAGCGCGCGTCGCTGGAGCACCGCGCGCGCGAGCTCGCGCCCTTCCGCGCCCTGCTCGGCGGGTGATGGGCGTGCGGCCGTCCGCGCGGGTGCCGCGGCTCGCCCGCGCGGTCGCGCTGTTCGCGGCGCTCGCGCTGGGCGGCCCGCTGCTGTGGGCCGGGGCCCCGGCCGATCCGGTGCGGTGGCGGACCGGCGCGCCCGGCGTCGAGTGGGCGGAGCTGGCGTTCGACGGCGCGCCGATCCCGCTGCGCGTGGTGGTCGCGCGCGTCGACCCGCGGCGCGTGCGCCTCTCGCTCGACGCCGCGCGCGAGGGGCGGCGCGGGACGTGGACGGTGGACCGCGCGGCCGGCGACCGGGGCGCCGCGGTGGCGCTGAACGCCGGGCAGTTCGGCGGCGCGGTGCCGTGGGGGTGGGTGGTGCACCGCGGGCGCGAGGTGCGCCCGCCGGGGGCGGGGGCGCTGGCGCCGGCGGTGGTGGTCGACACCGCGGGCGCGGTGCGGCT
>NZ_JARGEK010000538.1 GCF_029211165.1 Roseisolibacter sp. H3M3-2
ACACGGCGGCGGCGCGGCGCCACCGCCTGCGCGCCGGGCGCGCGACCGCCAGCGCGCGCCGCATCGAGCGGCGCCGCGAGGAGTGCGCGCGCGACAGCACCTACTTCGCCGGCACGCGCACCCGCTACGACGGCGCCCTGCGCGTCGCGGTGCGGATGCCGTGCGACACGTCGAAGCTCTCCAACTCCCCCGACCTGCCCGGGTCGATCTACGAGCCGGGCGAGGCGGTCTTCGGCGCCGGCGAGCGCGATGCGCTGCTCGAGGCGCTCGACGACTTCGGGCTGCAGCCGGGGTGGTCGCCGCAGCGCCCGCGCGTGCGCACGGGGCTCGACCTGGTGCGCTTCAACCGCATCGAGGGGCTGTCGGCGGCCGCGGAGGCGACGAGCGCGCTCGGGGCGGGGTACACCGCCGCCGCGCAGCTGCGCCTCGGCACCAGCGATCTCGTCCCCAACGCCGAGCTCTCGCTCACCCGCAGCACCGGCGCGAAGTCGCTGCGGCTGGGCGCCTTCCACCGCCTGGGCGTGGCCAACGACGACTGGGGCTCGCCGCTCTCGCTCGGCGCCTCGCTGGCCGGGCTGCTCTACGGGCGCGACGAGGGGTTCTACTACCGCACGTACGGCGCGGAGCTGAGCGGGACGCGCGAGCGCCTGCTGGGGAACACGCCGCTGCAGTGGCGCCTGTTCGCCGAGCGGCAGCGCGAGGCGACGCGCGAGCTGTCGCAGACCTTCACCGGCGCCGACTTCATCGAGAACATCCGGGCGCAGCAGGCGTCGCTGGCGGGCGCCGGGGGCGAGCTGTCGCGCACCTTCGGGATCGACCCCGAGGGGTGGCGCCTGTTCACCCGCGCCCGCGCCGAGGGCGCCGTCGTCGACTGGAGCGGCGCCGCGGCCGACGCGGGGCTGTCGGCCGGCTACGGGCGCGGGGTGCTCGACGCGACGGTGTCGCGCGGCTTCGGCCGGTTCGCGGCGGCGCTGACGGCGGCCGGCGGCGGGATCGCCGGCGACGCGCCGGTGCAGCGGCAGTTCTACGTCGGCGGCTACCAGACGGTGCGCGGGCAGTTCGCGCGCCCCGACACGGCGGGCTACGCCGGCAACGCGTTCTGGCTCACGCGCTCGGAGCTCGGGTTCAACACGACCAGCGCGCGCCCGGCGGTGTTCTTCGACATGGGGTGGGCCGGCGACCGCCGCGACCTGTCGCGTCCCGGGCGCCCGTTGAGCGGCTACGGGGTGGGGCTGTCCATCCTCGACGGGCTGTTCCGGATGGACCTGTCGCGCGGGCTGTATCCGCAGAAGCGGACGCGATTCGACCTGGCGCTCGACGTCCGGTTCTGATCGCCGCAGCGGGCGGATGAGTTCGGAGGGGGCCGACGCGTTGCCGTCGGTCCCCTTCGGCGTCCTGTGGCCGAGGCCGTCAGCGCAACGCTCGACGCGCCCACGACTTCCGCCCGTCTGCCGCATGCAACACCCGATGCACCTCCGCGCCCGGTCGCGCGCCGCCTCGCTGCTCGTCGCCGCCTCGGTCGCCGCCGTCGGGGCGTGCGCCGGCGACTCCGCCCCCGCCGAGCCGACCGATCCGGCCTGCGTCGCGCAGCCGTCGTGCGGCGCCGACCTCGCGCTCGCCCTGTCGCCCGCGCTGCTCGACGCGGTCGAGGACGCCGGGACGCGCCTCGTCGCCGCGCTGGACCTGCCCGCGGACCGCACGCGCATCGGGACGCCGCTCCAGCAGCTGCGCGCCGCGCGCGCCGCGCGCGACGCCGCGGTGGCCCGCCGCGCGCTCACGGCCACGCGCGACGCGCTCGACGCCGTGGAGCGCGGCACCCCCGGCGCCGCCGTCGAGGTGGCCGCCATCCGCCTGGCGATCGCCCCGCTGGTCGAGGCGCTCGCGCTGCCGACCGTCAGCGTCGGCGCCGCGGCGGCGCCGGTCGCGGCGCCGGTCCGCTAGCCCGCCCCTCCGTCCGACCCTCCCGCCCGCGGCGCCTCCCGCCGCAGGCGCATCCGCCAGCCTGCCGCTCCCCGCCATGCCCTCCCGCCGTACCCGCGCCGCCGCGCCGCGCGCCTCGCGCTCCCCGGACCGCCGCGCCCCCGCCGCCGCGGGGCTCCTGATCGCCGCCTCCCTGTCCCCCCTCGCGCTGCGCGCCCAGGCGCCGGCCGCGAGCGAGCTCGGCGGCGCGCCGACGTCGGCGCTGCAGCTCGACACGGCGCGCGTGCAGGTGTGCGTCGTCCCGGGGAGCGGGACCACGTACCGCGTCGGTGCCGCGGGGCTCCCCGCGAAGTGCCTCAAGGACTCGCACACCCTGCTGACGCTGAACGCGCAGGGGACGCCGGGCGAGAAGGGGGCGAAGGGCGACGCCGGCGAGCGGGGGGCGACGGGCGAGCGCGGGGAGCGTGGCGAGCGCGGCGAGACCGGAGTGGCCGGCGCGGCCGGCCTCGCCGGCGCGCACGGCGCGACCGGAGCGCAGGGCCCCGCGGGG
>NZ_JARGEK010000539.1 GCF_029211165.1 Roseisolibacter sp. H3M3-2
GCGCCCGAGCAGCCAGTGGCGGAGCGCGTAGCCCTCGACGCTCACGCGGCGCCCGCGCCGACGGCGTGCGCACGCGCCGCGCGGCCGCGGCGCGCCCGCTCGTCCGCCTCCTCCCGTTCGTGCGCCCGTACGCCGGGCGCCTCGCGATCGCGGCCGCCTGCCTCGTCGTCGCCGCGGCCGCGGGGCTCGTCTTCCCGCGCGTGGTGCGCGAGCTGCTCGACGCCGCCTTCCGCGACGGCAGCCGCGCGCGCCTCGACCGCATGGCGCTCGGCCTCCTCGCGGTGTTCGCCGTGCAGGGGGTGATGAACTACGTCCAGGTGCTCCTGCTCAGCTCCACCGCGGAGCGCGTGCTGGCGCGCCTGCGCGAGGCGCTGTTCGCGCACCTCGTGCGGCTGTCGCCCGGCTTCTTCACCGAGCGCCGCACCGGCGAGCTGACCAGCCGCCTGTCGTCGGACCTGGTGTCGCTGCAGCAGGTGATGAACACCTGGGTCTCGGAGTTCTCGCGGCAGGTGCTCTTCCTGGTCGGCGGCGTGGTGCTGCTGACGCTCACCGATCCGACGCTGACGTTGACGACGCTCGCGGTCTCGCCGGTGATCGTCGGGGTGGCCTTCTTCTTCGCCCGGCTGCTGCGGCGCGCCAGCACCGGGGTGCAGGACCGGGTCGCCGAGGCGACCGGGCTGGCCGACGAGGCGTTCTCGCAGATCCGCACCGTGCAGGGGTTCGTGCGCGAGGCGGAGGAGACGCGGCGCTACCAGGGGCTACTGTCGGGGGTCGTGGACGCGGCGGTCGCGCGCGCGCGGCTGCGGGCGGTGTTCTTCGGCGTCGTCGGCTTCGTGGCCTTCGCCGGCGTGACGGCGGTGCTCTGGATGGGCGGGCGCCGTGTGCTGGACGGGACGCTGACGGCGGGCGCGCTCGTGCAGTTCCTCTTCTACGCCTTCTTCATCGCCGCCGCCGTCGGGTCGCTGGCGTCGCTGTTCGGCAACTTCCAGGAGGCGATCGGCGCCGCGCAGCGCGTGTTCGAGCTGCTCGACACCGAGCCGACGGTCGCCGAGCCGTCGCGCCCGACGCCGCTCGCCCGCCCGGTGCGCGGCGACGTGGCGCTGGAGGACGTGCGCTTCCGCTACGCCGACGCGCTCCCCGACGTGCTGCACGGGGTGACGCTGCGCGCCGCCCCCGGCGAGGTCGTGGCGCTGGTCGGCCGCTCGGGCGCCGGCAAGACGACCGTCGCGTCGCTGCTGCCGCGCTTCTGGGACGTGACGGGCGGGCGCGTGACGCTCGACGGCCACGACGTGCGCGACCTGGCGCTCGCCGAGCTGCGCGGCGCGATCGGGGTGGTGCCGCAGGAGCCGGCGCTGTTCAGCGGCACCGTGCGCGAGAACATCGCCTACGCCCGCCCCGACGCCACCGACGCCGAGGTGGAGGCCGCGTCGCGCGCCGCGCACGCGCACGAGTTCGTGGTGCGGCTGCCGCAGGGGTACGATACGCCGGTCGGCGAGCGCGGCGTCAAGCTCTCGGGCGGCCAGCGCCAGCGCATCGCGCTCGCCCGCGTCTTCCTCAAGGACCCGGCCGTCGTCGTGCTCGACGAGGCCACCTCGTCGCTCGACACGGAGAGCGAGCGGCTCGTCGAGGCGGCGCTGGAGGAGTTGCTGCAGGGACGGACGACGCTGATCATCGCGCACCGCCTCAGCACCGTGCGCCGCGCCGACCGCGTGGTGGTCCTCGACCACGGCCGCGTGACGGAGGAGGGGACGCACGCGGAGCTGCTCGCGCGGGGCGGGCTGTACGCGGCGCTGTACCACGGGCAGTTCCGGAACGAGGATCCGGTCGCGGTGTGAGGGCTGCGGGCTGCGGGTTCGGATCCGCAGCCCGCAGCCCGCAGCGCCCCCGTCAGCGCGCCAGCACCAGCTCCGCCGAGACGGTCTGGCCGGCGGTGACCGTGACCTCCTGCTCCACCCGCCCCGCCCGCGGGTGCCACGCGACCAGCGTGTAGCGTCCCGGCGGCACCGAGTCGAGCGCGAACGTCCCCGCCGCGTCGGTGGTCGCGTAGTACGGGTGGTCGAAGACGAGCAGCCAGGCCCGCACCCACGGCAGCGACTCGCCGCGCACCTCCACCGCCCCCGCCTCGGCGAGCACGCGGTCGTCGGGGACCACCTGCCCCGCGTCGGTCAGGCGCCAGGTCGCGCGCGTCGCGCCGCCGGGCCAGCCCACCGCGCGCAGCCGCAGCGACAGCGGGTCGCGCCCCTTCACGTTCAGCGTCGCGCCGGCCGGGACCGCGGCGGCGCGCGGCGCGAGCTGGCACCGCTCGAGCGTCAGCTCCTGCCGCAGCGGCGCGGTGATCGCCTTCCCCGTCGTCGCGTCGGCGAGCGCGGCCACCGCGCCGTCGGCCAGCGCGCCGCGCAGCGCCGCGCCGCGCACCAAGTCGGATCGTAGCCATGTCGTTCTGTGAGCCAAGGAGTTGAGACCACG
>NZ_JARGEK010000054.1 GCF_029211165.1 Roseisolibacter sp. H3M3-2
CGCAGCGCCAGCGCGTCGGCCTCGGCGAGCGGCGCGGCGGGGCGGGCGCCGAGGGCGCGCAGCGCCGAGTCGCGCGCCTCGCGCAGGACGGCGGCCGCGTCGCGGTCGAGCGCGGCGCCGGCGCGCTGCGACTGCCAGGCGGGGACGAGGAAGGCGAGCGCCGCGGCCACTCGCAGCGGCGGGCCGAGGAGCGCGACCCGCCCGCGGCGCCGCCCGCCGCGGTCGGGCAGCGGCCGGACGGCGAGCGCCACCGAGCCGAGCGTGGCGACCGCCACCGCCGCCAGGTACAGTTCGCGCGGATCGCGCAGGCAGGCGGCCGCGGCGAGCACCCCGGCCGCGTCGAGCGCCAGCCGCCCCAGGCGCCGCCGCGCCCCCGGGGGCGCCCCGCCTCCGTCGTCCGACCCAGCCGCTCGCGAGATGACCGACGCACTCCCCGCGGCCCGGCCGCGGCGCTTGAAGGAGATGTGGCCGCAGGAGGTGCGCGCCGCGCTCGACGCCGACCCGCGGCTGCTGGTCCCCGTGGGCGCCTGCGCGCCGCACGGGGACCACCTGCCGCTCGGCGCCGACACGCTGATCGCCGACCGGCTGGCCGACGACCTGTCGCGCCTCTCCGGCGTCGTGCGCGCCCCGAGCGTGGAGTACGGGGTGAACGCCCCGCACGCGTCGCCCGCCGCCGGCAGCGCGGGGGTGCGCAAGAAGACGCTCCACCGGCTGCTGAACGACCTGCTCGCCTCGTGGGAGGCGTGCGGGGTGCGCGAGTTCGTGCTGCTCACCGCCCACGCCCACGACCCGCACCAGGAGGCGCTGGCGACCGTGGTGACGAACGTCGCCCGCGTGCGGGTGGTGGACGTCTTCGCGGTCGACGTGCGCGACCTGCTGGAGGGACAGGACGAGCCGATGCACGCCGACGAGGTGGACACCTCGCTCCTGCTCCACCTGGCGCCGGAGCTCGTCCGCCCCGAGGGCGCGCTGGATTATATGGTCGAGCGCGCGACGCTGCGACGGTTCCGCCAGGGGCACGGGCGGGGGGCGCTGTCGGCGACGGCGGTGCTCGGGCGCCCGTCGATGGCCAGCGCGGCCAAGGGGAAGGCGCTCTACGAGCGGATCGTCGGGCGGATCGCGACGCGCGTGCTCGACGTCCCGCCGGAGCGGCTGACCGCCCTCTGACGCGCCGACGACCGCGCGCGACCGGTCGGCGAGCGCGAGGGTATTAGCTTACGGCATGCGTGCGCTCCCCCTCCTCCGCTCCCTGATGGCTGCCCTCGCGCTGGCGGCGGCCCCCGCCGTCGGCGCGCAGGTGACGACCGTCGACGAGGGGAGCTTCACGGTCACGCGCGGGGGCGCCACAGTCGGACGCGAGGAGTTCCGGATCCTCCGCCAGCCGGCGGGCCCGGGGACCGAGTACGTGGCGCGGGCGCTGGCGTCGTACGGCGACCGCCGCATCGCCCCCGCGCTGCAGGCCGACCCGGCGGGGCTCCCGCTGCGCTACCAGGTCGAGGTGCGCGAGGCGCGCGCGGTGACGCAGCGCCTCACCGGGCAGCTCGCCCGCGGGCACTTCGCCACGCAGTCGCAGACGGGGAGCAGCGAGTCGGCGCGCACCTACCTCGTGGGCGACACCACGGTCGTCGTCGACGACGAGCTGTTCCATCAGTACTACTTCGTCGCGCTGCACCGGCGCGCCGGGGGCGAGGCCAGCGTGCCGATGCTGGTGCCGCGGCGCGGGCTGCACGGCCCCGCGCGCATCCGCGAGGACGGCGGCGAGCGGCTGACCGTCGGCGCGCGCCAGCTCGACGCCACGCGCCTGGCGGTGACCGAGCCGGGCGGCCGCACGCGCACCGTCTGGATCGACGGCGGCGGGCGCGTGCTGCGGGTGGCGAGCCCCGCCGAGGGGCTGGTCGCGCAGCGCGACGACCCGCCGCGCTGAGACCGCCCGAACGCCCCGTCCCGCGCCACGGTCGAGCTGACCGCGCCGGGGGGGCGGTCGTCACGCCTGCGTCACGCCTGGCGCCCTGCGTGACGGCGCCGCCCTCCGGTGAAACCCGGATCGGGGGGGGCGCGTACTGCCGCCAGACTTCCACGAGGACCTCCCTTCCATGCGACTCCCGCTGCTCGTCGCCGCCGCCGGTCTGGCGGCGACTCCGGCGCTTCCCGTTCCGCCGCTCGGCGCGCAGGCTCCCGCCGCGCCCGCGACCGCCGCCAGCCCCTCGCTGTCGCTGGAGGAGGCGATCGGCCTCGCGCGCTCGAACAACCCGACGTACCAGCAGGCGGTGAACAACCGCCGCCGGGCCGGCGCGCAGGTGCGCGCGGCGTACGGCAACCTGCTGCCGAACGTCGGCACCAATTTCAGCACGCAGTACCGCGAGGGGCGCCAGCAGTTCTTCGCCGGCCAGGCGTTCGGCGCCCAGGCGGACCAGCTGAACTCCTCGGTGAGCGTCGGGGCCGACGTGACGTACAACGTCGCCAGCCTCACCGCGCCGCGCCTGCAGCGCGCGAACCAGGAGGCGGTGGAGGCCGACATCACGGGCTCCGAGCAGCAGCTCCGCACGGCGGTCACGCAGCAGTACCTGCTGGCGCTGCAGCAGTCGGCGCGCGCGCAGCTGCAGGACACGCTGGTCGCGACCGCGCAGTCGCAGCTCGAGCTGGCGCGGGCGCGCGTGGCCGTGGGCGCCGCGACGGTGCTCGACGTGCGCCGCGCCGAGGTCGCGCTCGGGCAGGCGCAGGTGGCGGGGATCCAGGCGCGGAACCAGGCCGAGGTCGAGAAGCTGCGGCTCTTCCAGCAGCTGGGCGTGGCGCAGCCGGACAACGTGCAGCTGACGACGCGCTTCCAGGTCGCCGACGTCGCGGTCGAGCTGCCGGCGCTGCTGGAGCAGGCGCGCCGCGCCAACCCGACGCTCAACGCGCTGCGCACCCGCGAGGACGTGGCCTCGCTGAACGTGCGCTCGGCGAAGGGCGACTACCTGCCGACGCTGCAGCTGAACGCCGGCGTGTCGGGCTTCGGCAACCAGTTCACAAACACCAACGGCCTCGTCTCGAGCGCGCTGAGCAACAAGGTCGGGCAGTGCGCGCAGACGGTCGCGATCCGCAACATCGCCACCGGGCAGACGACCGACCCGGACGTGGCGTGCGGCGGGATCGCGCTGACGCAGACCGAGATCGCGCGCGCGCGCGCCGGCAACGGCTCGCTCTACGACCTGACGCGCAACCCGTACAGCGTGACCGCGACGCTGTCGTTCCCGATCTTCAACGGCTTCACGCGCGAGCAGCGGGTGCAGGAGGCGCAGGCCAACCGCAACGACGCCGCCTACCGCGTCCGCGCGCAGGAGCTGCAGCTGGTGGCCGACGTGACGGGGGCGTTCCGCACGCTCACCGCGCAGCGGCAGACGGTGGCGCTGCAGGAGCAGTCGGCGGCGACGGCCCGCGAGGCGCTGTCGCTGGCGCAGGAGCGGTACCGCGTGGGCGCCGGCACGTTCATCGACGTGGCCACAGCGCGCGACGAGTACGCCCGCGCGCAGACCGACTACGTGAACGCCGTCTACGAGTACCACCGCGCCTTCGCGGCGCTCGAGAACGCGGTCGGGCGTCCGCTGCGCTGACGCGCGCGACCCCGGCCCTCCACCACCTCCGCACTTCCTCCCCTCCGGAGTTCCAATGACCAAGCGCATGAAGGTGACCGTCGCCGTGATCGCGGTCGCCGTCCTCGGCGGCGTCGCCGCGTTCGGCGCGACGAAGCGCGGCGAGAAGCCCACCGAGGTCAAGGTCGAGGCGGTCGCCCGCCGCGACCTCGTCGCCTCGGTGACGGCGAGCGGTCAGATCATCCCGACCACCAAGGTGGACGTCAGCGCCGACGTGACCGGGCGCATCGTGCGCCTGTCGGTCAAGGAGGGGCAGATGGTCACCAAGGGCCAGTTCCTCCTCCAGATCGACCCGGTGCAGTCGGAAGCGGCGGTGCAGCGCTCCGAGGCCGCGGTGTCGTCGGCGCGCGCCCAGGCGGCGCAGGCGCGGGCGAACCTCGTGCAGGCCGAGGCGACGTACAAGCGCCAGAACGACATCGTCAAGCAGAACCCGCAGCTGGTCTCAGCGCAGGAGCTGGAGCAGCTCAAGACGCAGGCCGAGGTGAACAAGGCCCTGTTCGAGGCGGCGCAGCACCAGGTGGACCAGGCGATCGCCGGGCTCCGCGACGCCCGCCGCGCGCTGGAGCGCACCACGATCGTCGCCCCGATGAGCGGCAAGATCACCCGCCTGAACGTCGAGGAGGGCGAGACCGCGATCCAGGGCACGCTGAACAAGGACGCGGCGACGCTCCTGACGATCAGCGACATGAGCATCATGGAGACGAAGGTGAAGGTCGACGAGACCGACGTCGCGCGCATCTCGCTCGGCGACTCGGCCGTGGTGCAGATCGACGCCTTCTCCGACACGACCTTCATCGGCAAGGTCACCAAGATCTCGAACAGCTCGGTCAAGGCGGCGGGCGCCGCGGCGTCGGCCACCGATCAGGCGATCGACTACGAGGTGACCATCCAGCTCCTCAACCCGCCCGAGGACACGCGCCCCGACTTCTCGGCGACGGCCAAGATCGTGACCGACACCCGGAACAAGGCCCTGTCGGTGCCGATCATCGCCCTCACGGTCCGCGAGGACGAGGCGATCGCCAACACCGACACCGCCCCGACCATGGGGAACCGCCAGCCCCAGAAGCAGGTCGGCAAGAAGGACGTCGAGGGGGTCTTCATCGTGGGCGCCGACAACAAGGTGACCTTCCGCCCCGTAAAGGTGGGGATCGCGGGCGAGAAGCACTTCGAGGTCATGAGCGGGCTCAAGGAGGGGGAGAAGATCGTGGCGGGCACCTACCAGGCCATCCGGGACCTGAAGAACGGCGCGATGGTGCGCAGCAGCGCCGACAGCGGCAAGACGAAGGGGGCGGCGACGGCCGTGGCCAAGTCGTGAGCGCGCCCCACCTCGACCACGGCACGGAGGCGGAGGCGCCGCTCAGCACCACCGCCGAGCGGCGGGCGGTCGTCGGCACCACCGGCCAGACCCCGGGCAAGGAGTGGGTGATCGTCACCCGCGGGCTGAAGCGCGAGTACGACATGGGGGGCGAGATCGTGCGCGCCCTCCGCGGCGTCGACCTCGCCATCCGCCGCAACGAGTACGTGGCCATCATGGGCCCGTCCGGCTCGGGCAAGTCGACGCTGATGAACCTCATCGGCTGCCTCGACACCCCGAACGGGGGCGAGTACTGGCTCAACGGGCAGCTCGTGTCGCAGATGTCCGACGACTCGCTGGCGCACGTGCGGAACCGGGAGATCGGGTTCGTCTTCCAGACGTTCAACCTGCTCCCCCGCTCCACCGCGCTGCAGAACGTCGAGCTGCCCCTGGTCTACGCCGGCGTGCCGGCCGCGGAGCGGAAGCGTCGCGCGACGGAGGCGCTGGAGAAGGTGCAGCTGGGCGCGCGCCTCACCCACCGGCCGAACGAGCTGTCGGGCGGCCAGCGCCAGCGCGTGGCGATCGCCCGCGCGCTGGTGAACGACCCGGCCATCCTCCTCGCCGACGAGCCCACGGGCAACCTGGACTCGAACACGTCCGAGGAGATCATGCGCGTGTTCGAGAACCTGGCGAGCACGGGGCAGACCGTCGTCATGGTGACGCACGAGCCGGACATCGCCGCCCACGCCCGCCGGGTGATCGTGCTGCGCGACGGCGTGATCGCCAGCGACGAGCGGCGCGAGCAGTTCGCCGCCCGCATCCAGACCCAGCCGGCGCACTGAGCCGCCCGCACCGGGCGCCCGAAACGGGACACGGGCGGGGCGCGTACGGTCACCCGACGCGCCCCGCCCGTCTCCTATCCCCGCCATGCCGATCCTCGAAGCGGTCCGCCTCGCCCTGACGCAGCTCCGCGTGCAGAAGCTCAAGAGCTTCTTCACGCTGCTCGGCGTCACCATCGGCGTGATGTTCCTGATCGCCGTGGTGTCGGTCGTGAACGGGATGGCGCGCTACGTCGAGCAGGACTTCGCCGGGAAGTTCCTCGGCGTGAACACCTTCTCGCTGCGCAAGACGCCCGACATCAACATGGGCGAGATGACCGAGGCGCAGTGGAAGGCGCTGCAGCGGCGCCCGCCCATCACCGCCGAGGACGCGTACGCGGTGCGCGAGGCGCTGCCCGCGGGCGCGCGGTGGGCGATCCAGGACCTCCGCTGGGTCAACCCGACCACGAGGTACGTGGCCGGCGGCCCGCAGGTGGTCGCGCAGGCGGTGACGACGGACCTGTTCCGCATCAAGGACCTGGCCGTGCAGCGCGGGCGCCTGTTCAACGAGCAGGAGGCCGCGATCGGCTCGGCGGTGGTCGTCATCGGGCAGGCGGTCGCCGAGGAGTACTTCCCCGGCCTCGACCCGATCGGCCGCACCCTCGAGATGGACCGCGTCCCGTTCGAGGTGATCGGGGTGCTGGAGAAGCAGGGGTCGGTGTTCGGGCTGAACCTCGACCGGCAGGTGTTCGGCCCCTTCCTGTCGCCGATGCGGCGGGTCACCAACGCGCGGGTGAACCTCTACGGCGTGGTCGTGCAGGGGCAGAACCCCGCCGAGCAGGCGGTGCTGCAGGAGGTCGTGCGCGAGACGATGCGGCGCCGGCACAAGCTGCGCCCCGGGCAGGCCGACGACTTCGCGCTGGAGAGCTCGCAGTCGGCGCTGACGCAGTGGATGTCGATCAAGAAGTACCTCGTGCTGGCCGGCGTCGTGCTGCCCGCCATCGGGCTCGTGGTCGGCGCGATCGTCATCATGAACATCATGCTGGTCGCCGTCGCCGAGCGGACGCGCGAGATCGGCGTGCGGAAGTCGCTCGGCGCGCGGCGGCGCGACATCCTCGCGCAGTTCCTCGCCGAGTCGACGACGCTCTCGGTGCTCGGCGCCGCGCTGGGCGTGGCCCTCGGCGTCGGGCTGGCGCGCGTCGTCGCGATGGCGACGCCGCTGCCGACCGGCGTCGCCCTGTGGTCGGTGTGGGTCTCGGTGGGGCTGGGCGCGGGCGTCGGCATCGTGTCGGGCGCCTACCCCGCCAGCCGCGCCGCGCGCCTCGACCCGATCAGCGCCCTGCGCCAGGAGTAGCCCGTGCGCCCCGTCGACCGCCTCCTGTCGCTGCTCGAGGGCGTCGCGATCGCGCTGGACGCGATGCGCGCCAACAAGGTGCGCGCCGGCCTGACGATCCTCGGGATCGCGGTCGGCGTGTTCGTGGTGACGGTGATGTCCGCCGCCGTGCACGGGATCAACGGCGGCGTCACCAAGGCGATCGCCGCCGCCGGCCCGACGACCTTCTTCGTGACCAAGTGGCCGGGCGAGCTGGTGAGCTGCAACGGCTCCGCCGACTCGTGCCCGTGGCGCCGCTTCCCGCCGCTGACCATCGGGCAGGCCGAGCGCGTCGCCGCCCTGCCGTCGGTCAAGCTGGTGGTGTCGCAGGTCGGCTCGTCGTCGCCGGTGCGCTACGCCGACCGCGACCTGCCGAGCATCGGGGTGAGCGCGTACACGCCCGGCTGGCTGGAGGTCGAGGCGGGGGCGCTGGTGGACGGGCGCGACTTCACGTCGGCCGAGAACGACGCCGCCGCGCCGGTGGCGCTGGTGAACCCGAAGCTGGCCGAGCGGCTGTTCGCCGGCGGCGACGCGGTGGGCAAGGTGATCCGCGTCTCGGGGCAGCAGTTCACCGTGATCGGGGTCTTCGAGCCGATCGCGACGGCGTTCGACTCGGGGGAGAAGGGGCGGCTCTACGTCCCGTTCGAGACCGCGCGCCGCCGCCTCGACGTCGGCGTCGCGTGGATGCAGATGACGGTCAAGCCGCGCGAGGGGGTGGCGCGCGACGAGGCGCTCGACGAGGTGCTGTCGCTGCTGCGCGCGGAGCGCCACCTGCGCCCCGCGCAGCCGAACGACTTCCACATCTCGACGCCCGAGAAGATCCTCGAGATGTACAACAAGGTGGTCGGCGCCTTCTTCCTCGTCATGATCGTCCTCTCCGCGGTGGGGCTGATCGTCGGCGGGGTGGGCGTGGTGGCGATCATGATGATCTCGGTCACCGAGCGCACCCGCGAGATCGGCGTCCGCAAGGCGCTGGGCGCCACCCGCGCGACGATCCTCTGGCAGTTTCTGGTCGAGGCGGCGACGCTGACCGGGATCGGCGCGGTGATCGGGCTGGTGCTGGGCGCCGGGCTCTCGGCGGTGATCCGCTCGCTGACGCCGATCGAGGCGGCGGTGCCGCCGACGGCCGTCGTCGCCGCCCTCGCCGCCAGCGCCCTCACCGGCATCCTGTTCGGCATGCTCCCCGCCGTCCGCGCCGCCCGGCTCGACCCGGTCGACGCGCTGAGATACGAATGACGCTGCGGGCCGCGGGCTGCGGATCTCGATCCCGCAGCCCGCAGCCCGCAGCGCCGCGCAGTACTCTGCTCCTCCTTCCCGCCTAGTCCGATGCCCCTGCTCGAAGCCGTCCGGCTCGCGCTCCAGCAGATCCGCGTGCAGAAGCTCAAGAGCTTCTTCACCGTGCTGGGCGTGCTCATCGGCGTCATGTTCCTGATCGCCGTCATCTCCATCGTGCAGGGGATGAGCAACTACATGGAGAACGACTTCGCCGGGAAGCTGATCGGCGGGAACACGTTCACCGTGCGGCGCTTCAACTTCATCGGCGGCGACTACTCCGAGGAGGAGTGGCGGCGGATCCAGCGGCGCCCGCGCCTCTACACGGCCGACGTGCGGGTGATGCGCGACGCCCTCCCGCCGGGGACGGCGACCGCCATCTCCAGCCAGGACCGCGTGTGGGCGGTGACGCCGTACGCGCGGCGCCGGCAGGTCGACGCGGTGGCCACCGACGGGGATTTCTTCCGCATCAAGCAGTACAACCTGTCGAGCGGCCGCGCCTTCACCCCGCAGGAGGCCGACCTCGGCTCGCAGGTCGTCGTGATCGGCGACGAGGTGGCGAAGGACTTCTTCCCCAACCTCGACCCGGTCGGGCGCGAGATCCGGCTGGGCGGGATGCCGTACACGGTCATCGGCGTGATCGAGAAGCAGGGGAACGTCTTCGGCTTCTCGCTCGACCGGCAGGCGGTGGCGCCGTTCAACAGCACGCTGCGCCGCATCACCAACCCGCGCGGCGACGTGGACGGGCTGATCGTGCAGGCCCCGACGCGCGAGATGCTCTCCGACCTGATCGAGGTCACGCGCGAGACGATGCGCTCCCACCGCGGCCTCGGCCCGGGCGAGGAGGACAACTTCTCCTTCGAGACGTCCGACTCGGCGCTGCAGTTCTTCGACGAGATCAAGGGGAAGATGCTGGTCTTCGGCACCGCCCTCCCCGCCATCGGGCTGATCGTCGGCTCGATGGTCATCATGAACATCATGCTGGTCGCGGTCGCCGAGCGGACGCGCGAGATCGGGATCCGCAAGGCGCTGGGGGCGCGGCGGAAGGACATCCTGCGCCAGTTCCTGGTGGAGTCGGCCACGCTGAGCCTCGTCGGCGCGGCGATCGGGATCGGGCTCGGGCTGGGCGCCGCCAAGCTGCTGGCGCTCGCCTTCCCCTTCCTGCCGGCCGGCATCGCGCCGTGGTCGATCGGCGTCGCGCTGGTGGTGGGCGCGGGCGTCGGGATCGTGTCGGGCGCCTACCCCGCCAGCCGCGCCGCGCGGCTCGACCCCATCACCGCCCTGCGCGCGGACTGAGCCCCCATGAACTTCTTCGCCCGCGTCTTCCAGACCTTCCAGGGGATCGGCATCGCCCTGGAGGCGCTCCGCGCCAACAAGGTGCGCGCCTTCCTCACGATCTTCGGCGTCGCCATCGGCGTGTTCGTCGTCGTGGCGATGGCGGCCACGGTGCACGGGATGACGCGCTCGTTCCAGAACGACGTCGAGTCGTTCGGGGCGACCTCGTTCCAGGTGCGCCGCCGCCCGATCAACGTCAGCTTCGGCCCCAACGAGGACGACCCGAGCCGCCGCAACCCGCCGCTGACGCGCGACGAGGCGGCGATGATCCGCGCGCTGCCGTCGGTGGCCGCGGTGACCGAGATCTGGGGGGACCAGAAGCCGTTCCGCTACCGCGACCGCGCGCTGCCGTCGGTGGGCTACGACGCGCTCAGCTCCGAGTGGATGGAGACCGACAAGGGCGACATCTCCCCGGGGCGCAACTTCAGCGCGCAGGAGGAGGCGGCGGCCGCCCGCGTGGTCATCATCAACGACACGCTCAAGTCGCGCCTGTTCGGCGAGTCGGACCCGATCGGGAAGCAGATCACGATCGACGACCAGCCGTTCACCGTCATCGGCGTCTACCACACGACGGCCGGCTTCCTCAAGTCGATGGACGGGCGCGGCCCCGACCGCCCGCGCGGCATCATCCCGATGACCACGGCGCGCCGCCACCTGAACCTGTGGACGCGCGGCGTCATGCTGATGGTCAAGCCGCGCGACGGGACGGTGCAGGCGGACGTGATGGACGAGGTGACGGCGGCGCTGCGCGGGACCCGCGGGCTGCGCCCGTCGCAGCCGAACACCTTCGCGCTCGTCACGTCGGACCGCATGATGGAGACGTTCGACAAGCTGTTCGGGACGCTCTTCATCATCGGCCTGAGCCTCTCGGCCGTCGGACTGCTGGTCGGCGGCGTCGGGGTGGTGGCGATCATGATGATCTCGGTGACCGAGCGGACGCGCGAGATCGGCGTGCGGAAGGCGCTGGGCGCCACCAAGGCGACGATCCTCTGGCAGTTCCTGGTCGAGGCGATCACGCTGACCTGCATCGGCGCGTCGGTGGGGCTGCTGCTCGGCTGGGGCGCGGCGGCGATCATCCGCAACCTGTTCGAGTCGATCCCGGCCGCCGTCCCCGCGGGCGCGGTGGTGAGCGCGCTGGTCGTCTCGGCGCTGACGGGGGTCGCGTTCGGCATGGTGCCGGCGGTCCGCGCGGCCAAGCTCGACCCCGTCGAGGCGCTGCGATACGAGTAGGCTGACCGGTCGGCCGGGGGCGGTGACCGGGGGGTGCGCGGCGCGTCTTGCGGATGCGCCGCGCACGTTCACATGTTCCGCGGCCCCCCCCACGCGCGGCGCCCCTCCGGCTCCGCGCCGCCGCCTGCCGTCTCCGTCGTACGGAGGGACATCCGATGCACCGTCCCCTCGCCCGCCGCGTGCGCCTCGTCGCGCCCGCCCTCCTCGTCGTCGCCGCGCTCCCCGCCTGCCGCAGCGGCTTCCAGATCAGCCCCATCTCCGAAGGGATGACCTCGGAGACCCTCCTCGGCTGCGTGGCCGAGGTGGCCGAGCAGAACGGGCTCCCGGTGATCGAGCAGCGCCCCGACGCCGCCGAGCCGACGCTGTGGGCGCGCAGCACCGACCTTGAGAGCGCGGCCACCGCCGACGCCGCGGCGCCCCGCCGCGTGGACGTGCTGACGGTGTCGTTCCGCAAGCTCGGGCACGGACTCAAGGTGCTGGCGCAGACGTTCGACCTGCGCCAGGGCGCCCCGGCGGCGGCGCCGGCCGCGCTCGTGCGTCCGGCCGGGCGCACCGCGAACGACGACACCGACGGCACCCTCTGGCACGCGACGGCGCCCTCGCTGCGCGTCGCCGAGGCGCGCGACTCGGTGCTCGCGCGCTGCGGGAGCCTCGGGCGCTGACGCCCTGACGGCGCGGGACTCGGTGGCGGCCCCGCGACGGGGCCGCCTACATTCCCCGCCATGGCCGACCTCCTTCCCCCGCTCGACGTCCTCGCGATCGGCCCGCACCGCGACGACGTCGAGCTGACCTGCGCCGGGACGCTGCTGCGCGCGGCGGCGCAGGGGCACCGCACCGGCGTCCTCGACCTGACGCAGGGCGAGATGGGGACGCGCGGCTCCGCCGAGCTGCGCGCCGAGGAGGCCGCCGCGGCCGCCCGCGTCCTGGGGCTCGCGACGCGCGAGAACCTCGGGCTCCCCGACTCCGGGATCCAGAACACCGACGCGACGCGCGCCGCGCTGGTGCAGGTGCTCCGCCGCCTGCGCCCGGCCGTGGTGATCGCGCCGTCGCCGGTCGGCCGCCACCCCGACCACCGCCTCGCGTCCGAGCTGGTGCGCGACGCGTGCTTCCTGGCGGGGATCGTCAAGTTCGCGCCCGCCCTCCCGGCGCACCGCCCGCGCAAGGTCGTCTTCTCGCTCGCCTACCGCGAGGACCACGTGAAGCCGACGTTCGTCGTCGACGTCACGGACGTGTTCGAGCGGAAGCTGGACGCGATCCGCTGCTACGGCTCGCAGTTCGACGGGCTGACGCAGGCGGGCGAGGTCATGCCCAACGGCGAGCCGCTGTACGACATCGTGCGGCACCAGGCGGCGCACTACGGGTCGCTGATCCGCGTCCGCTACGGCGAGCCGTTCCTGACGCTCGAGACGATGCGCGTCGACGACGTCACCACGCTGCAGGTCTCCACGTTCTGACCCCGCCGATGCCCACCGACACGCCCGACGCCCCGGTCACCTACGGCTCGTACCTCGCGCTCGACGAGCTGCTGGCGCTCCAGCACCCGCGCTCGGGCGCCGACGGCGGCGCCGAGCAGCCCGACGAGCTGCTGTTCATCGTCGTGCACCAGGCCAGCGAACTGTGGTTCAAGGTGCTGCTGCACGAGCTGGACGGGCTGCGGGGCTGCCTCGCCGAGCGCAACGCCGAGTCGGCGCTCTGGCGCGTGCAGCGGCTCAACGCGCTGACGCGCATCGTGTCGTCGCAGCTGACGGCGCTCGACACGCTGCCGCCGCAGCGCTTCCTCCAGTTCCGCGGCTACCTCGGCAGCTCCAGCGGGTCGCAGAGCGTGCAGTTCCGCGCCATCGAGGCGGCGAGCGGGCTGCGCGACCCGCACTTCGTGCAGGTGCTGCGCGAGCACGGCGAGATCCCCGCGCTCGTGCAGGCGGAGCTCGACAAGCCGGCGCTGCAGGACCTCTTCCTCGGCCTGCTCGCCGACGCCGGGGTGCAGCCGGAGGAGCTGTACACGGGCCCCGGCCCCTCGACGCTGTTCTTCCTCGCCGAGGGGCTGCTGGAGTACGAGCAGCAGTTCGCGCGCTGGCGCTTCGCGCACGTGCAGCTGGTCGAGCGGATCATCGGCCTCGGCACGCAGGGCACGGGCGGCACGCTCGGCGCGAAGTACCTGGCCCGCACGGTGGCGCAACGCTTCTTCCCGCAGCTGTGGGAGGTGCGGAGCCGGCTGTACGGCGCGGCGCGTGGCTGACCCGCGCGATCCCGCGCCGCGCCTGCTCGACGTCAGCGTGGTCGTCGGCCCGGGGACGCCGGAGTGGCCCGGCGACGTCCCGTTCTCGTGCGGGTGGACGTGCACCATCGCCGGCGGCGCGGCGATCAACCTGTCGGCGATGACGCTGAGCCCCCACGTGGGGACGCACGCCGACGCGCCGCTCCACGTCGCCGACGGCGCGCCGGCCTCGGACGCGCTGCCGCTCGACGCGTTTCTCGGCGCGTGCGAGGTGGTGGACGTCACGGGGCTCGACGGCGAGCTGTCGTACGACGCGCTCGCGGCGCGCGGCGCGCGCGCGGGGGCGACGCGGCTGCTCCTGCGCACGGGGCGCACGATCGCCGACGGCGCGTTCCCCGACGCGTGGCCGTGGCTCGCCCCCGACTGCGTCGCGCGCCTCGCCGCCGAGGGGCTGCGGCTGCTCGGCGTCGACGCGCCGTCGGTGGACGCGCGCGAGAGCAAGACGCTGGCGACGCACCACGCGCTCTTCGGGGCCGGGGCGTACAACCTCGAGAACCTCGACCTGCGCGGCGTGGCGCCGGGGCGCTACGAGCTGGTGGCGCCGCCGCTGCGGGTGGCGGGGCTCGACGGGGCACCCGTGCGGGCGCTCCTCCGCGAGGGCTAGGCTAGCCGTCGCGCCCGCCGAGCGAGCGGAGTCGGTCCCAGACGCTCCCCGGGACCAGGAGGTCGTCGGCGATGGCCGCGATCTCCTCGGCGTCCTGCCAGGCGCGCTCCAGCGCCGCCAGCTCGCCCTCGAGGGCGCGGCGCTCCTGCTCCTCGTGCACGGCCATCTCCAGCGCCAGCCGGTCGGCGGGGCGCAGCGCGAAGAGCCCCGTCTGCGGGATCCGGTCGCGCCCCCACCACGACGAGCCGGTCTCCCGCGCGTCGGCGCGCGTGGCGGCGGCGCGGCGGCCGAGCCGCTCCAGGTAGGCGTCGGCGCTCCCGGCCTGCTCGACCTCGGCGACGGCGGCCTGCACCTCGCGCGCGGAGCCGCCGTAGCGGTTCACCGCCGGGACCAGCAGCGCCAGCGCCCGCCGCGCGTCCTCCCCCTCGAAGCGCCAGCGGCCGCGGTGGGAGCCCACCTCCAGCACGAGGCCGCGCCCCGGCTCGTCCAGCAGGCGCGTGTCGGCCAGCATCCGGCGCTCGACGTGCACCGGGTGCCCCGGCAGGTACGGCAGGCGGGCGACGACCTCGCCCGGACTCCCGCGCACCAGCCGCTGGACGGCGCTGCCCGCGACCCCGATGAAGCCCCCGATCCCGACGCCGGCGACCGCTCCGCCGACCACCAGCGCCCCGATGGCCCCCACGCCGGCCCCGGCGACGGCCAGCTGCCGCCGCCGGCGCCGCCCGAACTGGTCGCCGTAGCGCCAGGCCGCGAACTCGGGGCGCAGCGGCCGCCCGATCCGCACCAGCTCCAGCCCGTCCCCGACCCGCGCCAGCCCGACGTTGTCGGTGGCCGCGCGCAGCCGGGTCTCGCGGTACAGCCGCTCGGCCCCCTCGATCGCCTCCCACCGCTCCTCGAGCGGGGTCAGGTTCCACCGCTCGCAGCGCCGGCAGACCACCCAGAGCCGCCCGCGCTCCGCGTCGTAGGCCAGCCGGCGCCCGACCGGGAAGGCCTCGAGGGTCTCGTTGCGCCCGAGCGGGGCGTGGCAGAAGAGGCAGGAGGCGTACACGCCCTCAGGATCGGGAATGTCGCCGATGTCCGGTAGTGTCTCGCCGGACGCTGCGGGCTGCGGACTGCGGGTCTCCGGATCCGCAGTCCGCAGCCCGCAGCGTCCGGCGCGCAGCTGGCCGACTGCCCGGGGCTTCCCGTATCTTACAAGATGCCCGAGCCCATCTACCTGGACCACGCCGCCACCACGCCCGTGCGGGACGAGGTGCGCGCCGCGATGGAGCCCTTCCTCGGCCCGCGCTTCGGCAACCCGTCGAGCGCGCACCGATGGGGGCGCGACGCGCGCACTGCCCTCGACGAGGCGCGGGAGCGGGTGGCGCGCTGCCTGAACGCGCGCCCCGACGAGGTCTGCTTCACCTCCGGCGGGACCGAGGGGGACAACCTGGCGGTGTTCGGGCCGTGGCGCGCGCGCCGCGCCGGCGGGCGACGGGCGATCGTGACGTCGCCGATCGAGCACAAGGCGGTGCTCGCCGCGGTGCACCACGCGGCCGAGCGCGACGGCGCCGAGGAGCGCGTCGTCCCCGTGGACGGCGACGGGCTGGTCGACCGCGAGGCCTACCGCGCGGCGCTCGCGGGCGCGGCGGTGGCGTCGGTCATGTGGGTGAACAACGAGGTCGGCGTGGTGCAGCCGATCGCCGAGCTCGGCGCCGAGGCGCGCGCGCAGGACGTCGTGTTCCACACCGACGCCGTGCAGGCGTTCGGCAAGATCGCGATCGACGTCACCACGCTGCCGGCGGACCTGCTCACCATCTCGGGGCACAAGATCGGCGCGCCCAAGGGGATCGGCGCGATCTACATCCGGCGCGGCACGCCGCTCGAGCCGCTGTTCTACGGCGGGGCGCAGGACCGGGGGCGGCGCCCCGGCACCGAGAACGTCGCCTTCGCCGTCGGGCTGGCGCTCGCCGCCGAGCTGGCGGTCGCCGAGCGCGAGGAGGAGTGCGCGCGCCTCGGCGCCATGCGCGACGCCTTCGAGGCGCGGCTGCTCGCCGAGGTGCCCGACGCGGTCATCCACGGGCGCGGGGCGCCGCGCGCGCCGCACGTCTGCAACGTGTCGGTCCCGGGCGTCGACGCCGAGTCGCTGCTGATGGCGCTCGACCTCCAGGGGATCGCGGCGTCGGGCGGGTCGGCGTGCCAGACGGGGAACGCGGCGCCGTCGCACGTGCTGCTGGCGATGGGCGTCGCGCCCGAGCTGGCCGCGGGCGCGGTGCGCCTGAGCTTCGGCTGCCTGTCGACGCCGGAGCAGGTCGACCGCGTGGCGTCGCTGCTGCCGGCCATGGTCGCGCGCGCGCGCGCCGCCGCGTCGGCCGTCCCGGTGTGGTGACGTGAGCGGGCGGGAGCGGGTGCTGGTCGCGATGAGCGGCGGGGTCGACTCGTCGGTCGCGGCCGCGCTGCTCGTGGGGCAGGGCTACGACGTCGTCGGCGCGACGATGAAGCTGTTCTGCTACGGCGAGGAGGTCCCCGACCGCCCCTGCTGCTCGCTCGACTCGATCGACGACGCGCGGCGCGTGTGCCAGCGCCTCGGCGTGCCGCACTACGTGCTGAACCTCGAGGACCGGTTCGGCGTCGACGTGGTCGACGACTTCGTGGCCGAGTACGCGCGCGGGCGCACGCCCATTCCCTGCGTGCGCTGCAACACCTTCACCAAGTTCCGCGACCTGCTGCGCAAGGCCGACGCGATCGACGCGCGCTGGATCGCCACCGGCCACTACGCGCGCGCGGAGGGCGGCCGCCTGCTCCGCGGGCGCGACCGCGGCAAGGACCAGTCGTACTTCCTGTGGGGCGTGGACCGCGCCGTGGTGGCGCGCATGCTCCTCCCCGTCGGGGACTCGACCAAGGCCGAGACGCGCGCGGCGGCGCGCGCGCTGGGGCTGGACGTCGTCGCCGAGAAGGTCGAGAGCCAGGACATCTGCTTCGTCCCCGACGGCGACCACACGAAGATCATCCGGCAGCGGCTGGGCGACGACGCGCCGGCGCTGGCGCGCGGGCCGATCGTGCTCGCCGACGGCCGCGTGGTGGGGGAGCACGACGGGCACGCGCGCTTCACCGTCGGCCAGCGGCGCGGGCTCCCGGGCGGCTTCGCGGAGCCGATGTACGTGGTCGCGATCCGCCCGCGCGAGCGCGCGGTCGTGATCGGGCCGCGCGAGCAGCTGCTCGGGCGCGGGCTGGTGGCGCGCGGCGTCAACTGGCTGGTCGACCCGCCGGCGGCGGGCGCGACGCTGGAGGTGCAGGTGCGGCACCGCGCGCGCGCCGTCGCCGCGGAGCTGGTGCGCGCCGACGGCGACGAGGTCGAGCTGGCGCTGCAGGAGCCGGTGGCCGCGATCACGCCGGGGCAGTCGGCCGTGCTCTACGCGGGCGAGCAGGTGCTCGGCGGCGGCTTCATCGAGGCCGCGACCGGGCAGCGCCTCGCGCTCCCCGTGCTGGCCGCGTAGTCGCGTCGGCGGCGCGGGCCGCGGTCAGTCGCCGTGGTAGCGCGCGGCGAACGCCTCGACGAGGCGACGCGGGACCGGCACGCCGTTGTGGTCGTTCGCGAAGAACACCACCCCGTCGATGCGGTCGCGGTACGCCACCGCGATGTCCTCCAGCCGCCGCGACTCGGCGGCGTAGTCGCGCATCGACGCGTACGTGTACCACGGGTCGACGTAGTCGAGCGTCGCCAGGATGCGCGGCCCGTCCCCGAGCGCGAGCTTGCTGCGCAGGTTGTCGAGGTAGCGCCCCGTGTCGGTGATGACGCAGAACCCCGACGCCATCAGGTAGTCGAACGCGCGGTAGCCGCTGCGCGGGAAGCTGAACGTCTCGCGCTCAACGTCGACGTTGTTGTACGAGTCGAACCACATGATCTCGCGCGGCCCGTAGGCGCGGCGCGAGTAGTCGAGGAACGCCTGGATGGCCGCCGCCTCGTCGGCCGTGTACCCCGGCCCGCGCCCCGGCTCCCACTTGCCGCGCGTGCCGAACTGGTTGCCGTACAGGATGCCGTCGAAGCCCATGTCGCGCAGGTACTCGGCCGCCTGGTCGACGATGAACTCCCCGCACTGCTTCCCCGCCGGGGCGCCGCCGGGGGCGCTCGCGTAGATCAGCGAGTCGGGCTTCAGCCGCCCGCGGATGTCGAAGCTCTCCAGGCGCAGGTCCATGCACTCGGGGTGGCGCGTGTACTTCCAGTACTCCCACGCCATCTCGGGGCCCGGGTCGATCTGGTCGTACACCTTGAGCCGGGTCCCAGACGCCGCGGCGACGTCGTGGAACGCGCGCACGATCCCGGCGATCTGCCGGAAGCGGAGCTTCCGCGCGAACGCCGGCACGTCCTTGCCGTCGGTGTACGCGGCCCACATCACCGAGTCGCCGGCGTAGCGCGGCCCGCGGTAGCTCAGGATGTGCTCGCTGTTGCCGACGGCGAAGATGACGACCACCTCCGCGGCGCGCGCGGTCAGCGGCTCGTAGTGGCGCAGGAACGACTCGACGCCCTGCCGCGGGTTCTCGAAGTCGGCGAGGATCTTCGGCGTCGCGAAGAGCACGACGGTGCTCGGCCGCGCGGCGACGGTGACCGCGGTGCGCGCGGCGGCGCGCAGGCGCCCCTGGCTCGCCCACGCCACCACCGAGCCGGCGCCGCGCGTCTCGCACCGCACCTCGGCGCTGTCGCCGCGCTGCACGACGCTGGTGCGCCCGTCGGCCGAGGCGATGCGCAGGCGCGGCGGCGTCCCCTCGCGCGAGGTGGCGGTCGCGCGCACGACGACGGTGCGCCCCGGCGCGCAGTCGATGGACGCGGGGGAGAGCGAGACGGTGAGCGGCGCGTCGGCGGAGGCGGGCGGGCGCTCGGTGCACCCCGCCGCGACGGCGAGGGCGAGCGGGGCGAGGCGGCGGAGCACTCAGCGCGGGGAGGCGGGGGGCCAGAGCTGCCGCCACCGCTCCCGGGTCACGGCGTACCCGATCGCGGCGCCCAGCAGTCCGTTGATCGTTGCTGCAACGACGAGCGCCGGGCCGATTTCGTTGCGCTGACCGGCGGCGCCGGCGGTGCCGACGACGACCACGCCGAAGCCCGCGCCGAGCAGCGCGCCGAGCGTGGCGCCGGCGCCGACGTTCCCGCGGCCGCGCACCTCGACCGTCGCCACGCGGCCCGCGGGGATCGCGTGGGTCTCGCCGCGCCAGGTGCCGAGCAGCGCCAGCGCGTCGGCGCGCGGCGCGAGGACGTGTCCCTGCAGTCGCGGCCCGCCGGCCACGCGCACGGCCACGTAGCGCCCCTCGGCGAGCGCCGCGCGCGCCGCCGCCAGCCCCGCCCCCCGC
>NZ_JARGEK010000540.1 GCF_029211165.1 Roseisolibacter sp. H3M3-2
GGCGCGGTCCAGCGCCGCAGCGCGCGGGCGTCGAGGTGGCGACCGTCGACGAGCGCCGCGTCGAGCGCGGCGGCGCGCGCGTGTCGTCGTCGCGCGCCGGCGCGCCGCGCGTCGGGGCCGCCCGCGAGCAGGCGGAGCAGGGTGATGCGCTCGAGCGCGTGGGCGTCGCCGCCGTCACTGGGCGCTAGCGGGGGCGGGAGTCCGAGGATCGCGTCGAGCAGCGCGTCGCCGCCGGCCGCGTCGGCCCGCGGGTGCCAGCGCGTGGGGAGGACGCGCGGAACGCGAGCGTCGGCCGGGCCGCGCGGGCGCGCGCGGCGCACCACGAGGCGCGCGAGCGCCGCCGCGTCGAGCGCGAAGACGCGGCCGCCGAGTGCGAGGGCGAGGGGGGCGAGGAGGTCGTGCGGGGTGTTGTGGATCGGCGTGGCGCTGAGGCAGAGGACGCGGGCGCGGCGGGCGAGGTCGGCGAGTCGGCGCCAGCGGCGGGTCGCCGGGTTGCGCAGGTGGTGCGACTCGTCGAGGACCAGCAGGCGCGCGTCGGCGAGTCGGCGCGCCGTCGCGGGCGCGAGTGCGGGACGGGAGAGCGACTCGACCGACACGAAGGCCCGGTCGACGGCGGCGCTGGCGGCGGCGGCGCGCCAGACGTCGCGCAGCGCGGCCGGCGCGACCACGACGGCGGGCGCGTGCTCGCGCGCGAGGGCGAGCGCGACGAAGGTCTTGCCGCTCCCGACCGCGTCGGCGAGGAGCGCGGCGCCGTGCGTGCGCAGCGCCGCCGCGAGTCGGGCGACGGCGAGGCGCTGGTGGGGGAGCAGCGTGACCGCGCCGAGCGTGGGGGCGGGGGGACTCGGTGGGAGCGCGAGCGCCGCGTGGGCGAGGGCCGCGCGGACGACGTCGGGCGGGGCGGGGGTCAGCACGGCGCGCCGTGGCCGCGGGCGTGCGGGCCGCGCCACCGCGTGGGGGCGATGGGGGCGGGGATGGCGGTGGGTGCGTCGTGCCGCCGCTCGCGGACGAGGCGCACGGGCGGCCGTGGGGCGGGGGCGAGGCCGGCGTCCCAGGCGAGCAGCGGGGCGAGGCGGTGCAGCGGGAGCCCGAACGCCGCGGCGACGATCGCGTTGCGGGCCGTGGGCTCGACGTCGAGCGCGGGGGCGAGCACGAGGCGGGCGCGCCGCCAGTCGCGCGGGGTGGGGAGGAGCGCGACGGTCCACGCGAGGTGGCGCCGGAAGCCGCCGCGCGCGGGCTCGGCGAGCGCGCCGAGCCAGGCGGCGACGAGCGGGGTGGCGAGGAGTGCGGCGAGGGCGCGCGCGTCGAGCGGGTCGTCGCAGGGGGCGACGTAGCACG
This sequence comes from Roseisolibacter sp. H3M3-2, assembly GCF_029211165.1. Classification (GTDB taxonomy): domain Bacteria; phylum Gemmatimonadota; class Gemmatimonadetes; order Gemmatimonadales; family Gemmatimonadaceae; genus Roseisolibacter. The sequence continues at coordinate 1,336 of NZ_JARGEK010000540.1, forward strand.
TGTTCAGCGGGACCGTCGGGTCGCCGGCGCCGAGGAGGCGGGGCGCGGGGGTGCGCGCGAGGTCGGCCCAGCAGTCGCCGGCGCGCGGCGCGGCGGCGACGGCGGCGCTGAAGAGGGACCACCAGCGGGCGCCGCGCGAGGCGGCGCGCTCGGGGAGCCGGTCGCGCCAGGGGGCGAGCCAGCGCGCGGCGAGGGGCGGGAGCGCGGGGAGCGGCGCGCCGTCGTCGCCGTGCGTCCAGAGGATCGACGCGACGCCCTGCGCGTCGTCGCGGGCGTGCGGGCGTGCGAGGTCCTCGCCGCGGAGCACGGGGCGGAGCAGGGCGCGCTCGACGCGCCCGACGCGGTCGCCGGCGTGCACCACCGCGGTCGGCCCGTCGCCCGGCTCGACGTCGACCAGGAACGCGTCGTTGCAGCCGCACTTCACGCCGAGCGTGGGGCGGGCGACGTCGGCGTCGGCGAGGGGCGGGCCTGCGGCGCGGAGGGCGTCGAAGGCGTCGCGCGTCTCGGGGGGGAGGAGGAGCCAGGGGGAGGCGGGATCGTGCGCGTCGAGGGGGAGCGCGTCGGGCGGGAGCAGGGTCGACGCGTCGCCGGCGGCGCGGTGCACGCGGAGGTGGAGCGCGGGGGCGGCGGGCGCGTGCCCGGGCGTGCGGCGCGACGCGACGAGCAGCGCCGGGTACGTGGCGGCGTCGAAGAGCGCGGGGGCGTCGCTCCAGTCGTCGAGGCGGCGGACGTGCGCCTCGCGTGCGAGGAGCGCGCGCAGGCCGCCGCCGGCGAGGACGCGCTAGAGCTTCGCCGGGACGAGCAGCGCGAGCGCCCCCTCGACCCGGACCAGGGCGAGCGCGCGCTCGACGAACGGCGCCGCGAGGTCGGCCTGTCCGGCGAAGCCGTCGCCGGCGTTGGCGCGCGCGGCGCCGGCGCGCCAGGCGGCGTCGCGCACCGTCGCGTAGCGGGCGCGGAGCGCGAGGCGCTCGTGCGGCGGGAGGGCGTGCGGGCGCACCCACGGCGGATTCCCGACGACGCAATCGAAGCCGTTGGCGGCGCCGACGTCGCCGAAGTGCCAGGCGAAGCCGAAGGGGAGCGCGGCGACGGCGGGGAGCGCGGCGCGGGTGCGGGCGGTGGCGCGGACCCCG
>NZ_JARGEK010000541.1 GCF_029211165.1 Roseisolibacter sp. H3M3-2
CCGCGGACCCCGACGTGGCCGAGGCGCTCGCCGGGCTCGCCGCCCTCGTCGCGGTGCGCGACGACGCGCGCGCGACGACGGCCGACGCGGCCGACGAGCCGTCGGCGTCGGAGGGGCTGCTGGTGCGCGTGACCATCGCGCCCGTCGCCGCGCTCCCCGCGGTGCGCGCCTTCATGGTCCTGCAGCGCCTCGGCGCGCTCGGCGCGCTGCACGACGTGCGCCCGGCGGACCCGATGCAGGACGCGCGGTTCGACGGCACCCTCGCGTTCCGCATCGTCCCGTCGTCGCCCGCGACCGACGCCGACGCGGTGGCCGCCGCCGTGCGCGCCGCCGGCGAGATCGCCGACGTGCGCGTCGAGTCGGTGGCGGAGACGTCGCCCGCACCATCGACGCCCGAGCCGGCGTCGCCGGCCGCCGTCCCGGCCGCCGGTCGGCAGGTGCGCATCGACGCCGCCCGGCTCGACGCGCTGCTCGACTTGGCCGCCGAGCTGGTGCCGGCGCGCGGACGCGTCGCCGCCGCCGCCGCGCGCGGGGCCGACGCGCTGCTCGCCGGCGCCGTCGCCGACGCGGGGCGCCTGATCGGCGCGCTGCACGAGCAGGTGCTGGAGAGCCGCCTCGTCCCGGTGGGCGAGGTGTTCGAGCGGATGCCCCGTCTGGTGCGCGACGCCGCCCGCGCCACCGGGAAGCGCATCGAGCTCACGACCGAGGGGGGCGACGTCGCGGTGGACCGCGCGGTGCTCGACGCGCTCGCCGACCCGCTGGGGCACCTGCTGCGCAACGCGGTCGACCACGGGATCGAGGCGGCGGACGCGCGCCGCGCCGCCGGGAAGCCCGAGGCCGGGCGCGTGACGCTGCGGGCCGTCCGCGCGCGCGACGCGGTCGAGGTGGCGGTCGTCGACGATGGGCGGGGGGTCGACGCCGCGCGCGTGCTGGAGCGCGCGCGCGCGCGCGGCCTCGTGGGGGCGGACGTGACGGCGCTCGACGACGCGCGCCTGCTCGCCGTGCTCGCGAACCCCGGCTTCTCCACCGCCGAGCGGGTGACCGCGGTCTCGGGGCGCGGCGTCGGGATGGACGCCGTCCTCGCCCGCGTGCGCGCGGTCGGCGGCACGCTCGCGCTGCACACCGCGGCGGGGGAGGGGACGACGTGGACCCTCCGCCTCCCGCTGACGCTCGCCGTCACCCGCGCGCTGCTGGCCGACGCGGGCGACGGCGCCACCTACGCCCTCCCGCTGGCCCACGTGCGCGAGACGCTCGACCTCCCCCCCGAGCCCGAGTCCGACGCGGACGGCCGCCCCGCGCTGCGCGTGCGCGACCGGCTCCCGGTCGTCGGGCTGCTCGGCGCGGCCGTCGGCGGGGCGCCGGAGCGCTCGCCGCTCCGCGGCTGCCGCGAGGCCGCGGTGGTGGAGGTCGCGGGGCGCCGCGTGGCGCTCGCCGTCCCCGCGTTCGGCGGGCAGCCCGACCTCGTGGTCAAGCGCCTCCCCGACGTGCGCGGGGCGCTCAGGATCTTCGGCGGCGCGACGATACTCGACACCGGGGCCGTGGCGCTCATCGTCGACGTGCCCGCCCTCCTCTCCCGGCTCTCCCCCTGACGCTGCCATGACGACCACCGCCCTCGACGACCTCCAGTCGCTCACCGCGCTGCAGCTCGACGCCCTGCGCGAGGTGGCCAACATGGGCGCCGGCCACGCGGCGACCGCGCTCTCGCAGATGACGGGCGCCACGATCATGATCAGCGTCCCCGAGATCCAGGTCGCGCGGCTCGAGGAGCTGCCGCCGGAGCTCGGCCCCGCCGAGCAGCCGGTGGCGGGCGTGCTGATGGACATGCTCGGCGACCTCACCGGGCGCACGCTGCTCGTCTTCCCGAAGCACACGGTCATGCGCATGGCGGAGCTGATGCTGCGCCGCCCGCACGGCTCGTCGGTCGCGCTCGGGGAGCTGGAGCGCTCGGCGATCAAGGAGGCCGGCAACATCCTGAGCGGCGCGTACATGAACGCGCTCAGCGACTTCATGGGGATGGTGCTGCTCCCGTCGCCGCCGACGCTCGCCGTCGACACGTCGCACGCGGTGCTGTCGCGCCGGTTCCTGCGCATCTCCGAGGACGTGGAGCGCGTGTTCGTCGTGGAGACGGAGTTCATGATGCAGGAGGTCGGCGAGCGGCTGCGCGGCTTCTTCCTCCTCCTCCCCGACCCGGCGTCGCTGCAGGCGATCCTGCGCACGATCCGGCTGGCCTGAGCGGCCGGCCGGCTCCGATGGGCGCGCAGGCGGCCGCCGCGCTCGCGCCGGACCCGCTGGCCGCCCTCGCGCGGCGCACGGACCCGGCGGACCCGGGCGCGCAGAACAACCTCGGGGTCCTGCTGCACAGGCGCGGGCGCCCCGAGGCCGCGCTGCACGCGTTCGCGCGCGCGCTCGCGCTCAAGTCGGATCGTAGCCATGTCGTTCTGTGAGCCAAGGAGTTGTGACC
>NZ_JARGEK010000542.1 GCF_029211165.1 Roseisolibacter sp. H3M3-2
CGCGGCGGCGACGCTGCTCACCGCGCTCGAGGCGCTGGACATGGCGCTGGCGCTGCTGCTCGCGCTGCGCGCGGCGGCGTAGGCGCGCCGGGCGCCCGCGTTCGCGGGCGGCGCGGCGGGGGTGTCGTGGCTCGACGTGAAGCTCGGGGTGCGCATGCTGGCCAAGCACCCCGCGCTGTCGCTGGTCGGCGGGATCGGCATGGCGGTCGGCGTCGCGGTCTGCGTCGGCACGTTCGTCTTCCTCTCCACCAACGCGTTCCCGACGCTCCCGCTCCCCGAGGGCGACCGCATCGTCGCGCTCGAGAACCGCGACGTGCGGCGCGACAACGAGGAGCGCCGCTCGCTGCACGACTTCGTGCTCTGGCGCGAGACGCTGCGCTCGGTGCGCGAGCTGGCCGCGTTCCGCACCGCCGACCGCAACCTGCTCCCCGGCGACGCGCCGCCGCTCACGCCGCCCGCGCCGGTGCGGGTGGCGGAGATGACGGCGGCCGGGTTCCGCGTCGCGCGCGTCGCCCCCGCGCGCGGCCGCTACCTGCTCGACGCCGACGAGCGCCCCGGCGCGCCGCCGGTCGTGGTGCTCGGCCACGAGGCGTGGCTGGCGCGGTTCGCGGGCGACCCCGGCGTCGTCGGGCGCGTCGTGCGGCTGGACGGCGTGGCGCACACGGTGGTCGGCGTGATGCCGCCCGACTTCGCCTTCCCGCTCAACCACCAGTACTGGACGCCGCTGCGCGTCGACCCGGCGAAGCACCGGCGGCGCGAGGGGCCGGCGCTCTTCCTCTTCGGCCGCCTCGCCCCGGGCGCGACGATGGCGGGCGCGCAGGCGGAGCTCGACGCGGTGGGCCGGCGCACCGCGGCCGCCTTCCCGGCGAGCAACGCGACGCTGCGGCCGATGGTGATGCCCTACACGCACTCGCTGATCGACATCCAGGGCACGACGGTGTGGATGCTCGCGCAGATGCAGCTGATGATGAGCTTCCTCCTCGTCGTCGTCGCGCTGAACGTGGCGGTCCTCGTCTACGCGCGCACCGCCACGCGCATGGGGGAGATCGCGGTGCGCGCCGCGCTGGGCGCCAGCCGCCGGCGCATCGTCGTGCAGCTGTTCGTCGAGGGGCTCGTGCTGTCGCTCGCCGCCTCGGCGGTCGGGCTGGCGCTCGCGCAGGCGGGCGCGCGGCTGGGCAACCGGATCATGGAGGAGGAGACGGGCGCCCCGTTCTGGGCGGACTACTCGCTGCGCCCCGCCACGGTGCTGTTCACGGTCGGCGTCGCGGTGGTCGCGGCCGTGATCGTGGGCGTCATCCCCGCGCTGCAGGCCACCGGGCGGCAGCTCCAGGCGAACCTCCGCCAGCTCGGCGGGAGCACGGGGCCGCGCCTCGGGCGCACGTGGACGGCGCTCATCGTCGCCCAGGTGGCGATCGCGGTGGCCGCGCTCCCGGCGGCGGTCAACGCGGGGTGGTCGGAGATCCGCGGCGCGCTCACGCGCCCGACGTACGCGCCCGAGGCCTACCTGGTCGCCGAGCTGCGCGCCGGCGACGCCGCGGCCTCCGACTCGGCGCGGTTCGGCGCCGCGGTGACGGAGCTGCTGGCGCGCGTGCGCGCGGAGGCCGGCGTGGCCGGCGCGACCTACGCCGAGTACCACGCCGAGCGGATCGGGCGCGTCGAGATCGAGGGGGGCGCGGCGCGCGCCGACGCCGACGCCGACCCCGGCGCCGCCGCGTCGACCTCCGCCGCCGGGCACCGCGTCGACTCGCACGGCGTCGGGCCGGGCTATCTCGCGCTGTTCGGCGGGCGCGTGCTGGCCGGCCGCGACCTCGCCCCCGGCGACGAGGCACGCGCCTCCACCGCGGTGATCGTGAACCAGGCGTTCGTGACCCGCGTGCTCGGGGGCGGCCCCGCGCTCGGCCGCCGCCTGCGCTACCTCGGCGACGTGGACGACGACGCGGCGGCCACGGCGCGCCCCCGCGGCGCGGGCCGGTGGTACGAGATCGTGGGCGTGGCGGCGGACCTGCAGGCCAACGCGGTGGACCCCACGGTCGTCCCGCCGGCGGTGCTGTACGCCGCGGCGCCGGAGCACGCGCTCGGCGCGACGCTCACGGTGCGCGTGCGCGGCGGCGTCGACGCGGCCGACGTCGCGCCGCGGCTGCGCGCGCTCGCGGTGGACGTGGACCCGACGCTCCGCATGGGCGCCACGCACACGCTGGCCGACTTCGAGCGCCAGAGCCGGCTCGCGGTGCGCCTCGTGGGGCTCGTGCTCGGCCTCGTGCTGCTGAGCGTCTTCCTCCTCTCCGCGGCGGGCGTCTACGCCCTCACGTCGCTGACCGTCACGCGGCGGCGGCGCGAGATCGGGATCCGCGCCGCCCTCGGCGCGGCGCCGCGGCAGGTGCTGCCCGCGGTGCTGGCGCTGGTGGCGGCGCAGGTCGGGGCGGGGCTCGCCGTGGGCGTCGTCGGCGCCGCGGC
>NZ_JARGEK010000543.1 GCF_029211165.1 Roseisolibacter sp. H3M3-2
GTGGGTGCGCGCTCCGTGCCCACCGCCACGTGCGCCGCCGACGGCTGGGCGGCCGGCGCCGGCGGGGCCGCCTGCGACAGCACCGCGACGCGCTGACGCGCCTCGGCGGACTCCGACGACGTCGGCGTGAGCGAGAGGAAGCGGCAGTACGCCGTCACCGCCGCCGCCCGGTCGCCGAGCGCCTCGTGCGTCCGGCCGAGGTGGTAGGCGGCCGTCTCGTTCGTGCCGTCGAGGGCAGCGGCGCGCGCGAGCAGCGACCGCGCGTCGGCGAGGTTGCCCAGCGTCTCCGCATCGTAGCCGCGTCGTGCCAGCGAGTCGGCGCGCCGCGCGTCAGCGGCGGCGGGACGGACGGCGGCCGCGACGGTGCCGCACGCGTCCGGAAGCGCGGCGCGTGCGGTGGCGGCCGTGTCCGCCCCGAGCCGGGCGGCCAGCGTCGCGTCCGTGCCGAGCAGGTCGGCGGCGGCCGGGACGTCACCGGTCGAGCATGCCGACAGCGCGACGGCAAGCGCGAGCGCGTACAGCGGAGAGCGGTGCAATACGGCCTCCGTTCTCTGGGGAGACGTGCGGGCGGCCGCGCGATGCGGCCACTCTCCAGAAGGCAGGGGCCGGACCCGGGGTTGGAGGCCCGTAGCGCGCCGCAACGCGACCGGCCGTCCATAATGATGACGGCCGGTGTCTATTCGGGTGGATCAGTGCGCCGTCGCCGACCGCGGTCGGCGACTCGGCGCGCGGCTCGGGTCGCTCGCCGTTCCCCGACGTGCCGCCGGGAGCAACCCGACGGACGCAGGCACCGCGCGGCGCGATCGTGCGGCGTCCCCAGCGGAGGTGTCGTGATGTCGCTCCGTCGCGTCGTGGGCGTCTGGGCCCTGCTCGCCGTGCTGATGTCCGGCAACGGCATCCTGCGCGAGGTCGCGCTCGTCCCCTGGCTCGCGCGCCCGGCCGCCGACGCGGTCAGCGCCGCGCTCGGCATCGCGATCATCCTCGCGACCACGCGCGCCCTCGTGCGCGGCGGCCCGGGATGGTCGCGCGGCCGGGTCGCCGTGATCTGGGTCGGCCTGACGATCGCCTTCGAGTGCGTGGTCGGCCGCTACGTCGACGGGAAGGAGTGGCGCGAGCTGCTCGAGAACTACGCGCTGTGGCGCGGCCGCCTCTGGCCGCTCGTCCTGGCGTCGCTCGCGGCGGCCCCGTACGTGTGGACGCGCGACGCGCGGGGGAGGGAGGACGCGCCGGCGCCGCGCGCCCTCACGCCCCCGGGCGGCGCCCCGTCTCCAGCTCGTCGCCGAGCTCCGGACGTCGGAGCCGCGTGACGCCGGCGTCGGGCTCCGCGCGGCGGACGGCGAAGTCGTCGTCGAGCGGCCCCCAGAACGCCAGGCGCGCGTCGGCCGGGAGCCGCCGCCGCGCCGCGGCGCTGGCGCGCAGCGCGGCCTGGTAGCGCGCGTACAGGTCGGGGTGACGGCCCCAGAAGCTGCCCGGCACCTCCATCAGACCGCGCACCACGTCGCTCGGGAATCGTCCGGCGGAGGCCAGCGGATCGCGCTCCGCGAGGTCGAGCAGCCGCGGCACGACCGCGCCGAGCGAGCGGCCCGCCACCACCGCGGCGAGCAGCTCGGGGTGCACGCGCACGGCCGGGCGCGGCGCGTCGTGCGGGCGGCGCGTGCTCATGGCACCTCGCGGTCCCGCACGGCGTCCGGCACGCGGCCGCCGCCCGCGCGCCGTCGAGCGAGACGACGAGCACCGGCGCCGGCGACGCCCACGTGACCAGACGCGTCGTGCTGCCGACCGGCAGCGCGCCCGGCGGGAGCCAGGCGTGCGTCCTGTCGCCCCCGCGCCCGACGACCACGAGGTCCGCGCCGCCCGCCTCGAGCTGCGCGAGGAGCTCCTGTCCCGCGTCGCCCACGCGGATCGCGGCGGACGCGCGCGGCCCCGCGGCGCCCGCGCGCCCGAGCGCCCGCGCCGTCCACTCGCGGGCCGCGGCGGCGAGCCACCCGCGGTCCGGCGGCGACGGCGCGCCCGCGCCGGCGGGCGCCCACACCTCGTCGTCCACCACGTGCAGCGCGTCGAGGCGCGCCTCGCACGCCGCGGCGAGCCGCGCGGCGGCCTCGGTCACCCGCTCCCCGCCCGGCCGGTCGTCGAGCGCCGCGAGCACCCGCGACGGCACGTCGTGGCGGCCGGCGGGGACGACGAGCGTGGGGACGCGCGTCCGCGCCAGCAGGCGGTGCGCGGTCGTCGCGCCGAAGCGCGCGCTGCCTCGGCGGCGCGCGCCTCTCCCCACGCACACCAGGTCCGCGTCGGTCTCGTGCGCGGCGCGGGCCAGCACGTCGTGCGGCGCGCCCACGGCCACGCGGACGCGCGTGCGCTCGCGGCCGATCATCGACGCCAGCCCGCGCAGCGCGCCGTCGAACACCGGCGCGACCGACGCCGCCACCGCGTCGCCGCGCGCCGCCGC
>NZ_JARGEK010000544.1 GCF_029211165.1 Roseisolibacter sp. H3M3-2
GCGAGCGCGTCGGCCGCGCGCCACCCCGGGGCGGCGCCGCGGCAGCGGTCGAGCGCGCGCGCCGTCACCGACTCGGCGGTCCACGCGCGGCGCCGCCGCCCGGCCTGGTAGTCGGCGATGGTGCCGTCGAGCGGGTCGTCGGCGGCGGCGACGTCGGGCATGGGGAGCGGGAGCGCGACGAGGGCGGCGAGCCCGGCGAGCGCCTCGCGGCGGGTCGGGGACATGGCGGCGGGTGCGGGGCGGGCGCGGACGGACGACGCCGGACAATCGGCGCGCGCGGTCGCGTGTGGTCAATGGGGATTCGTCGTCGCGTCGTACGAATGGTGCGCGACCTGCTCCGCACGCGCCCCCCGATGCCGGCGCGTCGGCGCCTGACGAGGCGGCGCCACGCGTCGCGCACACGAGCACGCTCGAACGCGACACGGAGGAACGTGAGCATGGCGAACCGGGATTACGACCGCGACCGCGCGCAGGGGCAGCAGTACGGCCAGCAGGGGCAGGGCGGCGGGTACGGCGGGGGGAACGAGGGCGGCCAGGGACGCGACCACGACCGGGGCGGCGACCGCGGCTACCAGCAGCAGGGGCAGCAGGGGCAGCAGGGCTCGTCGGGTGGGATGCACCGCGACGTCGACCGCGGGCGGTTCGAGACGGGCAACTACGGCGGGAGCATGGGGAACTACGGCGGCGGCACCGGCGGCTACGGCGGCGGGCACGGCCAGTCGTGGGAGCAGGACAGCGAGCGGAATCGCGGGGGGATGCAGGGAGGCGGGTACGGCGGGAGCGGGTACGGCGGGAGCAATTACGGCGGGAGTGGCTACGGCGGCACCTCGGGCGGTGGCATGTCCGGCGGCTCGGGCGGCATGTATGGCGGCGGTTCCGGCGGCATGACCGGCGGGTACGGCCAGGGTTCCGGCGGCGGGCAGGGGTACGGCGGGAGCCAGGGCTACGGTGGCTCCGGCGGCGGGCAGGGGCAGGGCGGCTACGGCGGCCACGGCGGCTACGGCGGCCAGGGCGGCTACTCCGGTGGTGGCCTTTCCGGCGGTTCGGGCGGCGGCTACGGTGGCCAGGGCTCGTACGGGAGCTCGTTCGGCGGCTCGTCGGGCGGCGGCTCGTACGGCGGCGGGTACGGCGGGGGCTACGCCGATCGCGGCGGGATGGGCTCGGGCGGCTACGGCGGGAGCTCGTCCGGCGGGAGCGCCTCGGGCGGCATGGGCGCCGGCACCGGCGGCTACTACGGGCAGGGGGGCGGCGACGTCGCCGGCTACGGCACGAGCGGCTTCGGCGCGTCGGGCGGGACCGCGAGCGCCGGCGGGATGGGACGCCAGAGCTACGCCGGGCGCGGCTCGCGCAATTACCGCCGCAGCGACCAGCGGATCGAGGAGGACCTGCACGACATGCTCATGCGCCACCACGAGATCGACGCCACCGACATCGACGTGCGCGTCGAGAACGGCGAGGTCACGCTGAGCGGCGAGGTCGAGGACCGCCGCGCGCGCCGGCTCGCCGAGGAGATCGTGGAGCAGTGCAACGGCGTGCGCGACGTGCACAACAACCTGCGGGCGCGCCGCGGCCTCATGGCCAGCATCGGCGACGCCCTCGGCATGAGCGGCGACTCCGACCGCGACCGCGGGCAGAGCGATCGCGAGGTGAACCGCACCGCCGGCCGCGAGACCGGCGGCGGCGCGTCCGCCACGACCGGGAGCACGGGCGCCACCGCGTCGACGGGCACGACCGGCGCGACCGCGGCCTCCGGCACGACCGGGGCGACGGGCACGACCGGCACCACGCGCGGCTCGTCGACGACGCGCTGACGGCGCGCCGCACGACGCACGCACGCGCGCCCCGCCCCGCTACCGCGCGGGCGGGGCGCGCGTACGTTCGGCGCATGCACCCGAGAGCCGCCGCGCTGATCGCGACGCTGGACCTGCGCCCGCACCCCGAGGGGGGCCACTACCGCGAGCTGTTCCGCTCCGACGCACGCGTCGCCACCGACGACGGGCGCGGCGCGCGCGCCGCGCTGACCACGATCTACTTCCTCCTCGCGGCGGGCGCGGTCAGCCGGTGGCACCGCGTCGCGTCCGACGAGGTGTGGCATCTGTACGAGGGCGGCCCGCTCGAGCTGCTGGAGCTCGACGCCGACGCGCGCACGCTCGCGCGCCACCGCCTCGCGCCGGTCGCCGACGGCGACGGCGCCGGCGCCGTGGTGCTCACGGTCCCCGCCGGCCGCTGGCAGGCCGCGCGGCCGCTCGGCGACTACGCGCTCGTCGGCTGCACGGTCGGGCCGGGGTTCGACTTCGCCGACTTCGCGATGCTCGCCGACGACGCCGCGGCCGCCCCCGCGGTGCGCGCCGAGTGGCCCGACCTCGCGGCGCTGGTGTGACCGCGCCTCAGCGCGCCGGCGCCCTGCGCCGCGCCTCGGCGCGCGC
>NZ_JARGEK010000545.1 GCF_029211165.1 Roseisolibacter sp. H3M3-2
CGACTTCGGCGATGATCGAGGCGGCGCTGGCGGCGCGCGCGGCGCGGGGGGCGCCGGCGGCGCCGGCCGCGGCGCTGGCGGCCGCCGAGCGGCTCGACTCGCTGCTGCGGGCGGGGGAGTTCGGGATCGCGCTCACGGCCGGGCCGCTGGTGCTGGAGCGGCTGCGCGAGACGCTGGGCGACGCGCGCGACGCGCTGGCCGCGCTCCGGCGGCGCCCGTATCTGTACGCGCGCCAGCCGTACCTCGGCGCCGTCCTGCGCGAGGAGGCGCGGCTGGCGGCGCGGCTCGGCGACCGCCCGGGGGCGGCGCGCGCGGCGCGGCACTACGCGGCGCTGCGCTCGGGGGCGGAGCGGGCGATCCGGGACCAGTCGCCCGGCTGACGCCCCGAGCGCAGCGAAGGGCCCCTCCGACCGGTGTTGCCGGCGGTCGGAGGGGCCCTTCGCTGCGCTCAGGGCTGGAGGTCAGAATCCCGCCGCGCGCGCGAGCGTCACCGCCGGCGCCAGCGTCCGCCGCACGCTGTCGGCGAACAGCTTGGTCGCCAGCACCGACGGCAGCGTCGCCCCCGGGTGGTCGAGCGCCGCGCCGAGGTTCACCGCCGCCACGTTGCGCGCGCCGTTGGCCCGCATGCGCGCCTCGGCCGTCAGCGCGTTCTGCGGGAAGACGTCTCGGTCGGCGCCGCCGTAGTACATGCGGAGCGGCGCGCGCGGCGTCCAGTCGTAGGCCGTGTTGTCGCGCAGCGCGCGCCAGAGCGGGTGGTCGCGCTGCGCCTGCATCGCCGCGAGGACGTCCGGCTGCAGCACGCCGCGCGGACGCGCCGGGAGCGACGCCGCGAGCTGCGGGGTGAACGCCCCCTCCACCACCGCCGTCGCGGCCACGTCGCTCGGCGGGAGGAAGAACGCCCCCGCGGTCGGCGCGAGCTGGTAGACGCGCCGCATCGCCTCGGCGAGGTACAGCGTGTAGACCACGGAGTTCACGTAGGCCGGGTCCTGCTCGATCAGCGCGCGCCCCGTCCCCTCCAGGTCGTACGGCCCCGACGCCGGCGCGGCGGCCATCACCGGGAAGTCGGAGGCGAAGTTGCGCTCCAGCTCGCGGAACAGCCCCATCGCCACACCGCCGCCCTGCGAGTAGCCGGTGACGGTGAGCGTGCGCCAGTCGGCGGTCAGGTTCTGCTGGCGGAGCAGCGTGCGCGTCGCGCGCAGCAGGTCGATCGCCGCCGACGACTGCGTCTGCAGGTGGAGGTACGGGTGGTACGTCCCCTCGCCGGCCACGCCGAGACCGAGGTAGTCGGGGAGGATGGCGACCCAGCCGTCGCTGGCGTAGGCCGCGCCGATCCGGCTCTCGAGCGGCGACAGGAACGACGGCGAGAGCTGTTTGTTGGTGACCGTGCCGTGCATGTAGGTCACCACCGGGAGCGCGCCGGTCGCGCCGACCGGGACCCACACGATCCCGCTTGCGGTCGTGAGCTGCCCGTCCACGCCGGGGGTACGGTACCGGACCACGAACGCGCGCGTGTCGTGGCGGGCGGTGAAGGCCGAGGTGAAGCCGGTGGCGGCGAGGACGAGCGCGACCTCCTGGCGCGTGTTGGCCGCCGCAGGGGTCGCCGAGACGAGGTCGCCGCGCCCGACGAGCGTGGGCGACGGGACGGGGGGCTGGACGTACGCGCCGCCCCCCTCGCCCGGATCGGTGGTGCCGTCGTCGCAGGCGACGACGGCGAGGAGGGCGGCGAGGGCCAGGCGGCGGACGAGGACGGACATGGGCAGCGGGGGTTCGGGGGACGCCCCGAACGGGGATGCGGCGTCAGCGCGGGAGCGTGACCACCGCCCGCGCGCCGCGCCCGTCGGGGCGGTTCTCCAGCGTTATGCTACCACCGTGCCCCTCGGCGATCTGGCGGCAGAGTGCCAGGCCGATCCCGCTCCCCTCGGGCTTCGTGCTGTAGAACGGCACGAACAGGTTGGCCGTCTCGGCGAGCCCCGCGCCCTCGTCGTCGACCACCAGGCGGAGCGCGCCCGCCGGCGCCTCCCACCACACCGCCGCGCCGCCCCCGGTCTCGCGCGCCGCGTCGCCCGCGTTGCGCAGCAGGTTGATGAGCAGCTGGTCGATCTGGTCGGCGTCGGCCGGGACGACCACCGGCGGGCCGCCGCGCACCGTCACCGGCACGCGCGACTCGAGCGTCGCCACGCGGCGCACCCACGTCTCGACGTCGACCGCGCGCTTGGTGGGGGCGGGGAGGCGCGTCAGCTTCGCGTACGCCCCGATGAAGCGCCCCAGCGACTCGGCGCGCTCGGCGATCACCCCGAGGCCGTGCGCGAAGTCGTCGTCGGAGGCGCCGAAGGCGGCCATCACCCCCGACGCGGTGGGCGGGGGGGGCGCCGGGAGGGCGGCCGGCGCCGCGGCGCCCGGCGGCGCGG
>NZ_JARGEK010000546.1 GCF_029211165.1 Roseisolibacter sp. H3M3-2
CGTGCAGGTGGCGTCGTCGACGCCGAGGGCGCGGCGGGTGGCGCGGGGGACGGCGAGGGCCGGGCCGGCGCACCCCGCGGCGCGCGCCAGGGGGCGCAGCGCGTCGAGGGTGCGGGCGTCGGCGAGGAGTCGGGCGGCGTGGGGAATTCGCACGCCGCGAGTGTGCACGCGGCGCGCGGGACGGGCCGCGTCGCGGGAGCGCGCGGCGGCGCGCCGTTACGCAGGCGTCAGGCGGCGCCGGAGGCGGAGACGTACTCGCGGCCGCGCCACTCGACGCGGCGGCCGCGCGCGATGGCCTGGAGCGAGATCGTCAAGTACGTGCCGGCGCCGAGCGGGAAGGCGAGGGCCCAGAGCGGGGAGAGGCCGGCGCGGCGGTAGGTCGCGGCCCAGAAGAGCAGCGTGGCGGCGACGGAGATGAAGGCGGCGCGGATGATCGTGACGTCGTGCAGCCAGCCGGCGCGTGCGGCGAGGAGGATGCCGAGCGGGTAGAGCTGGAGCAGCGCGGGGAGCAGGAGCAGGAGGGGGAAGATCCATTGGCCGAGGCGGCCGAGCGGCATCGCCTCGCGCCCGCCGGCGAAGACGTTCTTGCGCCAGCCGACGACCAGCTCGCGCAGCGAGGTGTACATGCGGGTCGAGAGCTGCGCCTCGCCGAGCAGGAGGTGCACCGACAGCCCCGCCTCGTGCGTGCGCTGGGCCATCTTCAGGTCCTCGGCGACCGCGTCGCGGACGGCGCCGTGGCCGCCGACGCGGTCGTAGGCGGCGCGCGTCATCAGCAGGCACTGCCCGTTGGCGATCTTGTCGACCGCGTTGCGGGAGCGGGAGACGCGCTCGGTGCCGCCGAAGCGGCCGGCGATCACCGCGAACACCTGGGGCTGCACCACCTTCTCCCAGAAGGTGTCCATCTCCTGGCGGCCGGCGACCGAGAGCAGGTCGGCGCGGCGGTCGTGGATCGCGCGCAGCGCGCGCGGGAGGAGGTCGGGCGCGTGCGCGGTGTCGGCGTCGGCGAAGCACAGCACGTCGCCGCGCGCGGCGGCGGCGCCGGTGGCGCAGGCCCACTGCTTCCCCATCCAGCCGGCGGGGAGGGGCGGGCTGTCGAGGATGCGGAGGCGCGGGTCGCCGGCGGCGGCCGCGCGCGCGACGTCTGCCGTGCCGTCGGTGGAATGGTCGTCGACGACCAGCAGCTCGAGGTGCGGCCAGCGCGTGGCGAGCACCGACGCGACGCAGCGGCCGACGTTGCGGGCCTCGTCGCGCGCCGGCACGACCACCGAGACCAGCGGGGCGTGCGCCGGGAGCGCCGCCGGGTAGTCGTCGAGCGAGCGCGAGTCGCGGCCGCGCCACCAGACCACGAGCGGCCCGGCGAGCCAGGGGAACGCGTCGCCGGCGGCGGCGAGCCAGGGGAGCAGGGCGGCGGGATCGGGCACGCGGGAAGGTACCGGAACGCCGGCGCGCCCGGGCCGGAGCGGCCGGGCGCGCCCGCGCTCGGGGCGACTAGCGGCGGGAGGCGCCCGAGTCGTCGTCGCGGCTGCCGACGGTGCCGCCGGTGAAGCCGGTGTCGTTGCCGTAGCCGCCCTGCCCCTCGCGGTCGCTCTGCCCCTCGCGGCCGCGCTCGCCCGCGCCGCCGACTTCGTCCGCGCCGCCGCCGGCGTTGCTGGTGGGGGCGCCCTCCATCCCGTCGCCCTGATTGCGGGCGGGGGGCTGCTGGTTCGGGTCGCGCTGGCTCGGGTCGCGCACCTCGCGCGCCGACTCCGACTGCTCTCGCTCGGCCATGCTCTCTGCCTCCGTGGATGTGTGCGGCCGAGGGAGGCATGGCGCGTACCGCCGGGCGCGTTGTGTCGCGGCGCGCGCCCCTCTACGTTCGCGCGCATGGCCGCCGTCCTCCTCCCCCCGGCGCTCGCGCCCGGCGCGCGCGTCGCGCTCGTCTCCCCCGCCGGCCCGCTGCGCGGGGCGGAGGACGTGGAGCGCGCGGTGGCGACCGCGCGGCGGCTGGGGTGGGAGCCCGCGGTCGGCCCGCACGCGCTGGGGCACCGCGACTACTTCGCGGGGAGCGACGCCGAGCGGGCGGCCGACGTGAACGCCGCGCTGCGCGACCCGGCGGTGGACGCGGTCTGGTGCCTGCGCGGCGGGTACGGCGCGATGCGCCTCCTGCCCGCGCTCGACTGGGACGCGCTGCGGGCGCGCCCGCGCGCGCTGATCGGCTACTCCGACGTCACCGCGCTGCACTGCGCCGCGGCCGCCGAGGTGCCGGGGCTCGTGACCTTCCACGGGCCGTCGGCGCTCGCGCCGCTGCCGCCGTTCTCGGAGCGGTCGCGGCTGGCGGCGGTGCTGCGCGACCGCGAGACGTGCGGCGCCGCGCTTCGACGGCGCGATCGCCGTGTTCGAGGACGTCAACGAG
>NZ_JARGEK010000547.1 GCF_029211165.1 Roseisolibacter sp. H3M3-2
TCGGCCCACCGCGCGGCGGGGTCGCGCGCCAGGCAGCGCTGCAGCGTCTCCGTCAGCGCGCGCGGCGCGCGCGGCGCCCACTCGGCGAGCGTCGGCGCGTCGGTGGTGAGGCGGGCCACGGCGATCGCGCGCGCCGACGGCCCCTGGAACGGCGGGCGCCCCGCCAGCATCGCGAAGCCGAGCGCGCCCAGCGCGTACAGGTCGGTGCGGCCGTCGATGGCGTGCTCGCCAGCGAACTGCTCGGGCGCCATCCAGAGCGGCGTCCCGGCGTCGGCGCTGGAGCGGCGCGGGTCGTCGTGCGACGGGCGCGCGGCGACGCCGAAGTCGGTGAGGAGCACGCGGCCGTCGCGCGCCAGCAGGACGTTCTCGGGCTTGAGGTCGCGGTGCACGACGCCGGCGGCGTGCGCGTGCTGCAGCGCGTCCAGCAGCGCCAGCAGGATGCGCCGCGCCTCGTCGTGCGGGAGCGTCCCCTCGCGCTGCATCCGGTCGGCGAGCGACTCGCCGGCGACGTACGCCATGGCGAACCACGGCAGCGCGCGCCCCTCCAGCCACACCTCGCCGGCGCCGTGCACGGCGACGATGCCGGGGTGGTCGAGCTGCGCCTGGATGCGCGCCTCGCGGCGGAAGCGCTCGCGCGCCCGCGCGTCGAGCGCCATCAGCGGGTGCTGCAGCTTGAGCGCGACCACGCGGTGCAGCTCGAGGTCGCGGGCCAGCACGACCACGCCCATCCCCCCCCGCCCGAGCTCGCGCACGAACTGGAACCGGGCCCCGAGCGCCTCCGGGGCGAACGCCGCCTCCGGGAAGGGCGCGGCGGGGGCGGCCGGACGCCGCCACGCGCGGACGCCGCGGGCCGGCGTGCCGTCGGAGAGGCTGGGGAGCGTGGCGGGCATCGGCGGACGGGACGGAGAAGGGGGAGATCCGATCCCTGCCCAAGGCGAGAGCCGTGCCGCCTACAGTCGAGTATAAGTCTTTGACAAGACTGCGCTTACCATTTCGACGAGAGGACGCAGTGTTCGGGTCCGCGACTGGAGTGTCCGGAAACGAACACCAGGGGAATCGGATCGAACGGATCAGATCTGATCCGTTCGATCCGATTCCCCGCTCTCAGTCCGCCCGGAGCGCCCGCACCGGATCGACCCGCGCCGCGCGCCGCGCCGGGAGCCACGAGGCGAGCACCGTCGCCGCGCCGAGCACCAGCACGGTCCCGACCAGCACCAGCGGGTCGCGCGGGCTCACGCCGTGGAGCGTCGAGCGGAGCGCGCCGGTGGCGGCCAGCGTGAGCGGGAGCCCGGCGCCGAGGCCGAGGGCGGCGAGCCGCACGCCGTCGCGCAGCAGCAGGCCGGCGGCGACGCGCCGGCGGGCGTCGATGGCGAGGCGCACGCCCAGCTCGCGCACCCGCTGCGCCACCGCGTAGGCGACCACGCCGTACACGCCGACCGTCGCCAGCAGCACCGCCGCGCCGGCGAAGGCGCCGAACAGCGCGCCGTACAGCCGCTGCAGCCAGAGCGAGCGGTGCGCGACCGCCGTCAGCGTCTCGACCTCGACCAGCGGGAGCCCGGCGTCGAGCGCCGCGACCGCGCGGCGCGCCGCGGGGGCCAGCGCCGCGGGGTCGCACCCGCCCGCCTGCGGTGGGCACCCGGTGCGCACCAGCAGCGTCATCTCGCGCCGCGCGAACGACGCGAACGGGAGGTACGCCTGCTCGCCGGGCGTGCGGCCGAGCCCCTGCTGCCGCACGTCGCGCGCGACGCCGACGACGGTGCGCCAGGGCGCGTCGGGGCCGCCCCCGCCGAACGACACGCGGCGCCCGACCGGGTCCTCCCCCGGCCACCAGCGCGCGGCCATCGCCTCGTTGACGATCGCCACCCGCGCCGCGGTGTCGCGCGCCTCGGCGGCGGTGAAGTCGCGCCCGCGCACGAGCGGCAGCCGCACCGCGCCGAAGTAGCCGGGGAGCACCGCGCGCGTCTCGGCGCGCCGCGCCTCGGACTCGGCGGCGTCGCGCCCCTCGACCGCGAACGCCGACGACATGTTGTCGCCGCTCAGCGGGGCCGCGTTGACCGCCGACGCCGACACCGCGCCCGGCAGCGCGCGCAGCGCGTCGGCCGCGCGCTCCAGCAGCGCCGTGCGCGCCGCCGGCGCGTCGTACGCGGCGCCGCCCATGCGCAGCCGCACCGCCAGCACGCCGTCGGGGCGGAACCCCGGGTCGGTCGCCTGGAGCGCGAGCATGCTGCGCGTCATCAGCCCGGCGCCGGCCAGCAGCACCAGCGACAGCGCCACCTCGGCGACGAACAGCCCGTCGCGCAGCCGCCGCCCGCCGGCGCCCGCGCTCGCCCCGCGCCCGCCCTCGCGCAGCGTGGGCGCGGCCGAGCGCCGCA
>NZ_JARGEK010000548.1 GCF_029211165.1 Roseisolibacter sp. H3M3-2
CCCAGCATGGCCACCTCGCCGTACCAGCGCTCCGGCACCGCGCCGGCGGCGCCGCCGGCGGCCGCGTCGGGCGCGAGCGCCTCGGCCGACGCGTCGTCGTCGCCCACGGTCGGCGCGGGGAGCCAGAGCGTGAACGTCGAGCCGACTCCGGGCCGGCTGCGCACGGTGATCTCGCCGTCCATCGCCCGCGCGATCCGGCGGCTGACGGTGAGCCCGAGTCCGACCCCGCCCTCGGACCGCGTGTGCCCGCCGTCGAGCTGCGTGAACGCGTCGAAGATGCGCGCGACCTGGTCGGGCGCGATGCCGAGTCCGGTGTCCTCGACGCGCGCGTACGCCCACGGCCCGGGGCCCGGCGGGCCGTCCGCCGCGCCGCCGTCCGTCCGGTCCGCATCGTCCGCCCCGTCGCTCGTCCCGCAGGCGAGCGCCACGTGGCCGCCGGGGCGCGTGAACTTGACGGCGTTGGTCAGCAGGTGCACGAGCACCTGGCGTACGCGGTGCGGGTCGCCGAGGTAGCGCGCGTCCGTCACGGCGCCGGGCCCGGCGAGCGAGAGGTTGCGCATCGCGGCCTCGATGCGCACGAGCGCGAGCGCCGCCTCGCACGCCTCGTCCAGCCGGCCGACCTCGCGGACCACGCGCAGCCCCACGCCCCGGGCGTCGAGGGTGACCAGGTCCAGGATCTCGTTGACGAGCCCGAGGAGGTGGACGGCGCTCTGCCGCACGCGATTCAGGTGCGTGTGCTGCTCGGTCGAGACCGAGCCGAGCACGCCGAGGTCGAGCAGCTGCACGTAGCCGAGGATCGCGTTGAGCGGCGTCCGCAGCTCGTGCGACATGCGGGAGAGGAACTCGTTCTTCGTGCGGTCCGCGGTCTCCAGTGCGGCGCGCGCCCACTCGGCGTCGGCGGCCGCCTGGCGGTACCGCGCCTCGCTCGAGTGGACCAGCCGGTCGGCGTAGCGACGGCGGCGCTCGCGGTCCTCGCCCTGCAGCCGGTGCAGGTCGACGAAGGCGGCCACCTTGCCGCGCAGCTCGTCCGGGTCGAGCGGCTTGAACAGGTAGTCGATCGCGCCCGCCTGGTAGCCGGTCGTCACGCGCCGGCGGTCGCGGTCGAGCGCGGTCACGAAGAGGATCGGCACGATCCGGCCGCGCTCGCGCGCCTTGATGAGCCGCGCCGCCTCGAGCCCGTCGGTGCCCGGCATCTGCACGTCGAGCAGGATGACCGCGAGGTCCTCGTCGTCGACCCACCGAAGCGCCTCCTCGGCGCTCCCCGCGCGCACGAGGCGCACGCCGAGCGGGTCGAGCACGGCCTCCAGCGCGAGGAGGTTCTCCGGCCGGTCGTCGACCAGCAGCACCGTCAGGGGCGGCGGCGCGGGGGCGCCCGCCGGGGCGCGCGGTTCCATGGCGGGCCGCCCGTCGGCGGCGGCGTCCCGTGCGTCCGCGCCGTGCTCCGGCGCGGAGGTGCCCTCGTGTGCCTCGTCCATCCCACCCGCCCGGCCCGGCACGCACGCCGAAGTCCGTTGCCGTGCTCGGGGTGAGCGACGGACGGGCGATCCGCCGGGCGTGATACGCGTCGCGAGAGGGACGGTGCGAGGAACGGGCCACGGACGTCGGCGGTCACTCGCGGAGGGGACGCGCCGAGCCGCTACGGGTCGCGCCGCGCGTCCGCCGCGAGGCGCGCGCGCAATCGGCGCCACGGCGCGGCGGCTTCCGAGATCGCGCCGCTCCGCGCGGCGGCAGCGCCGCCGCCACGGCCGCCCCCACCACGTACTCGCCGTCGCGCGCGATCACGTGGCCGTCGCGCCGGAGGCGCGCCAGCGCGTCGTCGAGCTCCGACGCGGCGAGGCACGGGCGCGCGTGTCCGTCGAGCGCCCGGCGGATGGCCTCGGGCGCCACCGTCCCGCTCTCGTAGCGACACGCGATCGCGCGCAGGACCATGAAGTCGGCGTCCTCGGGGCTCGGCCCGTCCGCGGGCGGGCGGGCGGGGGTGCGGGCGTCCGCGACGGTCATCGCGCGAGCGCGTCGTCGTCGACCACGCGCTTCGCGGCGAGCTCCTGGCACAGGTAGCCGATCACGTAGTGCGGCGCCGTGGCGACGGCGAGCTCGCGGCTCGCCTCCAGGTCGGCGAGCGCGCCCGCGAGCGCCTTCCACAGCGGGGTGCCCTCGAACTGCTGGTAGATGCGCTGGTCGTCGGGTCGGGTCATCGGTCTCCTGTGGAGCGGGCGCGGCGCGCGGCGCGCCGCGTCGCGGGTGGGCGTTCGGCGGGGCGAGCGTCAGCACGCCGCCCGCGCGGCGCGCACCACGAGGCGCTCGAGCGCCGCCAGCCGGCGGTCCGAGAGGAAGGCGGCGGCCTCCTGGTGCACGGTCGCGCGCAC
>NZ_JARGEK010000549.1 GCF_029211165.1 Roseisolibacter sp. H3M3-2
CGCGGGGACGCGCGGCGTCCGCGCGGGGCGACACGCGGCGCCCCGCTCACGCGCCGGCCGCCCGGCCCGTGCCCCCGAGGTCGGTGATCCGCCGCCCCGCCGCCGACGCGGCGCGCAGCACCTCCAGCCGCCGCTCGCGCGTCTCGGCGCGCTTGGCCCCCATCACGTAGAACGCCGCCGTCCGGCGGTACGACGGCGGCTGCCGCTCGTAGAACGCCCACGCCGCCGCGTCGGCGCGGAACCGCGCCTCCAGCGCCGGGTCGAGCGCCACCGGGCGGTGCTCGTACGAGTAGCCCGCCGCCGGCGCGTCCCCCCGCCGGTCGAACGCCGAGCGCCCGGCCGCCGTCAGCCGCCCCGCCGCCGCCAGCGCCTCGGCACGGGCGACGTTCACCGCGCTCCACGCCGACCGGGGCGCGCGCGGGGTGAAGCGGATGGAATACGCCTCCGCGCCCAGCGACCGGCGCACCCCGTCGATCCACCCCACGCACAGCGCCTCGTCGAGCGCCTCCTCGTAGCGGAGCCCGCGCGGGCCCGGGGCGCCGGCCTTCCGGAAGCCGACCAGCAGCTCGGCGGCCGAGGCGTGGTGCTCGGCGAGCCACGCGCGCAGCGCCGCGGCGTCGGGGAAGAAGCGGGGCGTCATGCCCTCCGAAGATGGCGCCGGCACGCGCACTGCAACCAGGGGCGACGCACGGCGCCCGGACGCGAGGAGGAGAGGAGGGGGCGCCACGACCAGCCGCCCCACCGCATGCGCAGCTTTCGCGACGAGACCGGGACCGAGTGGATCGTGTGGGCCGTCCGCCCGCAGCGCGAGACCGCCCGCCACCTGGAGCGTCGGCAGCACGCGGACCGCCGCCTGAGCGCCGCCCCCGAGCCGATCATCGAGCGGCGGGGGGCGGGCGGGGACCGCCGGCGCTACGCCGGGGAGCGCGGGGTCGTCATCCAGCACCCCGAGGGGTGGCTCACCTTCCAGGCGGGGACGGTCCGCCGCCGGCTGAGCCCCATCCCGCCGAGATGGGAGGAGGGGAGCGAGGCCGAGCTGCTCGCCCTCCTTGGCGAGGCGGCGCCGGCCCGCCCCGCCGCGCGCGCCCTCGGCGTCGAGCCGCGCGCCGAGACCGCGCGCTGACGCCGTAGCGGGCTGGCGCCCTAGCGCGCCGCCGCGGGGCGGCGCTTCCCCGCCGGCTTGGCCGGCGCGGCCGGCGCCGCCTTCGCGGGGGCCTTGGCGGCCGCCTTCGCCGCCGCCTTGCTCGCCGGCTTCGCCGCGGCCTTCGCGGGCTCCTTCGCCTCCTTCGCGGCCGGCTTCGCCGACTCCTTGGCCGGGGCCTTGGCGGCCGCCTTCGCCGGGGCGGCGGTCTTGGCCGGCGCCTTGGCGGCCGGCTTCGCGGCGGTCTTGGCGGGACGCCCCGCCTTCGCCGGCGCCGCGGGCGCCTCGGCGACCACCGCCGGCGCCTCCTCCCCGATCTCCTCCTCCCCGATCTCGCCGTCGAGCTCCGGCTCCGCCGCGGTCGCCGAGGCCGACGCGGCCGCCGCCGCCGCGGGCGGGCGGCCGCGCCCCTTCATCGCGCTCTTCGCCATCAGCGCGTCGAAGAGGATCTTGGCCTCGCGCATCGCGGTCTCGTACTCGGGATCGGTGCGGCTGATCCTGCGCATTCCTGGTCTGCTCCGGGTGGGGGAGGTTCGGGGGGGGGAGACGCAACCTAATCGCGCACGGCGCGCGGCACGTCCCCGCGTCGCGACGAATTCGCTGACATCCGCGTCATGGCACGGCACCGTGCGGCACCGTGCGGCACCGCGTGGCGCGTCAGCCGGCGGCGTCGAGCGGGCGCGCGGGGCGGCGGCGGCAGTAGTCGCACTCGTCGTCGTCGCACGCCGCCTCGAGCCAGGCGTTGCAGCGCATGCACAGCCGCGCGTCGAACGCCACCGCGTACACCTGGGGCGCGCCGCAGCCGGCGCAGCGCTCCTCGACCTCCAGCCACCCGAGCACGCGCGCGCCGTCGGGCGCGACCACCCACTCCCCGCGCTCCACGAGCGGCGGCGGGTCGGGCGGGTCGTCGGGGCGGGGCATGGGGGGCGGGCTCGGGTCGCGGAACGTCACTGCGCGAGCCGTGCCGCGGGGGGAACGGCTGCGCGGCTGCGCGGCTGCGCGGCTGCTACCCGTTCTCCCTCGTCCACACCATCAGCGTCACCGGCGCCCCGCCGTCGAGCGCGGGCGCGGGCTCGTCGTGCGCGTGCACGAAGCCGAGCCGCGCGGGGAGGGCGGCGCTGCGCACGTTGCGCGCGTCGCAGCGGATCTCGACGCGCGTCAGCCGCGGCAGCGCGCGCGCCGCCGCCAG
>NZ_JARGEK010000055.1 GCF_029211165.1 Roseisolibacter sp. H3M3-2
GGATGGTCGCGCACGACGAGCTGCCGGCGCCGGGCGAGCAGCGTGTCGCCGAGCGTGGTGGCGAGGGTGGCGACGCGCACGGGGCGCTCCAGCAGGGTGACGTTCGCGGCGTGGGCCGCCGAGGCGGCGGCCGCGGGGACGCCGCGCGACAGCGCCTCCTCGCCGGTGAGCAGCACCACGGGGAGGTCGGACCACGCCGGCTGCGCCGCCAACTCCGCCAGCAGCTCGGCGCGCGGCAGCGGGCGCAGCGCCTCCTCGGGCACCAGCAGCACGCCCGGCTCGCCGTCGGCGTCCCCCGCCCCCGCCACCGCCGCGCACCCCGCGCGCATGTCGTCGAACGCCCGCACGCGGAAGCCGGCGCGCCCGAGCACCGCCCCCGCCACCCGCGCGTCGCGCCCCGTCGGCGCCAGCACGGCGACGTACGGCCCGGCGGCGGGGGCGGCGGCGGGCGCGGCGCTCATTCCGACGCCGGCGCCCCGGCGCTGCGCATGAGCGGCCCCGACTCGCCCAGGTACTGCGGCACGCCCGTCAGCACCCCCTGGAACTCGCGCAGCGGCGCGCCCACCTGCAGCCCGCCCTTCGCCACGCGGCACTCGCGGATGCTGCGCTCGTGGTTGCCCGTCCGCTTCTTCACCACCGACACCGCCTGCCGGACCGCGCCGTGCACCTCGAAGTAGCGCAGCAGCAGCACCGTGTCCGCCAGGTAGCTCACCTCGGCCGCCTCGTCCACCGGGCTGCCGAAGACGCCGCGCTGCACCAGCGTCATGATCGTGGTGACCCCGCGCGTCGCCAGGTAGCTGAGCAGCTCGTGCACCTGGATCGGCAGCAGCCGCTCCTCGGGCATCGACTGCAGGTAGCCGTTGAGCGAGTCGATCACGATCAATCGCACCCCGTCGCGCTCCACCGCGTCCACCACCTGGTGCGCGAACTCGCCCGGCGAGAGCTGCGTGGGCTCGACCTGCTGCAGCACCAGCCGCCCGTCGGCGATCAGCTCCTCGAGGTCCATCTCGAGGCCGAGCCCGCGCATGCGGAAGGTGCTGAGCCGCTCGTCGAACAGGTAGAAGCGCGCCCGCACCCCGCGCTGCACGGCCGCGCAGGCGTACTGCGCGCACAGCACCGACTTGCCGGTGCCGGCGGGGCCGGTGACGACGACGCTCGTCCCCTGCTGCAGCCCGCCGCCGAGCAGCGCGTCCAGCTCCGGCGACCCGCTCGACCACGGGCGCGGGACGGCCGCGTCGGCCCCGGCGTGCTCGGGGATCTGCAGGCGCGGGAACACCTCGATCCCGCCGGTGCGGATGCGGAAGTCGTGGTAGCCGCCGATGAAGCGCAGCCCGCGCAGCTTGGCGACCTGCAGGCGCCGCCGCTCGGCGCCGTACTCCAGGGTCACGTGCTCGAGCACCACCACGCCGTGGGCCAGCGAGTGCAGCTGCAGGTCCCCCTCGGGCGCCGTCTTGTCGTCGAGCAGCAGCACGGTGCAGTGCCGCCCGGCGAAGAACTGCTTGAGCGTCAGGATCTGCCGGCGGAAGCGCAGCGGGTCGCGCGCCAGCAGTCGCATCTCCGACAGCGAGTCGAACACCACCAGCGTCGCCCCCGCGCGCTCGACGGCGGCGAGCACCGCGTCGACCGTCTGCTGCAGCTCGACCTCGGCGGGGTGGAAGATCGTGTACCCCTCGTCGGACGGGTGCCCGGCCTCGGGCCCCAGCTCGAAGACGTCGATCCCGTCGAGCTCCCACCCGTGCGAGGCCGCGACCTCCTCCAGCTCCGCCCGCGACTCGGAGAGGGTGACGTACAGCCCCCGCTCGCCGCGCGCCCGCCCCGCCAGCAGGAACTGGAGCGCCAGCGTGGTCTTGCCGGTCCCGGGCGAGCCGTCCAGCAGATACAGGTGGTCGACGGGGAGGCCGCCGCCGAGGATCGCGTCGAGCCCGACGATGCCGGTGGGGGCGCGGCGCGCGCTGGGAGTGCTGGTCACGAGCGGGTGGGAGTGGGGCGTCCGCGGCTCCGCCGGCCGGACGGCCGCGAAACGGCAGTCACGTAGCAGAAACCAAGCCGGGGCGTGCCGGGCGCGCGCGCCCTCAGGACCCCGCGCCGAGCAACGCTGTCCCCGAAACGGGTGTCACACCCGGACGCCGCGCGGCCCCCGCCGCGCCCCACCCCCGATCCCCGCCGATGCTCCGCCGCATCACGGCCCTCGCCCTCGCGCTCCTGCTCCCCGCCGCGGCGGCCCCCCTCGCCGCCCAGGGCGGCCCGGAGGTCGTCCGCGGCCGCGTCACCGACGACTCGGCGCGCGCCGTCTTCGCCGCCGCGATCACGGTGACGCGCGGCCCCGACCGGCTCGTCCAGACCACGACCACCGACTCGCTCGGGCGCTACAGCGTCCGCTTCGACCCGGGGACGGGCGACTACCTCGTCCACGTCGCCGCCCCCGGCTACCGCGCGGCGCGGCGGCGCGTCGAGCGGCAGGGGACGGAGCGCGAGCTGGTCGCGGACTTCGCCCTCGGCCGCGACCTGGCGACGCTGGCGGCGGTGCAGATCCGCGAGCGCGCGCCGGTGCGGGCCGACAACCGCGTGACCCCGTTCACCCCCGAGACCGGGGCCGCCGAGAAGTACGCCGACGGCGTGCAGGGCCAGCTCCCGCCCACCGCGGCCGGCAACCTCGGCGCGCTGGCGGGGACGATCCCGGGCGTCACGCTCACCCCGACCGGCCCGGCCATCCTCGGCGTCGGCGGCGAGTCGAACCTGACGACGCTCAACGGGATGGCGCTCCCCGGCGGCTCGATCCCGCGCGCGGCGCGCACCGAGACGCGCGTCACCGGCGCGACCTTCGACCCGACGCGCGGCGGCTTCTCGGGCGCCAACATCGACGTGCGCCTCGGGCCGGGCGACCGCTTCTACCAGCGGCGCAACGGCTTCCTGACGCTCGACGCGCCGCAGCTGCAGTTCACCGACGCGGTGGGGCGCGCCAGCGGCGCCGCCAACGGCGGCTTCCGCGGCTCGCTCGGCGCCGACGGGGAGCTGATCCGGCAGGCGCTCACCTACAACGTCGCCCTCGACGTCGCGCGCAACACCAGCGACCCGGCCACGCTGCTGAACGCCGAGGCCGAGACGCTGCTGCGCGCCGGCGTCTCCCCCGACTCGGTGGCGCGGCTGCTCGCGCTCACGGCGCCGCTCGGCCTCCCGCTCACCGGCGGCGGCATCCCGTCGGCGCGCAACCGTGACGCGGTGACCTGGCTCGGCCGCCTCGACGACACGCGCGACTCGCTGCGCACCCGCACCCTCACCAGCTACGCCGGCTACACCAGGGAGGGGGCGCTCGGCTTCGGCCCGCTCACGGCGCCGTCGGTGGGCGGCCGGCGGCGCGAGACGTCGTACGGCGGGCAGCTCGTGTTCGGCGACTTCGTCGGCCCCGGGCGCCGCGTGCTGACGGAGACGCGGCTGAGCGCGAACGCGGTGCGCAACGCCGCGACGCCCTACCGCGCGCTCCCCGGCGCCACGGTGCTCGTGCGCTCCCCCACGCTCGACGACCGGACCGACGTCGCCGGCGTGACGCTCGGCGGCGGCCCGTTCGTGGCCAGCGACGAGCGGCGGTGGACGGTCGAGGGGGCGAACGAGACGATCTGGAACGCGCGCGGCCGCCGCCACCGCTTCAAGGCGCTGGCGTGGATGCGCGGCGACGGGCTGCGGCAGGAGGCGGTCGGCAACGCGCTCGGCAACTACGGCTTCAACTCGATCGACGACTTCGCCGCCAACCGGCCGGCCAGCTTCACGCGCACGCTGTCGCAGCCGGAGCGCGTGGGGACGGTGTGGAACGGCGCCGCCGCGCTGGCGCACCAGTGGACGCCGTCGCGCTGGTTCAACGTGCTGTACGGCGCGCGCGTCGAGGCCAACGTGTTCGGCGACCGCCCGCCCGCCAACGCGGCGCTCGAGCGGGCGCTCGGCGTGCGCACCGGCGCCGCGCCGGCGCGCGTCCACGTGAGCCCGCGCGCCGGCTTCTCCTTCACCTACAACCGCGACCGCGAGAACGGCTCGGGGACGAGCCAGAGCCCCGTCGGCCGCTTCTACCGCACGACGGCGGGCGTGGTGCGCGGCGGGATCGGCGAGTTCCGCGACCTGCTGCGCCCGGGGCTCCTGGCCGACGCGTCGGCGAGCACCGGGCTGCCGGGGAGCACGTCGGTGCTGTCGTGCGTCGGCGCCGCGGTCCCCGAGGCCGACTGGGGGCTGTTCGCGTCCAACCCCGCCGCCATCCCCGGCGAGTGCGCGGGGGGCGGCGGCGTGCTCGCCGAGCGCGCGCCGAGCGTGACGCTGATCGACCCGTCGTACGACGTGCCGCGCTCGTGGCGCGCGACGCTCGACTGGAACACGAGCTTCCGGCGCGTCCTCTTCCGCGTCAACGCGCTCGGCTCGTACGACCTGAACCAGCCCGGCGTGGTGGACGCGAACTTCGCCGGCACCTCGCGCTTCGCGCTGGCGGGGGAGGGGAACCGCCCGGTGTTCGTGACGCCGGCGGCGATCGACCCGGCCAGCGGCGCCGTGTCGGCCGCCGAGGCGCGGCGCAGCGCCGACTACGGGCGCGTCGGCGTGCGGACGAGCGACCTGCGCGGCTACGGCGGGCAGCTCACCTTCACGGTGCAGCCGGACGTGTTCAAGTTCCGCTCGCGCCACCAGCTCTTCGGGTCGGTCGGGTACACGCTGCAGGGGACGCGGCGGCAGTTCCGCGGCTTCGACGGCGCCGCGTTCGGCGACCCGACGCTGCGCGAGTGGGCGGCCGGCCCGAACGACGCGCGCCACGCCTTCGTGATCACGAGCGGCTTCAACGCGGCCAAGGTGGGGACGGTCACGCTGTTCGCGCGCGCGCAGTCTGGGCTCCCCTTCACGCCGCTGGTGCAGGGGGACGTGAACGGCGACGGCCGCGGCGGCGACCGCGCCTTCGTCCCCGACGCCGCGACCGACGCCGACGTGCAGACGGCGGCGCAGCTGCGCACGCTGCTCGCCTCGGGCGCCGACGGGGCGCGCGAGTGCCTGACGGCGTACGCGGGGCGCGTCGCGGCGCGCAACGGCTGCCGCGGGCCGTGGACGCAGACGCTCAACATGCAGTGGCGGCCGCCGATCCCGCGCCGGTGGGCGCGCCGCGTGACGACGAACGTCTACCTGTCGAACGTGCTCGGGGGGCTCGACCAGCTCTTCCACGGCGACGAGGGCCTGCGCGGCTGGGGCGGCTCGGCGCAGCCGGACCCCGTGCTGCTGGTGCCGCGCGGCTTCGACGCGGCGTCGCGGCGCTTCCGCTACGACGTCAACCCGCGCTTCGGCGACACGCGCGGCCGCAGCACGCTGCTGCGCGAGCCGTTCCGCCTGTCGATCGACTTCTCGGTCGACCTCGCGGTCGCGTACCCGGTGCAGCAGCTGCGCCGCGCGCTGGAGCCGGTGCGCGCCCCCGACGGCGGGTGGACGCGCCGGTCGGCGGACTCGCTGACGGCGTTCTACCTCTCGCGCACCTCGAACATCCACCGCGCGGTGCTCTCGGAGAGCGACTCGCTCTTCCTGTCGCGCGCGCAGACGGCGGCGCTGCAGCGCGCCGACTCGGCCTACTCCGCCGAGGTGCGCGCGATGTACGCCGACCTGGGACGCTACCTCGCCTCGCGCCCCGAGGGGGAGCCCGGCAAGGCGGAGCTGGACAGCGTGGCGAAGGTGGAGAAGGCGTACTGGAAGGTCTTCTGGCGCCAGCCCGAGGCCGCCGACTCGGTGCTCACGCCGACGCAGCGCGAGCTGTTCCCGATGCTCGTCCGCATGGCGGCGACGCCGCAGAAGGAGCGGGAGAACTCGCAGTGGCAGTTCGGGTTCCCGGTGCCGTACGACCCGGAGGCGTGGAGGCGCCCCGTCCAGCGGCGTTCCTTCTGACGGCGGGAGTCACGACAGCGGGAGTCATCGGAGCGGGAGTCGTAACGGCGCACTGCGCGCTTACGACTCCCGCCTTGTCGACTCCCGCCGTGACGACTCCCGCCCTTCCTACTTGGTCGAGATGACGAACGTGTTCCCGTCCGGATCCCTGAAGAGCAGCGAACTCCCCCAACTCTCCTTCTTCGGCGGCCCGAGCGTCTCCACGCCGGCGGCGGTCAGCCGCTCGTAGGTGGCGTCGAGGTCGTCGCTCCAGAAGGCGAGGTTGGTGAAGCCGCCGATGCGGTCCTCGTGGCCCGGGGGCGTGAAGAGGACGAAGCGCGTGTCGGCGCCGGGGATGCGCAGCTCGATCCACCGCTGCGCGCCGAACGGCTGGTCGGTGGCGATCTGGAAGCCGACCTTCGTCGTCCAGAAGTCGAGCGCGCGGTCCTGGTCGCGCGTGGGGATGCTGACGAACTTGACGCCGCGGATCATGGTCGTGGGGGTGGGGGGCGCGACGAATCTCGGGGCGCGGGGCGGGGGCGTCCAGTCGCGCAGCGCGTGCCATGGCAGTGGTTGCCATAGTCGTCGTTCGACCACTTATTGGAGCAGGAGTCGTGACCGCGCAGTGCGCCGTTTCGACTCCCGCTCTCGCGACTCCCGTAGTGACGACTCCCGCCGTCGAGCGGCATGCTCCTGGACTCCTACATCCTCGACGTCCTCCTCCCCGACCTGGTCGGCCACGACCGCCGCCCGTCGGCGTTCCTCGTGTACCTCGTGCTCTGGCAGCGCACCGCCGGCGGGCGTCGCGAGGCGGCGCTGTCGCTGCGCGAGCTGGCCGAGGCGACGGGGCTGTCGAAGCGCGCGGTGCAGGGGGCGCTGGCGACGCTGGAGCGGCGGCGGCTGGTGTCGGCGGCGCGCGAATCGACGACGGCGGTGCCGAGCTACCGCGCGCTGCGCCCCTGGGACCGAGCGACCCGATGACGTCCGACCTCCGCCTGCTGCTCCTGTCCAACTCGCGCGACCCGCAGGGGCGCTACCTCCACCACTGCCGCGACGCGCTGGCGGCGCACCTGCGCGGGGTGCGGCGCGTCGCGTTCGTGCCGTACGCCGGCGTCGGCGTGTCGTGGGACGCCTACGCGGCGCGCGTCGCGGAGGCGCTGGCGCCACTCGGCGTGGCCGTCGACCCGGTGCACGCGCACGACGACCCGGCCGGGTGCGTGCGCGACGCCGAGGCGGTGGCCGTCGGCGGCGGCAACACCTTCCACCTGCTGGCGACGCTGCAGCGCACCGGCGTGCTGGAGGCGCTGCGCGCGCGCGCGCTGGCCGGCGTCCCGTACGTCGGCTGGAGCGCCGGTTCGGTGGTCGCCTGCCCGACGCTCGGCACCACGAACGACATGCCCATCGTGCACCCGCCGCACGGCTTCGGCGCGCTGGGACTCGTCCCCTTCCAGATCAACGCCCACTTCACGGACGCGCACCCGCCCGGCTTCCAGGGCGAGACGCGGCGCGAGCGCATCGCCGAGTTCCTGGTCGCGAACCCCGAGGCCACGGTGATCGGATTGCCGGAGGGCGACTGGCTCGACGTGCGCGGCGACGAGGTCACGCTGCGCGGCGAGCACCCGGCCTTCGTGTTCCGCGCCGGGGAGGAGGTGCAAGAGCTTCGACAGGATTGCAGGATTCTGCAGGATTGACAGGAAAGGGCTCTTTTCCTGTGAATCCCGTTCAATCCTGTAATCCTGTCGAAGGCAGTTCCAGCGACAGCTGCTCCGACACGACGCCCGGCTTCGCGCGCGCCCGCTTGTTGTAGTCCCGCACCCGCAGCCCGTGCCGCTCGCACAGCCGCACCACGTAGTCGTGCAGCCCCTGCCGGTACGCATCGCTCGCGTAGTGCCCCCGCGCGTACGTCGCCCGGTAGCGCGCCGCCAGCGCGGGGAACTCCGCGCCGAGCCACGGCAGGTACCGGTCGCGCGCCGCCGGCTGCAGCCGTAGCGCCCCCGCGGCCACCGTCGACGCCCCCGCCTCGGCCGCGCGCGCGACGAGCGCCGCCAGGTCGCGCGGGCGGTCGGTGATGCCGGGGAGGACGGGCATGCAGTTGATCCCCACGTCGACGCCGGCGCGCGCCAGCCGCTCCACCGCGCGCAGCCGCGCCTCGGGGGTCGGCGCGCGGGGCTCGACGCGGCGGGCGAGCGCGCGGTCGAGCGTGATGAGCGAGACGTGCACGCTCACCGCGCCCCGCTCCGCGAGCCGCGCGAGCACGTCGGCGTCGCGCGCCACCAGCGCGCTCTTGGTGATGACGACCACCTTCAGCCCGCGCCGCTCGGCCAGCACCTCCAGCACCGCGCGCGTGAGCCGGAAGCGCCGCTCGGCGGGCTGGTACGGGTCGGTGGCCGTGCCGACGACGAGCGTCTCCTCGCCGGCCAGCAGGGGGCGCAGGCGCGCGCGGCGCGAGGCGAGCGTGCGGCGCAGCACGTCCGGCGCGTCGCGCTTCACCAGGATGCGGCGCTCGAACGCGAGCCACGGCGGCAGCGCCTCGACGTCGGACCCGGGATTCCCCGCGCGCTTCATCGCGTACCGGTGGGCGTAGCGCGCGTAGCAGTACGCGCAGCCGAACTGCGATATATCGCAGCTTAAACTGGAATGCTACAGACTGGTTGGACGGCTTGGTTCAGGTAGTTGATCGCGCCAGCTGAGCGTCTGGAAAGGCGTCCGTTCCCATCGGCTGTTCCAGTAGTCAAGTCAGCTGGGGCTCCGCTGGTCGTTGTAACGCTTGGCAGCGCGCGCTAGTTGGAAGTCATCGGAGCAACTGAAAACCTGACGTCTGGCGCTGCCAGCAATCACCACGTTCCGCAGTTGCGCGCTTTCCCCGCCGAGTGCCAGCACCTTTCCTTGCTTCTCGCCGAGCGTCTCGGCGAAGTCACAGGGGTGAAACATCAACAGCGCGCACTCCGGAGCTACCGGAAAGATAAGCTCCAAGCCACCCTTTTCTGGTTCCGGGATATACAGCCGCTTGAGGACATCATGGCGCATAGCCCCTGTGCCGAACGAGTGTGCTTTCGGATGGAACGGTGGTTGAGCATGCGGGTGCGCTAATGCTGCAACGGGTGCGTCAGTCGTGTAGAACGGCCACGGCGTCCGGTTGACGGCCACGACCCACAGATAGTGATACAGTTCAGCAGCGACCTCAGGGACGATCATGCTTTCCCAAAGCAAGCATGCTTGGACTAGCGAAATGTGCTCCGTGGCGAACGCAGGGTTCCGCGCGATCTCGGCCCTTAGATCGGCAGGCAGCCACCCGATCAGGTCGCCCGCCTCCCCCGACCGAGGTTGTGCCGCCTGCTGGAGGAGGATGTCGCGGAGTTGCGCTGTCCGGAGTAGCTGGAGCGCGATGCAGATACTCATTTGTCGACGCTCCAGCAGCGTGCCCTCTCTCGTTCCCTGAGCTACACCGAGGGCCACGTCTCGCGCCAGCAGGAAGTCGTTCTCCCACTCCTGGAACTGCCGCTCAATCGCATCCGCCGGAAATCCGTCGTCGGCTGCGTGCGGTCGGCGCCGAAAGGCATCATTGAAATAGCGCTCTTGCGCTACATCGCGCGTCGGTAGCAGAGCGTGTGCATCGCGGTAGGTGTCGTAAGTCCAAACGTGAGTGCCGTTTGGAGACCATGCCCGCAGATAGCTTTGGGGCACATAGTGCTGGCGGCGGTTAGCAGGCACGACGCGCAGGTTGTACTGAGCAGGGTTGCGGCTCTCCCGTGTTCGCCGTGCGGCGCACTAGAGGTCCGCAGCAGGAAGATACGCTTCTCCCGTCTGAGATGCGTGACGTCGGAGTCGATTGACCATTTCTTGGAGCGTTATCGTACCGCTCAGCAAGCGGTAAAGATGGCCGTAGTCGAGTAGCAGCAGAGGCGTACGCGGTCCCGATGCTCCCTTAACTGCCACTGAGGAGTATCCAGACATCGAAACCATGACGCCCATCGTGTTGTCGGCCTTGTCGTGCGTCTTCTTGAAGAAGCTATCGACATCGGTCGCGGCGGCTTGCTCCGCCGTGAACTTCAGTTCGATGATGTAGGTAGTGCCGTCCACCGTCAGAGATCCATCAATCTGACGGCCTGCCGTCACATAGGGCCGGCGATTCACGACCTCGTAGTATTCGACTAGCTCGTAGAACCAACCCTGGAACTCATAGCCGGCGTCTTGCTTGCCGATCCGCTGTGCAAGGCCGTCGAGCCGGGCACGAAGGGCGTCCAAGTCGGCTTGCTGCCGTGCTCGCTCCTCGCGCATCGCCTGGGCGCGTTTGCGCGACTCTGCCTGTGCCTTCTCGTCCGCGAACACCTGCCGTTGCTTAGCTAGATAGGCGCTGAGGTCCCTTACCGCGGTGGCGGCGCGCGCCTTCATCTGTACCGACTCTTCCCAGCCCTCTAGGTCAGGGAAGGCAGTTTGGTCAGCCAGCTCGCGTGCCATGCGCTGTATCGCTTCGGTTCCCGCTTCTGTCCTTTCGAGAACAGGGAACATGCGGTAAATGAGGTCGCGCTTACTCTCTTCCTGGCGCCACGTTGCTAGGAACGATTCGCGGATGCCGACACGTCGCAGGAACGAATGGAGCGCGCGCCTGCGCCAAAACGACTGTAGCAGTGCATTCGCGACCAGATCGAGAAAATGAGGCGGGAGCCTGCTCGCCATGCGATCGGCTTACGGAGGGAGCGGTCTATGTCAGTACGGCTGATTCTTGTACTGCATGTACTCAGCGATTTGGCTGGAAGCGCCATCAAGCAGGATGTGGAGTTCTTCCATGATTTGGCGAACATTGGAAGCATCCACCATCAGAGCCGTGGCGAGTGAGTCTGATCCATCCTTCCGAACCGGGTAGCGAAATGCGAAAGAGGTCGGATCGATTGAGTCAAGCTCCCGGATAACCGCGTCCGCTCGCTGGAACCACGGTCCGTCAGACTGCGGGCTGACGCGCAGCAACAGGGCTCGTACTCGTCCCCAGAGCCGCACGAGATAGTGCTCAAGGGGGACGTCTTGCGGATCGTCGAGTAGTTCACCCGCGTCTACTAGGAGCGACTTCAGGTGCGTCTCCACGTAGTGCCGATAGAGAAACATCATCGGCGCTCCGAGAGCGAATCCATGCCGCCATGCGTCTCGCTCCAGTGTATCCGCCAGGCGGTCGGCGGTGGCTTTGTAGGAGAAAGCGAAACGATGCCAGGATGCGGCCCCCGTCGGAATCTCGACGGCGTTTTTCTCGCCGTTTGGAAGATCGCGGAGTGAGCGGTTGCTCGGTGTAACTGGCTCGATGATCGGCATGCGGTGCGGAGTGGACGATCTCTGCGTCCGTGGTTGTTAGCTCACGCGGGATGACGCAGCTACTGCTCCTCCTCTGCTGAATCTTCACCGAAGACGGCGGCGAAGTACGTGCTCACGTTGACATCGCCGAGGCGATACAAGACGCGGGTGAGGATCAATTGGTCGATCTTCGACTTGTAGTCATTGATCAACTGTCGGAAGAACGGCTCAACGTCTGTGTCCTTGATAATCCAGTGGATTTGGCTGTTCGAGCCAGCAGCCTCAAGGATGCTGTTCACCTGTGCTGGTGTGAACTCAGTGTAGTTGCGCAGGGTGCGGAGAGTCTGCTTCGTGCCCGCGAAGGAACTGCTGTTCGCGAGGTCTACGATCAGAAGCTCCTTCTCTAGCTCACTCGCTAGGTGGATCTCGGGGAACTTCTGCTGGAAGAAGCTGGAGAGTCGCTTGTGAAACATGACGTGCGACTGCTTCCTCTTCTGCCATTCGTTGTCTAGAAAAGGGTCGATCGACGTGTCTGGGTCGAGGTCGGATGCGAAGTCGCCATCGTTCGAGATGATGTAGAGATCCTCGCCATCGGGGACATGCTCAAGGAGCGTCTCCCAGTTCACCGCATCTCCATGCGATCCCTTCTTCCCGGGCGGATTGCCGAGGTCCACCCGCCGCCGCGCACGTGCGAGTATGTCGTCCGAAATGGGGAATGTGGTCGCGTTGCTGAACAACGTCGCGATCGCCTGATCAGCCTTGAGTGTGACCGCGTCGATGTCTGCTTCGACCCGGGCGTTGAGACGCTTTAGCTGATCCTCGGCTGCTTGAATCGCCTTTCGCGTAGCAGCGTACTCGGGGTAGTCCTTGTACATCTGGGGAAACGAAAGCGA
Source organism: Roseisolibacter sp. H3M3-2 (assembly GCF_029211165.1). Taxonomy (GTDB): domain Bacteria; phylum Gemmatimonadota; class Gemmatimonadetes; order Gemmatimonadales; family Gemmatimonadaceae; genus Roseisolibacter. Next base: position 12,045 of record NZ_JARGEK010000055.1, read on the forward strand.
AATCTTCGCGCCCCGGACGTTCTTGACGGCATCCACGATCTTCACTGCGCGATTGCGCGCGAACTCGTCCCGTACCTGCTCTGGGAGAAATAGCCTTGCCTTCTTCTTGTTGAGCAGCACGCTCAACTTATTCAGTTCCTCAAGGTCCTCGTTGGAGAAATGGAAGAACGAGAGAAAGACGTTGGTGTCGATGAAGATGTTCATGCTGGAGCGGCTAGGCGTTTCGTAGAGTTCCTATTCAAGAGTCTCCAGCAACTCGGCGGGTTTCAACGATAGCGTGCGCGCGATGCGCACGATGTTCAGGAGTCCGAGGTTCCGCTCGCCGCGCTCGACGCCTCCGATGTACGTCCGGTCGAGGCCACAGGCGGCAGCTAACTGCTCCTGCGATAGCCCACGGGCGATGCGTACGTCGCGGACCTTGAGTCCAAAGGCTCGGAGTGTGCCCTGGCGATCGGGTCCTCGTTCTCCAGCGGACGGTTGTCGAGGCATGGACGGCAAGCCTCTCGGCTTGACGCTTATGAGTCCACGGACTATAAGTACCATCCATGGTCGAGAACTCCTCCCGTGTGCCGAGGGCGTTAACCCGTGGCTACCTTGGCCTACGGACCGCGACGCTCGACTCGCTGCCTTTCGGGGCTCGTGATTCGCTCGCCCGATTCGCCGTCTTGAGTCCGGTGCCGGCCTTGTATCACGAGCGCGCCGCGAAGCTGTGCCGCGTACTTACGGAGCGCCGCAGCGTCCTCGAAGAGGATCCCAAGCTCTACGGCCTTCTGCCAGGGGATCGGCTTGCTCTATTAGCCGTCGCGGACGGCGAGTACCGATTCGCGTGGGAGAGCCCGCCCGCTTGCAAGTACGACTTCGCCCCCCAGGAGCAGCGACTACGCGTGGTGAACCCGGATGCTCTGGTCCGCACAGAAAAAGTGCTCCGACGACTGCTCGACGAGGCGCTGGTTGGCATCCCATGGGCGCAGGTCGTCGAGCGTGTCCGCGAGGCCCGGGAGCAGCGAGTCAAGCGTCGGAGGGATTTCCAGAAGGATGTCGCCGAGGCGTTGCAACGTGGATCGTAAGGAGGGCCGGCAGCGCTGACTGTCGGCCCTCTTCCTCTTCCGTCTCCATTTAGGCTTCGGGACAGATTCGGCTTGGTGAACAATGCCCTTCGCGTAGCTACTCACACAGCCGAAGGCGCAGCCGACGTACGGGTTCAGCGACCAGATCCCGATCCCCGTCGCCTCGGGCGCGTTCAGCACCGAGCGGGGCGTCGTCTCGTGGTAGACGATGTCCGACTGCGCGTCGAGGACCGGGAGAACCGGGAGGGTGCGCATGGGTCGCCGAACATAACCCGAATGTCGGCCGCCGGCGATATTTAGATGATCGCCTATTGATCTATCGATTGACCGCCCGTAGCTTGCCCGCCCATGGACCAGGAGCAGTTCACGCGCGTCGCCAAGGCGCTCGCCGACCCCCGCCGCTTCGAGCTGCTGGAGATGATCGCGGGGTGCGACGAGCTGCCGTGCAAGCGCATGGTCGAGACGTTCCCCGTGTCGCAGGCGACGATCTCGCACCACCTCAAGGAGCTGACGAACGCCGGGCTGATCGAGCCGCGGCGCGAGGGGCAGCACGGCCACTACCGCCTGCGCCCCGGCGTCCTCGAGGCCTACCGCGCCGAGCTCGACCGCCGTCTGAAGCTGACCGCCCCCGTCGGCTGAGGCGCCCGCCCCCGCGAGGGGGCTGCTTCCGGGTCGATAATTAGACGCTTGTACAATTGCACGATCGGCGAAGGTTCCCCCCCAACCGGCAGGCCGAGATGAGCACCCCCACGTCCCCCCTGTTCCGCCCCGCGCGCGTCGGCGCCTGGGAGCTCCCCAACCGCGTCGTCATGGCCCCCATGACCCGCAGCCGCGCCGACGACGCGCGCGTCCCCCCCGACCTCGCCGCGCGCTACTACGCGCAGCGCGCCGGCGCGGGGCTGATCGTCTCCGAGGCGGCGCACGCGCACCCGCGCGGCTACGGCTACCCGAACACGCCGGGGCTCGAGACCGAGGCGCAGCGCGGGGCGTGGCGCCGCGTCACCGACGCCGTGCACGCGCGCGGCGGCCGCATCGTCGCCCAGCTGCTCCACACCGGGCGCGTCGGCCACCCGTCGCTCTTCCCCGACGCGGCCCGACCGGTCGCCCCGTCCGCGATCGCCCCCGAGGGGCTCGTGCGCGCCCGCGACGGGATGCAGCCCTACGTCACGCCGCGCGCCCTCGACATCGACGAGCTCCCCGGCATCGCCGCCTCGTACGGCGACGGCGCGCGGTGGGCGCTGGAGGCCGGCTTCGACGGCGTCGAGCTGCACGGCGCCTTCGGCTACCTGCTCGACCAGTTCCTGCGCGACGGCAGCAACCGCCGCACCGACGCCTACGGCGGCCCGGTCGAGCGGCGCGCACGCCTGCTCCTCGAGTCGGTCGACGCGGCGGCGTCGGCCATCGGGGCGGACCGCGTCGGCGTGCGCCTCTCCCCGGGCGCCGAGGTGAACTCGATGCACGACAGCGACCCGGCGACGACCTTCCCCGCGGTCGCCCGGCTGCTCGCCCCCCTCGGCCTCGCCTACCTGCACCTCGTCGACCCGGCGCCGGCGGGCGCGCCGTTCACCGACGCGATGCGCGCGGCCTTCGGCGGCACGCTGATCGTCAACGGCGGCTACGACCGCGCGAGCGCCGACGCGGTGCTCGGCGCCGGCCGCGCCGACCTGGTGTCGTTCGGCGCCCCGTTCGTCGCCAACCCCGACCTCGTCGACCGCCTGCGCGACGGCGCGCCGCTCGCCGCCCCCGACCCGTCCACGTTCTACGGCGGCGACGCGCGCGGCTACGTCGACTACCCGCAGCACGACGGCACGGTGTGGGCCGACGACGAGGCCCTCCTCCCGGCGCGCGCGGCATGAGCGGCGCGCTCGCGATCCCCACCGAGTCCCCGCGGCCGGCGGCGGCGGACGCGCGCGACGGCGCGCGGCACGCCTCCCCGTCGCCCCGGCCCGGGGACCCCGCCGTCGGCCGCGTCACCGGCTCGCTCGACGCCCCGGCGACGCTGGTCGTCTACGGCACCTACGAATGCCTCGACTGCCGGCGCACCTGGCCGGCGCTGCGCGCGCTCGCCGAGTCGGGACGCGCGCGCGTCGAGTGGCGCCACTACGCGCCGCCGGGCGCCTTCCCGAACGCGGGACGCGCCGCCGCGGCCGCCGAGGCGGCGGGGGCGCAGGGAAAGTTCTGGGCGATGCACGAGGCGATGATGGACGCGCCGGCGCCGCTCTGGCCCGAGTCGCTCGCCGCGATCGCCGTGGCGCTGGGGCTCGACGTGGTGCGCTTCGCGCGCGACCTCGAGTCGGCGCACGTGCGCGCGCGGCTGGAAGCGCAGGAGGCGGCGGCGCGCGCGGACGCGGTGCGCGGGACGCCGACGATCCTCGGCGACGTGGAACTGCTTCGACACGGATGAACACGGAAACCGGGGGAGAGACGCGAGGCTGACGTCTCTCCCCCGGTTTCCGTGTTCATCCGTGTCTCAGAAAGCCCGCCGTGGTGGCGTCACTGATCGTCCGCTCCACCAGCGGCCACAATCCCGGCGCCCCCTCCCGGATCGGCGCCATGCGGCGGTACGCCTGCGCGACCGTGATCCCCGCCTCGCGCCAGGTGCCGCCGGCGTTCCCCGCGTTCTGCAGCATCGCCTGCAGCCGGTCGAGCGCCACCGCGAAGCGCGCCGTCGGCGTGCCGCCCTCGGTCGCGCCGCTCTCGAACTCCACCCACAGCGCGCGCAGCTCGGCGCCCTGCGGGTCGGGGAGGAGCCCGAACAGCCGGTCGGCGGCGCGCCGCTCGCGCTCGACCTGCGCCTGCGCCACCGCGGGGTCGGCCAGCGCCGCGAACGCGAACGTGTCGTCGGCGTCGATCTCGACGACGTCGTGCACCAGCAGCATGCGGATCGCGCGCTCCAGGTCGGTGCCAGGCGGCGCGTGCTCGGCGAGCACCACCGCCATCGTCGCCAGGTGCCACGAGTGCTCGGCGCTGTTCTCGCGCCGCGAGCCGCCGCCCACGCTCGTCCGCCGCAGCACGAGCTTCAGCCGGTCCAGCTCGCGCACGAACGCCAGCTGCGCCTCCAGTCGGTCGGTCACGTCGCCCCCTCCAGCGCGGCCAGCACGCGCTCGGCGCGCGGCGACCGCTGGTAGTAGACGCGGCGCCCCACGCGCGTGCGCCGCAGCATCCCCGCCCCCGCCAGCGCCGTCAGGTGCTGCGACGCCGCGCCGGCGGTGAGCCGCGCGCGGCGCGCCACCTCGCCGGTGGTCATCGGCGCGACGAGGCGCAGCAGCAGCCGCGCGCGCGCGCGCCCGCTCAGCTCCGCCAGCGCCGCCGCCGCGTCCCCGCGCGGCGGCGCGCACTCCTCCAGCCACAGCTCGGCCACGCCGCGCGCCGCGTAGCGCAGCGTCGGGCGCACCGCCGGGTCGCTGGCGACCGACACGTCCGGCCACGCGAAGATCGACGGCACCAGCAGCAGCCCGCGCCCCGCCGGCCGCACGTCGCGCTCGACCGCGCCGTCGACCCGCACCACCGAGCCGGCGAAGCACACCTGCGGGTGCAGCTCGCGCAGCAGCCCGCCCGCGCCGTCGAGCGCCAGCAGGCGCGCGCGCCACAGGATGTCCCCCTCCAGCACCGCGGCGAAGCGCGGCCAGTGCGGCGCCAGCGCGCGCTCCCAGTACGCCGCCAGCACGTCGGCCAGCGGCGCCGGCGCGGCGGCCGCGCGCAGCCGCGCGATCTGGTCGCCGATCGCCGGCTCCGGCCCCTCCGGCGGCGGCGCGAGCACGTGCGGCGGGCACACGCCGTCGGGGAGCAGGGCGCGCACCGGCGACAGGTCGAGCCCGCGCACCGCGGCCGCCGCCTCGGCGGCCCACGGCCGGTGCAGCGCGTGGCGTCCGGGGGCGCCGAGCGCGCGCACGCTGGCCACGCACTCCCACAGCGGGTCGACGGCGAAGCGGACCTGCGCGAGGTCCTCGGGCGTCAGGTGGAAGCGGTACACGCGCGACAATTTAGCGGAACCCGAATCAATCGGACGGCGGCGCCGGCGCGCGTACGTTGCGCCTCCCCCCGACCGGAGCCGCCCGTGGAGATCGTGCTGTCGCAGGCCGAGATGTACACGCTCCCGCAGGTCGTGCGCGACGCGTGGCGTGCCGTGTGGCGCGCGCTGCTCGGCCGGTGGAGGCGCCCGCCCGCGCCGGGAGGCGTGCCGGGGCGCCTCAGCCCGCGGCCGCGCGGCCGTCGAGGAGCGTGCGTCGCAGCGCGTCGCGCCGCCGGATCAGCGCCGCGATCTCGTCCGCGTTCGACGTGCCGTAGTCCGCGTGGCAGTTGTTGAACACCACGTGCACCCCCTGCACCTGCTTGGCCACGTCGACGATCGGCGGCACGAACGCGGCCAGCTCCTCGACCGAGTAGCGGTAGCGGTAGCGCTCGGACACCACCTGCACCGGGCGCTCCCACGTCTCGACGCGCCGCCCGTGCAGCCGCACGATCGCCAGCGCGGGGTGCGTCGCCTCGGCGACCATCGGCACCGAGCTGGCGTGCCCTGGCGGCGCGTCGACGACGACGTGCGCGAAGCCGAGCCGCTCCAGCAGCGCCAGCGTGCGCGCGCGCAGCCGCGGCGCGTACCAGTCGCGGTGCCGGAACTCGACCGCCGCCACGCGCCCCGCGGCGTACCCGAGGACGAGCCGCCCGCGCGGCGCGCGCGGCGCGTCGGCCGCGTCGCGCGTCGGGCGGGACCTGCGCGGGAACTGCAGCAGCAGCGCCCCGAGCTTCCCGGCCGCGCCGAGCGGCTCCAGCGCGTCGAGGAACGTCGTCCAGGCCGCGTCCGTCGCCGCCGGCGGCAGCTCGCCCGCCGGCACGCGCGTCGCCCCGCGCAGCGACGGCGGGAGCAGGTCGCGCAGCGCCCGCGGCAGCCGCGCCGTCTCGACCGGGTGCCCGGTCATCGTCGCGTGCGCCTTCACGTCGAACACGAACCCCGCCGGCGCGCGCTCCGCCCACAGCGCGGCCACCTTCCGCGTCGGCAGCGCGTAGTACGTGCTGTCGATCTCGGCGAGCGGGAAGCGCCCCGCGTAGTACCGCAGCCGCGCCTCGGGCGTGTCGACGCCGTGCGGGTAGAACAGCCCGGGGACGAGGATCGTGGGGTCGGTCCAACTCGCCGTCCCGACGCGGACCTCGCAGCCGTCGATCTCGAGCGGCTCCGGCGCGCGGGCGGCGCTCCCCTCCGCCGGACGCTGCGGGCGGCGGGCTGCGGGTTCGTGCGATCCGCGGTCCGCCGCCCGCAGCGCCCGGCCCGACTCCGCCTGCGCGCGCTCGATCATCTCCCGCACACGGTGCGGAGCCTCGCGCAGCAGCGAAGGGATGAGTTCCGCCTCCGGGAGGTTCCGCCAGTACCGGAGCGGCATCTCCGCCCGCATCGCCTGCACCTTCACGCGTGCCGGGTTGAAGACGTGCGCGTAGTACGTGCGCCACAGCGCCTCGGCGTCGTCGCCGTCGGCGGCCGGGCGCGGGGCGCCGGGGCCCAGGGCGAGCGACGCGCCGTCCCACGTCGCCGACGCGAACGGCGTCACGATCGCCCACCGCATGGACGCGAAGCGCCGCACGAACAGCGGCGCCGCCAGCGCGAGCACGTCGTGCGCCGGCTCGAACCAGGCCACGTAGCGCGGGCCGGCGTCGTCCGCCACCACGCGGAAGCGCACGAAGGCGTGCAGCTTGTGCACCTCGCGGTCGACCGCCTTCGCCATCTCGGCCAGCGGGCGCACGTCGGGGTCGGTGCGCACCGCCAGCAGGTGCGGCTCGCCGTGCGTCAGCCGCCAGAGCGCGGCGTACAGCCGGTGCCAGCGCGCCGGGTCGCGGTGGCAGGCGACGCGGTCGAGCAGCGCGCCGAAGCGCCGCCGCACGCGCGCGGCGTCGTCGCCCGCGGCGGGCGCCGGCG